>JAGWTJ010000259.1 GCA_028869005.1 Burkholderiales bacterium | reverse complement strand
CCTGCGTGTCGCCGTAGCCCGCGTCGAGCTCGCGCACCTCAAGCAACGGGTTCGCCAAGGTAGGCCTCGATGACTTGCGGGTTGGCGATGACTTCGGCCGGCGTGCCGTCGGCGATCTTCTCGCCGTGGTCGAGCACGACGACGCGATCGCACACCGTCATGATGGCGTCGACCTTGTGCTCGACCCACAGCACGGCGATGCCGAGCTCGTCGCGGATGCGGCGGATCACGGCGATCGTGTTCTCGATCTCGATCGCGTTCAGGCCGGCCATCGGTTCGTCGAGCAGCACCACGGCCGGCGCACAGGCGAGCGCGCGCGCGATCTCGAGCAGCCGGCGGTCGGACAGCGTCATCTGCGCAGCGCGACGCTCGCGCTGCTCGGCCAGCCCGACCATGGCGAGCGCGGCCAGCGCCTGCCGGTCGGCGTCGGCGCGCCGCCCGCGCCGGCCGTAGACCGCGCCCACCAGCACGTTCTCGAGCGCCGTCATGCGCTGGAAGGTGCGCACGAGCTGGAAGGTGCGCGCGATGCCGCCGTGGCAGATGCGATCGGGCCGCAGGCCGGTGACGCGTCTGCCGTTCAGGCGCACCTCGCCCTTGTCGGGACGGTAGACCGAAGTGATGATGTTGAAACAGGTCGACTTGCCGGCACCGTTCGGGCCGATCAGGCCGACGATCTCGCGCTGTCCCACCACGAAGCCGATGTGGCGCAGCACCTGCAGACCACCGAAGGCGAGGCCCACGTCGGCGAGCCGCAGAACGGGCTCGCGGCCCGGCGCGCTCACGGTGCCGACCGCCACCAGCCCGAAAGGCTGCGCCGGTTGCCGTGCCGGCGCCTTGCGAGGAAGTCGGCCATGGCCGGTCGATCGACAGAGAGCTCGCTGGGATTCATCGTGGATTGGCCGCCCCTTTAGCGCCCTTGGCCTTCGATCGGGAACCTGGCGCGGGGTTCAGACGCCGCAATGTGCTACCGAAGCACCCGTGCGGCGCGCCCGCACGGGCCCGCCGGGCCTGCTGCAGCCGCACGCGACGACTGTAGCGATGCGACTGCGACGCGTCTTGACTCGCAGCGCATTGGCAATGGCATGTCGGTGCATCGCGGGCGTGCAGCCCCGGCCACGACACACGTCGTCAGGCGCTCCCCTCGCCGAGGTAGAGCCGGTGCAGCCTCGCGCTGTCGCCGCGCAGCTCACTGCAGCGGCCGTCGAACACGATGCGCCCGCGGCGCAGCACGTAGGCGCGGTCTCCGATCGCCAGCGCCAGCGCAGCGAACTGCTCGACCAGCAGGATCGCCAGCCCCTGGTCGGCGAGTGTGCGCACGGTGCGCATGAGGCGCGAGACGACGATCGGCGCGAGGCCGGCCGACATCTCGTCGATCAGGAGCACCTTGGGGCCGCACAGCAGCGCGCGCGCGATGACCAGCATCTGCTGCTCGCCGCCCGACAGCAGGCCGGCGCGCACGTCGCGGCGCTGGCGCAGTTCGGGGAACAGGCCGTAGGCGTCTTCGAGTGCCGCGTCCTCCCGCGCGCCGACGAGCAGGTTTTCCTCCGTCGTCAGGTGCCGGAACACGGTGCGGCCCTGCTCGACATGCGCGACGCCGGCGCGCGCGCGCATGCCCGGGCGCGCCTTGTGCAGCTCCAGACCGCCCAGCGCGATGCGGCCGCCGGACAGCGGGATCACGCCCGACAGCCCCTCGAGGAAGGTCGTCTTGCCGGCGCCGTTGGAGCCCAGCAGCACGCTGATGCTGCCGGCATCGACGACCAGATTCACCTCACGCACGACCGGCAGGTGCGCACGCTCGACCGACAGCGCCTCGACGACGAAGCGCGCCGGCAGGCCGCGCGCGGTCATCGCGGCGCCTCCACGTCGTCGGCGGCCGCGCCGCTGGACACGCCCGGCGCGGCGCGCATCGCAGCGCCACTCGCACCCTCCTCCGCGCCCAGGTAGGCCTTGCGCACGACATCGCTGTCGAGCACGGCGGCCGTCGCGCCGGCAGCGATCACGCGCCCGAAGTCGAGCACCGTGACGGCGCTGCAGGCGGCGCGCACGAGGTCCATGTCGTGCTCCACCAGCAGCACGGCGCAACCGTAGCGCTCGGGGATCTCGGCGATACGCGCGCCCAGCCGCGTCGTCGTGTCGTGAGACTGACCGGCCGCCGGCTCGTCCAGCAAGGCGATCGCGGGGCGCGAGGCGACCACGCCGGCGAGGTCCAACAGCCGGCGCGTGCCGGCGTCGACGCCGGCGATAGGCTGGTGCGCATCGGGCGCGTCGAGCCAGCGCAGGATCTCGCGCAGCTCGGCGTCTCCGAGCCGGCGGCCGGCCGCCAGGCGGACATAGTCGCCGACCGTGAGTTCGGGCGCGATACGTGTCGTCTGCCAGGTGCGGCGCACGCCCGCACGCGCGCGGGCATGCGCCGGCGCGCCATCGAGCGCGCGCCGCGCGAGCCGGATGCTGCCGCCATACGAAGTCAGGAAGCCGGCGACGGCGTCGATCAGCGTCGACTTGCCCGCGCCGTTGGGTCCGATCAGACCGACCACCGTGTGCGCCGGCACTTCGAGCCGCACGTCGGCGAGCGCCACCACGCTGCCGTAGCGGACCTGGAGGCCGTCGATCGTGAGCACCGGCACGGCTGCGTCCGCACTCTTGTCTCGCGGCGATGCGCTGCCGCTGCGGCCGGCTGCGCATACATCGCCGCCTGCCGCATCGGCATGCGCCGCATCGGCCATCGCTGCGTCATGCCGCGTCCGGCGCGACCGCCGGCGCCACAGCTTGGGCAGGTTGCGCCGCAGCGCCTCGCTCATGCTCTCGCCGGTGCTGAGCGCCTGCGTCGCCCCGATGGCGAAGAACACGTTGCCGATGTCCTGCGCCAGCCCGAGGCGGCGCAGCAGTTCCGGGAACATCGTGATCAGCACTCCACCGATCAGCGCCCCCGAGGCGAACTGCGCGCCGGCCATCGTCGCCACCGCGAACAGCACGAGCGACTGGATCATGTTGAAGTTGTCGGCCAGCAGCGTGCCGAGGTAGCCCGCCACCAGCCCGCCCGAAATGCCGGCCACGAAGGCGCTGATCGCGAAAGCCGACAGCTTGGCCCCCGGGATCCCGATGCCGTGCGCCGCGGCCGCACGCTCGGAGTGCCGCACCGCGAGCCAGGCCGCACCCAGCCGCGAACGCGCCACGAACTCGAGCGCGACCGCGATCGCCGTGAACCACAGCAGCGTGAAGACGAAGTAGCCGGCGTCGCTGTCGAACGCTTGCGGGCGCGGCACCGAGACGAACTCGGTCTGTCCGGGGAACGAGATCGTCGCCAGCACCGAATCGAAGGCGGCGGCGAAGCCCAGCGTCACGATCGCCAGATTGATGCCGCGCAGCCGCAGCGCCGGCAGGCCGATCGCGACGCCGAAGGGCACGGCCGCCAGACCGCCGATGAGGATCCACAGCGCCAGGCCGCCGGGAAACTGCGCCACGTTGAGCCAGCCGACCACCCACGCGCCGACGCCGGCAAACGACATCTGGCCGAGCGCGATCATGCCGGTGCGCCCGGTCACCAGGCCCAGGCTCTGCAGCGCGATCGCCGACACCAGCAGCGAGGTTGCGAGGAAGAGCCAGTACGGCGGCAGCAGCCCGACCGCCATGACACCGGTCGCAACCGACGCCGCGACGAGCACCAGCGCGGCGCGCAGCGCCGGGCCGTGCATGTCAGCGCGCCTCGTCCCAGCGCGCCTTACGCTGCGCCCACAGCAGCACGGCGAGGATGACGAAGAACGGCAGCGCGCCGCGGTACTGGTTGGAGCCGCCGAGCCGGCTTGCCACCCCCTCGATGACGCCGATGGCCACGCCGCCGACGAGCGCCGCCCAGAAGTTGCGGAAGAACCCCACCAGCGCCGCCGCCAGCGCCGGCACGACCAGCAGCGACAGCGACATGAAGTCCGGCGAGCGCTGCGGCGCGACGATCATCAGCGCCAGCGTCGTGACGGCGCCGGTCACGCCCCACACCAGCAGCGACAGGCGTCGCACGCGCACGCCGAGCAGTTCGGCGGCCAGCGGCCGCTCGGCGAGCGCGCGCAGATGCAGCCCGGTGCGCGTGCGCCGCAGGAACTGATCGGCCAGCAGCGTGAACACCACAGCCAGCGCCAGCGCCAGCAGCGCCGCGTTGGTGAGTTCGACTCCGGCCAGCCGCAACGCCGAACCCGGCACCAGTTCGGGAAACGGATGCGGGTGCTGGCCGCCGGTCAGACGCAGCCCGACCGCGACGATGCCGATGAACAGCGCCACCGTCACCGCCGCCTTGGTCGAGGCGTCCGACTCCGCGAACCAGGTCGTGGTGACGGCGCCGACGACGACGCCGGCCAGCGTGCCGGCGGCCAGCCCGATCACGACCGCCGGCGCAAGCGGCACGCCGGCCTGCTGCAGCACCACCATCACGAAGGTGCCGGTGGTGCCGATCGCCGCCCCCGTGAAGTTGACGACCGCCACCAGCCGGTACGTGAAGACCGCGCACACGCCGAGCAGCGCATA
>JAGWTJ010000029.1 GCA_028869005.1 Burkholderiales bacterium | reverse complement strand
AGCACGACCTGCGACCACTCCTCCCAGGCTTTGGGGATCATCATCGCGCCGAACGACGCGATGATCATCAGCACGCCGAGCACGATGGCCGTGGCCACCGCCCCCGAGATGTCCTGATACCCGACCACCCAGGGCGACAACACGAACCACAGGCCCAGCATCGCGTTTACCGGATCCTGCCAATGCTTCAGTTGTGTCATGACGGCACCTCCTTTGCGTGTCTGCAAACATTGCAGATGCGATGGCGGTTGGACACGAAGCAAGCGCGTGCGGTTCCGCGCTTGTCGCCGCCGTGCGTGCCCCCGCGCACGAACGCAGCGACGCCGGCCCGACCGAGCGCTCGTGCCTTCTTCGGCTGCGCGATGGCGAGTTCTACCGCACGGTGCGCATCGACTATCGCGCCGGCCTGCGCTATCCGCGGCTCGAGCGCATCGAGGGCACGCCGGACCGGCTGCAGGCGTTGCTCGCGCCGCGCTGACCGGCCGCGCTGACGCTCTCACCAGCGCAGCAGCCTGGGACCCAGCGCCGCGCCGAGCGCGGTCGGGATCAGCATGCCGATGACGTACCAGGTGCCGAGGAAGGCGGGCGACATCTCGGGGCAGTGCAGCGCGTAGATGCAGGCGGCCAGTGCACCGGCGACCAGGCCGCAAGCGGCGCCGGCGCGCACCAGCCGCGTCGGCGCGAGCCGGCGCGTCGCCCAGAACGCCGCCGCCAGCGTCGGCAGCGACAGCATCGTGACGAGGAATGGACAGCGCTCCCAGGTCTGCCCGAGCACGAGCGGCAGGCGCTGCCCGGGCGGCGCGGCGACGAGCTCGGCCGCCGCCATCGTCCACACCACGAGCACCGGCAGCGCGAGCGCGAGCGGCAGGTGGCCGAGCGGCTTGGCCGCGCGTGCCAGCCGCGCCGCCAGCGCCAGCGCGATCGCGAACAGCACCGCGGCAAAGCCGAGCTTGACCCAGAACATCGGCAGCCAGACCGCTTGTGCGATGTCGGCGCGTACGCGCAGCAGGAGCGCCATCAGCAGCGTCGCGCCGAACGCGCCCCAGCCGATCGCCGCGGCATAGCGCCGCGCGACGGCGTGGGGCTCGACCGCGCCGGCGCCGCGCGCCAGTCCGGCGATCAGGTCCTCGGTCCTCATCGCTTGCCCCGGATCATGCCGGCCAGCGCCTTGAGGCCGCGATGCACGCCGACCTTGACCGCCGACTCCGACATGCCGCTGGCCTCGGCCGCCTCGGCCACCGACAGCCCTTCGAGCCGCGTCTGCACGATCGGCAGCCGCTGGCGCTCGGGCAGGCGCGCGAGCAGACGGCCGACGTCGCGCCGCGCGAGCGCGGCTTCGTTGTCGACCGCGCCGAAGACATCCGACTCTTCGTCGAAGACTTCGCTGGCGCGCGCGCGCGGCCCCCAGCTGCGCAGCAGGTCGACGATCTTGTAGCGCGCGATGGCGTGCACCCAGGCCGTCAGCGGCTGGCCTGCGTCGTAGGTGTCGCGCCGGCTGTGCACGGCGATCAGTGTTTCCTGCACCAGATCCTCGATCTCGTCGGGTAGGCCGGACAGCCGCTTGCGCAGGTAGCCGCGCAGATGTCCGCTCAGTTCACGCAAGAAGGCCTCGTACTCGATCTGGTCGCCGGCCAGGCCGTGCAGGAAGCGCTCACGCAGTCGCTGCTCGACGGCCCGATGCCGGTCATCGCTGGAAGTTCGGGACATCGCGGTCTTCGGTTACAGCGATTGCGCTCGAAGCGCGCGCGCCGCGCATTGTGCGCGCCGCCGCCATCGCGCCGGCGCTTCGAAATTTGCGCGACGCTGTAACCGGCGCGCCGGCTGTCGCGAACTACCCCCCGCGTCTCATGTCGAGACGACGCAACCGAAAGGACCGACCATGAACATCCGCAGCCACGCCGCCTCCACCCTGTCCGCCGCCGTCGGGCTCGTCCTCGCTGCCGCCGCCGCGCCCGCGTTCTCCGCCGGCGACATGCCGCAGGTCGTCAAGGACAACATGATGAGGATGGAGTCGCAACAACTGCAGAAATGCTACGGCATCAACGCCGTCGCCAAGAACGACTGCGCCGAAGGCGCGCACTCCTGCGCCGGGCAGGCCACGCAGGCGCGTGACCCGAAGTCCTTCGTGCTGCTGCCGGCCGGCGCCTGCAGCAAGATCCAGGGCGGCCGCACGATGGCGGCGTGATGGCACGCGGCGACGCTGCGTCGCGCCGGGCCACCGGCAGCCGCGACCGCGCGTCGCGGCTGCCGCCAGCCTGCGGCACGGCCCCCGCGCAAGCGGGGATCGGCCTGCGTTTCGCGCACCACCGCGAAGTGCAGCAGCGCCGGCCGCGCATCGCGTGGCTCGAGGTGCACAGCGAGAACTACATGAGCGGCGGCGCCGCGCTCGAGTGCCTCGAGGCGCTGCGGCGCGACTACCCCGTGTCGTTGCACGGCGTGGGCATGTCGCTGGGCAGCGCCGACGCGCTCGATGGCGCGCATCTGGCCCGCCTGGCGCGGCTGGTCGAGCGCGTCGAGCCCGCGCTCGTCTCCGAGCATCTGGCCTGGAGCGTCGTCGATCACACCTATCTGGCCGACCTGCTGCCGCTGCCGCTGACCGAGGAGGCACTGGCCGTGATGTGCCGCCATGTCGACGAGCTGCAAAGCGCGCTCGGCCGGCGCATCCTGATCGAGAACCCGTCGACCTATTTGCGCTTTGCGCACTCGACGATTCCCGAGTGGGAATTCCTCGCCGTGCTCGCCGCACGCACCGGCTGCGGGCTGCTGTGCGACATCAACAACATCTGGGTCAGCGCCTGCAACCACGGCTTCGACGCCGCTCGCTATCTGAACGCGCTGCCGGCGCAGGCGATCGGCGAGTTCCATCTCGCGGGACATGCCACGCGCGTGCTCGCCGGCGGCCGCATGCTGCGCATCGACGATCACGGCTCGCGCGTCAGTGCCGACGTGTGGGCGCTGTACGCGTTCGCGCTAGAGCGCGTCGGGCCGCGGCCGACGCTGATCGAATGGGACACCCAGCTGCCGGCGCTCGACGTGCTGCTCGGCGAGGCGGCGACGGCGCAGGCGGCGATAGCGCGCGCATCGCGCGGCACGGAGACGGCCCATGCCCTCGCTTGCTGAACTGCAGCGCGCCGTGCAGCGCAGCCTCCTCGAAGGCGACACGGCGGCGGCCGCATTCGTCGTCGACGACGGCATCGCCGCCGTCCTGCGCCTCGCCATCTACCGCCACACCTTCGAGAGCGTGGCCGTGCGCGCGCTGCGCCTCAACCATCCGGCCGTCGCCAGGCTCGTCGGCGACGACTTCTTCGAGGCCATGGCGCGCGCCTACATCGCCGAGCGGCCGCCGTCGTCGGCCTGGCTCGATCTGTACGGCGCCGGCTTCGCGGGCTTCATCGCTCGCTGGAGTCCGGCGGCGTCGCTCGCCTACCTGAGCGATGTCGCCCGCCTCGAATGGTCGGTGAGCCGCGCGCTGCATGCGAGCGACGCCGCGCCGCTCGATGCCGGCGCGCTTGGCTCGCTCGCGGCGCTCTCGGCCGATCGGCAATCGGCGCTGCGCTTCACGCATCATCCCTCGCTGCGCCTGCTGCGAACGCAGCGCGCGGCCGACCTGATCTGGCGCGCAACGCTTGCCGACGACGACGCGGCGCTTGCCGCACTCGATCCGCAGGGCGGGCCGCGCTGGCTGCTGGTTGCGCGCACGGCGTCGGGCATCGACGTGCAGGCGCTGGGCGAGACGGCCTGGCGCTTCACGCTCGACCTCGCCTGCGGATCTTCGTTGCAGGAGGCGCTCGATCGGCTCGCGGCGCGCGAGACGGCCGCGGCGACGAGCGCGGGCCCTGCGACCGACGCGGCGGCGGTGCTCGCCGACCATCTCGCAACGGGCCGCTTCACCGTCCCGGGGGCCGCGCGGCGCTTCGCCCCTTTGCCGGAGGTTCCGTCATGAAAAACACCCTGGCCGCCGTCCCTGACTCGCGCGCGCGCCTGCGCGCGTCGGGCCTGAGCGCGCTGTTGCGTCGCATCGTCGAGCGTCTGGACGCGGTGCCGTACTCGCTGCTGGCGATTCCCCTGCGGCTTGCCGTGGCGACGGTGTTCTGGAACTCGGCGCTCGTCAAGCTCGCCGACTGGCCGGCGGCGCTGGCGCTCTTTGCCGACGACTACAAGCTGCCGCTGCTGCCGCCCGTGCTGGCGGCGCACATCGCCGTGTCCATCGAGCTGTCGATGCCGGCGCTGCTGGTGCTGGGCCTGCTGACGCGACCGGCCGCGCTGGTGCTGCTCGGCATGACGTCGGTGATCGAGATCTTCGTCTACCCGCAGGCCTGGCCGACGCACATCCAGTGGGCGGCGATGCTGCTCGTGCTGCTGTGCCGCGGCGCCGGCACGTTCTCGCTCGACCACTGGCTGCGCCGTGTCCTCGCGGCGCCGCTTTGAGGCGGCGCCTTCAGCGCTGGCGCGGATCGAGCGCGTCGCGCAGCCCGTCGCCCAGCAGGTTGAAGGCGAGCACGAGGACGAAGATCGCGAGTCCCGGCCAGATCGCCATCCACGGCGCGTTGTCGACGTAGTTCTTGGCGGTGTTGAGCATGCTGCCCCAGCTCGGCGCCGGCGGCTGCTGACCGAGGCCGAGGAACGACAGGCTGGCCTCGGCGATCACCGCCGCCGCGATGGCCAGCGTGGCCTGCACGATGAGCGGCGCGGTGACGTTGGGCAGCACATGCGCGAAGGCGATGCGCCACGGCGGGTTGCCCACCGCGCGCGCGGCTTCGACGTAATCCTCGACCTTGACGTTGAGCACCTGGCCGCGCGTCAGCCGCACGAAGATGGGCGTGGCCGAGACGCCGATCGCGATCATCGCGTTGGTCAGGCTGGGACCGAGGAAGGCCGCCAGCGCGATCGCCAGGATCAGGAACGGGCAGGCGAGGAAGGCGTCGGTCACGCGCGAGATCACGCCGTCGACCCAGCCGCCGGCGAAGCCCGCCGCCAGGCCGATCGGCACGCCGAGCGCGAGCGAGATCGACACCGACACCACGCCCGCCAACAGCGAGGCCTGCGTGCCGAAGACGACGCGCGCGAGCACGTCGCGGCCGATCTCGTCGGTGCCGAACCAGTGCGCGGCGCTCGGCGCCTTGCGGATGTCGCTCCAGCTCGTGGCCACCGGGTCGTACGGCGAGATCCACGACGCAGCGAGCGCCAGCACGACGAAGCCGAGCACGACGGCGAGCCCGAGCAGTGCGCCGGGCCGCCGCCGCAGCCGCCGCCAGGCGCGCTGCCAGGGGCCGGCCGGCGCCGGCAGACCGTCGTCCGCGTCCGCCATGCTCAGCGCCTCAGCCGCGGATTGACCGCGAAGTAGGCGAGGTCGGCGAGCAGGTTGAGCACGATGTAGGCGCTGGCGGTGACCAGCACCACGCCCTGCACGACCGCGTAGTCGCGGTTGAAGACGGCGTCGACGATGAGCTTGCCGAAGCCCGGAATCGTGAACACCTGCTCGGTGAGCACGGCGCCCGACAGCAGCGTGCCGAATTCGAGCGCGCCGAGCGTGACGATAGGCACCAGCGCATTGCGCAGTGCGTGCCGCAGCACCACGACGCGTTCGCGCAGGCCCTTGGCGCGCGCGGTGCGCACGTAGTCGGACGACAGCACCTGCAGCATCGCGCTGCGCGTGTGGCGCATCAGCACCGCGGCGATGGCGTTGCCGAGCACGAAGGCCGGCATGATCATCGCGGCGAGATTGGCGCGCAGGTCGTCGAACGGGCTGACGTAGCCCGACGCCGGCAGCCAGCCAAGCTGCACCGAGAAGAGCAGGATCATCAGGATGCCGAGCCAGAAGTTCGGCGTGCTGATGCCCCACAGCGCGAACACGTTGGCCGCGGCGTCCCACGCGCTGCCGCGGCCGACCGCCGAGACGATGCCCGACGGAATGCCGATGGCCAGCGCGATTGCCATCGCCAGCGCCGCCAGCTCGATCGTCACCGGCAGCTTCTGCGCGACGAGCGCGAGCACGCTCTCCTGGTTGCGCACCGATTCGCCGAGGTCGCCGTGCAGCACGCCGCCGATCCAGTACGCATAGCGCACCGGCAGCGGCCGGTCGA
This sequence comes from Burkholderiales bacterium, assembly GCA_028869005.1. Taxonomy (GTDB): domain Bacteria; phylum Pseudomonadota; class Gammaproteobacteria; order Burkholderiales; family Burkholderiaceae_C; genus Rubrivivax. The sequence continues at coordinate 14,942 of JAGWTJ010000029.1, read as the reverse complement.
GATGCATCTTCTTGCGCAGGTAGGCGACGACGGTCGGATCCTGATCCTCGCCGGCGAGGATCAGCGCCGGGTCGCCCGGCAGCAGTTGCTGCAGCGCGAAGATCAGCATCGAGACGAGCACCAGCGTCGGCACGATGGTCGCCAGGCGCTGGAGCAGGAAGCGGCCCATCGGAGGTGCGGCGGCTCAGGACCCGAGCTTGAGCCCCTGCACGCGCAGCAGCCCGTCGGGCAGCTGGCGCACGCCGGCGAGCTTGTTCGTGTAGGCCCACAGCCAGTTGCGGTGGTACAGGTAGACGATCGGGCGCTCCTCGAGCACGCGGGCGGCAATCTGCTCGTACAGCTTCTTGCGCTCGCCGAGGTCGCGCACGCTGCGCGACTGGTCGAGCAGCCGGTCGGTCGCGGCGTCGCAGTAGCCGGCGTAGTTGAGCGGCTGCTTGCAGGCGTCGAAGCTGTAGAGGTTGCCGTCAGGGTCGGCGCGGCCGCTCCAGGCGAGCACGTAGGCCTCGAAGTCGCCCTTGTCGGCCATGTTCAGCGAGGTCGCGAACTCGGCGGCCTGGATCTTCACGTCGAAGCCGGCGTCGCGCGTCATCGCCTGCACGACGAGCGCCAGGCGCTGCGCATCCGAGGTGGTGGGCGTGAGCAGCGTGAAGCTGGGGTGGGGCACGCCGGCCTCCTCGAGCAGCGCGCGCGCCTTGGCCACGTCGCGCTTGGGCACCGGCATGTTCTTCGCGTAGTAGGGGTTGGTCGGCGCCACCCACTGGTTGCCGACCACCGCCTCGTTGTCCATCACCACCTGCACCAGGCCCTTGCGGTCGAGCGCGAGCTCGAAGGCCTTGCGCACGCGCGCGTCGCGGCCGAGCGGATTGGCCTGTGCCTTGTCGCTCTTGCCGATGTTGATGGTGATGCCCTGGTAGCCGATCTCGGTGAAGGCCGCGGTCTTGAAGCGCTTGTCGGCGCGCAGCTTCTCCATGTCGGACGCGGCCACGCGCTCGATGTAGTCGAGCTGGCCGCTCTTCAGGTTGGCCAGCCGCACCGTGGCGTCGGGAATCGGCGTGTAGACGATCCTGTCGAAGTGCACCGCGCCCTTGTCCCAGTAGTCGGCGAAGCGCTCGAGCACGATGCGGTCCTGCGGCACGCGCTCGACGAAGCGATACGGACCCGCGCACACCGGCTTGGCCGCGAACTTGTCGCCGGCCGCCTGCGCCGCCTTGGGCGCGACGATCATGCCGGCGCGGTCGGCCAGTTGCGCGAGCAGCGGCGAGAACGGCGCGCTCAGGTTCAGGCGCGCGGTGAGTGCATCGACGACGTCGACGCTGGCCACCGGCGCCAGCTCGCCGCGGCGGTTCGAGCCGGGCATCGTCTTGTGGCGCTCGAGGCTGTACTTGACCGCCGCCGCGTCGAGCTTTTCGCCGTCGTGGAAGACGACGCCCGCGCGCAGCTTGAGCGTCAGCGCCTTGCCGTCGGCGCTCCACTCGTACCTCTCGGCCAGCTGCGGCACGATGCCCAGCTTCTCGTCGATGTCGAACAGCTTGTCGCACAGCGCCGCGAACACGATGCGGCCGACGAAGGTGCGCGCCAGGGTCGGGTCGAGCGCGTCGGGGTCCTCGGCGAGGCCGACGCGCAGCGTCGGCGGCGTCTGCGCCTGTGCGGCGAGCGGCGCTGCGATCGCAGCGGTGGCGACGACGAGCGCGGCGGCGAGCAATCGGCAGGGGATCTTCATCGGGGGCTCCTGGGGTGCGGGGATCAGGACGCGAACGCCGCCTGCAGGCGTTCGAGGCGGGGGTTGGGCGCCGCCGCGCGCGGCAGCGCCGCGTCCGGCAATTCGATCTCGCGCCAGTAGTGGCAGGCCACCGCGTGGCCCGAGGCGTCGGTCTCGAGCGGCGGGTCGTCGACGCGGCAGCGCGGCCTCGCATGCCGGCAGCGCGTGTGGAAGCGGCAGCCCGAAGGCGGCGCCGCCGGGCTCGGCACGTCGCCGGCGAGCACGATGCGCTGGCGGCCGCTGCCCGGCTCGGGCACGGGAATCGCCGACAGCAGCGCCTGCGTGTAGGGGTGGCGCGGCGCGGCGAAGAGCGCGCGCTTGCCGGCGTGCTCGACGACGCGGCCGAGGTACATCACGGCGACCTCGCTCGCGATGTGGCGCACCACCGCCAGATCGTGCGCGATGAAGATGTAGGCCAGGCCGAAGCGCCGCTGCAGTTCCTTCAGCAGGTTGACGACCTGCGCCTGCACCGAGACGTCGAGCGCCGACACCGCCTCGTCGCACACCACGAGGCGCGGCTCGACCGCGAGCGCGCGCGCAATGCCCACGCGCTGGCGCTGGCCGCCGCTGAACTCGTGCGGATAGCGCATCGCATGCTCGGGCGCCAGGCCGACCGTGGCGAGCAACTCGGCGACGCGCTCGCGCTCGCGTCCCGCGTGCAGCCCATGCAGCCGCAGCGGCTCGGCCAGCATGCGGCCTACCGTCATGCGCGGGTTGAGCGACGAGAACGGATCCTGGAAGATGATCTGCATCGCGCGCCGCTCGGCGCGCAATGCGGCGGCGCCGAGCGCGCCGAGGTCGCGGCCCTCGAAGTGCACGCTGCCGGCGGTCGGCTCGACGAGCCGCAGCACGAGGCGAGCGAGCGTGCTCTTGCCGCAGCCCGATTCGCCGACCACGCCGAGCGTGCGGCCGGCCTCGAGCCGCAGGTCGACGCCATCCACCGCGCGCACGGCACCTCGTGCGCGGCCGAACAGGCCGCGGCGGATCGGGTAGTGCTTGACGAGGCCGCGTGCCTGCAGCAGCGGCGTGGAGGGCAGTGGCGCCGCGGGCCACGCCGCCGGCGCAGGCGAAGACGTCGACTGCGGCGTCATCGGTGTCATCGGTGTTGCGCCACCAGGGCGACGCTCACGCGCGTCATGCCGGCGTTGCCTCGGGCGCCCGAACGCGAGGCGCATCGGCATCCAGCGGCGAGCGCCAGCAGGCCACCAGATGCCGCGCGCCGACTTCGCGCAGCACCGGCGCCTCGCGACGACAGCGCTCGACGGCGAACGGGCAGCGCGGTTCGAAGCGGCAGCCGGCCATGACCCGCAGGGGGCTCGGTACTTGGCCCTCGATCGACGCCAGCCGCTCGCGTTCGCCGTCCAGGCGCGGCATCGCGCCGAGCAGGCCGACGGTGTACGGATGCTCGGGATGCGCAAAGAGGCGCGGCGCCGCCGCGCGCTCGACGATGCGTCCGGCGTACATCACCGCCACTTCGTCGGCGGTTTCGGCGACCACGCCCAGGTCGTGCGTGATCAGCACGACGGCGGTGCCGGTGTCGCGCTGCAGCGCACCGAGCAGCTCGAGGATCTGGGCCTGGATCGTGACGTCGAGCGCGGTCGTCGGCTCGTCGGCGATCAGCAGGCGCGGCTCGCAGGCCAGCGCCATCGCGATCATCACGCGCTGGCGCATGCCTCCCGAGAGCTGGTGCGGGTATTCGTGGAAGCGCTGCTCGGGCGCCGGGATGCGCACGCGCTCGAGCATCTCGAGCGCACGAGCGGCGGCCGCCGGGCGCGTGAGCGCGCGATGTCGGCGCAGCCCCTCGACGATCTGCGCGCCGATGGTGAAGGCCGGGTTGAGCGAGGTCATCGGCTCCTGGAAAACCATTGCCATGCCGTTGCCGCGCAGGTCCTGCCAGTCACGCGTCGCAAGACCGACGAGCTCGCGGCCCTCGAAGCGGATCGATCCGTCGACGCGTCCGGGCGCGGCGACCAGGCCCATCACGGCGAGCGAGGTCACGCTCTTGCCGCAGCCCGATTCGCCGACCAGGGCGAGCGTGCTGCCGGCCTCGACGTCGAAGCTCACGCCGTCCACCGCGACGAGGTCGCCGTCGTCGGTGGCGAAGCTGGCACGCAGGGCGCGCACTTCGAGCAGGGCCACGTCAGTGCGGCTCCCCGCGCTGTGCCGCACGGGCGACGTGGAAGCGCTCGATCGCCGCTTCGATGCGCGTGCGGTCGAGCTCGCCCACCGCGTCGTGGCGCCCCGCCAGGCAGGCGACGAAGGGCTGGAAGCGCTCGCCGCTGACAGCATGCAGACGCAGCAGTTCGCGCACCGGCTCGGCGTGATCGTCGACGCGCAGGTCGAGCTCGAGACGGTCTTCGTCGCCCTGGATCACGAGCGCCGCCGACTGCTTGCCGCGCTTGTCGCCACCCGCCGCCTCGCCCGCCGCCAGGGCCGCGAGCAGCCGCTCGGCGAGCGTGCCACCGGCACTGCGCTCGAAGGCCTCGGCCGTGGCGGCCAGCACCTGCGGCCCGGCGAGCATGTTGCCGGCCACGCTGTAGTGCGCGCCGCTCGTCTGGCCGCACCAGTCGATGCAGGCTGCACCGCTGTGCGCTGCCGGAGGACCGAGTGCGCCGAGCAGGTGCAGCTGACGCTGGTCGCATCCCGCGTCGGCGGCGATGAGCGCAGCGACGACGGAGCGCGGCGCGTGGCCCTGCGCGAGCAGCATCAGGGCGGCGGGGCCGTACAGCGGATTCATGAGCGCCTGCGTGGCGACGATGCCCACGCCGCGCTGCGCGTGCAGGCAATACGCGCCGACCGCGAAGAAGCGGCTCGCGATGGCCGCGCCGAAGCGACCCTCGTCGTCGCGTGCGAGGATCGACCAGATCATGCCTGCCTTTTTAGGGCGGCGCACGGCAGCCATGCAGCCGGACAAACCCTGCTCGAGCGAGGCTACGATCGGATGATGAATGCGAAGGTGCTGTTCGGCTTCCATGCCGTGACCGTGCGGTTGAAGACGGCGCCCGAGTCGGTGCTCGAGGTGCATGTGGACGGTGCGCGGCGCGATGCGCGCATGCGTCAGTTCGTCGCGCGCGCGGCCGCCGCCGGGGTGAAGATCGTCGCCAGCGACGCCGAGCACCTATCACGTCTCATCCACGGCGGCGCACATCAGGGCGTGGTGGCGCGCGTGAAGCCGCTTGCGGCGCGGCATTCGCTCGACGACATCCTTGACGCCGTGCGCGGTCCGCCGCTCGTGCTGGCGCTCGACGGCATCACCGATCCGCACAACCTCGGTGCCTGCCTGCGCGTGGCCGACGGTGCCGGCGTGCACGCGGTGATCGCGCCGCGCGACCACGCCGTGGGCGTCAACGCCACGGTCGCCAAGGTGGCCAGCGGTGCCGCCGAGACCGTGCCCTACCTGATGGTGGTGAACCTGGCGCGCACGCTCGGCGAGTTGAAGGAGCGCGGCCTGAAGCTCGTCGGCACCGCCGACGACGCGCCGCGCACGCTCTACGAGGCCGAGCTGGGCGTGCCGCTGGCGCTGGTGCTCGGCGCCGAAGGGACGGGCATGCGCCAGCTCACGCGCAGGAGCTGCGACGAACTCGTGCGCATCCCGATGAAGGGTGCGGTCGAGAGCCTCAACGTCTCGGTCGCCGCCGGCGTGTGCCTGTACGAGGCGCTGCGCCAGCGCGGCGGCTGAGACGGCGCCGCGGCGCATCGGCGAAGCATCGGCAACGCATCGGCAACGCATCGGCAACGCATCGGCGGCGCCACAGCGACGCCACAGCAACGCATCACGCGCCTTCGAGCGCGGCCGAGACGGCGTCGAAGTAGGCGGGGAAGTTCTCCAGATCGTTGTGCCCCGCACCGGGGACGATCAGCAGGCGCGAGCCTGGCGCGAGCCGGTGCAGCTCGGCGCTGTGCGCGGCCGGGATGAACTCGTCGCGCTCGCCGTGTACGAGCACGACAGGCGAGCGCACGGCGGCCAGCGCGGCGTCGGTGCGCAACGGATAGCGCAGCAACGCCCTCGGCACCCACGGGTAGTGCAGCGCCGCCATCGCGCCCATGCCGGTGTACGACGAGACCAGCAGCAGCAGATCGGGTTGCACCTCGGCGGCCAGGCGCGCCGCGAGCGCCGTGCCCAGCGAGCGGCCGAGGATGACGCGCTTGCCGCCGACGTAACGCGCCGCGATCGCGTCCCAGGCGGCGCGCGTGTCGGCGTGCAGTTGCGCCTCGCTCTGGATGCGTCCGCTGCTCTTGCCGTAGCCACGGTAGTCGAGCATGAACAGATCGAAGCCGTGCCGGCGGTACAGCTCGGTGCTCGTGAACCAGTCCGCGAGGTTGCCGGCGTTGCCGTGCAGGTAGAAGACCACGCCGCGCGGCGCGGCCAGCTGCAGATGCAGCGCGTCGAGGCGCGCGCCGGGCACGTCGATCCAGCGCTCGTGCACGTCGGCTCCGAAGTCAAAGCGATGCGTCGCCGACAGCTTCACCGGCTGGAAGATCAGCCGTTCCTGCAACGCGTAGAGCGCGGCCGACAGCGCCAGCGCGACGAGCGCCGCGGCCGCGGCGCCGGCGAGCAGCAGCCTCACGGCGCGCAGACTCCTCTGGCGCGAGCCCGGCCGCGGCTCGAGACGCCGCGCGAACGCGGGCTCGCGGCGCTCATCCGACCCAGCCGAGTGCACCCACCACGGCGCCGATGGCGATCGGCACGAGCGGCCCCAGTCGCGTGCGCAGCATGACGAGCAGTGTGATGGCCACCAGCGCCCAGCTGGCCGGGTGCGCGGCGGCCGGCTCGAACAGCAGCCAGGCGGTCGCCGCCAGCAGCCCGAGCGTGAGCGGCGCCATGCCGGAGGTGAAGGCGCGCACGGCGCGGCCGTCGCGTCGGCTCTCGCCCCAACGCGTCGCCTGCAGCGTGAGCACGGTCGAAGGCAGTAGCGTGCCCACCATCGTCGCCAGCGCACCGAGCAGGCCACCGACGTTGAAGCCGATGACCGCCACGAACAGCACGTTCGGGCCCGGCGCCGCCTGGGCCAGCGCGACGCAGTCGCCGAACTGCGCGTCGCCGAGCCAGCCGCGCTCGCCGACGACGAAGCGCTGCATGTCGGGCGCGGTGGTGATGGCGCCGCCGATGGCCAGCAGCGAGAGCATCAGGAAGTGACCGAACAGTTGCATCCAGTCGGCCAGCGTGAGGCCGTGCGTGCCGAGCAGCCAGGCGCTCACTGGACTGCCCTGAGCGCTGCGCGCTCCGGGATGAGCGCTTGGGAGCGGCCCGGCGCGCTCATGCTTTGTCTGCGCCTAGGCGCCGCCAGGCGGCCGCCACCGCGACGCTGCCGAGCACCAGCACGACGCCCACCAGCGGCCAGTGCAGCAGGCCGACGCCGACCAGCGTGAGCGCGCCGAACGATGTCGCCAGCGGCGTGCCCAGCGCGCTGTCGCGCAGGGCAGTCGTCAGGCGGATGGCGGTGCTGGCCACCAGCCCCGCAGCCACCACCGCCATGCCGCGCAACGCACCTGCCACCCCCGGCACCTCGCGCAGCCTGACGGCCAGCGCGGCCAGCACCAGCACCAGCACGAGCGGCGCGAGCAGCATGCCGGCCAGCGCCGCGAGCGCGCCGCGCCAGCCGAAGAAGCGGTCGCCGATCATCAGCGACAGGTTGACGACGTTCGGCCCCGGCAGCACCTGGGCGACCGAGAGGATGCGCAGGAATTCGTCGCGATCGACCCAGCCGAGCCGCTCGACGAGTTCGTGCTGCGCCACCGGCAGCACGCCGCCGAAGCCCTGCAGCGCCAGGCGCGTGAAGGCGGTGAACAGTTGCGCACACGACGCCGGCACCGCGCGCGCCGGCGGCGCAGTCAACGGTGCGGAGGCCATGCCGCGCAGGGTCCTGGCTCGACACCCATCAACGCATGACCTTGAGCGCGTCGGGGTTGACGATGTGCGTCGGCTCGTTGCGGATGAAGTTCACGACGTTGTCGAACGCGGCGCCGAAGTAGCGCTCGTAGCTGTCCTGCTCGACGTAGCCGATGTGCGGCGTGCAGACGGCGTTCTCCAGCCGCAGCAGCGGGTGGCCCTGCAGGATCGGCTCGGTCTCGAACACGTCGACCGCCGCCATGCCGGGACGGCCGCGGTTGAGCGCGGCCACCAGCGCGTTCTCCTCGATCAGTTCGGCGCGCGAGGTGTTGACGAGCAGCGCGGTCGGCTTCATGCGCGACAGCGCGTCGAGCCTGACGATGCCGCGCGTCGCATCGCTCAGGCGCAGGTGCAGCGAGAGCACGTCGCTCGCCTCGAAAAACGAGTCGCAGTCGGCGGCGGCCTGGTGGCCGTCGGACACGGCGCGGTCGCGCGAGCCGGCACTGCCCCACACCTGCACGCGCATGCCGAAGGCGCGCCCGTAGCCGGCCACCAGGCGGCCGATGCGGCCGTAGCCCCACACGCCGAGCGTCTTGCCCTCGAGTTGCATGCCGATGCCGAAATTGGGCGGCATCGACGCCGCCTTCAGCCCGCTTTGCTGCCACGCGCCGTGCTTGAGGTTGCCGATGTACTGCGGCAGCCGCCGCATGGAGGCCATGATGAGCGCCCAGGTCAGCTCGGCCGGCGCCACCGGCGAGCCCAGACCCTCGGCGACCGCGATGCCCAGCCGGGTGCAGGCCGCGACGTCGATGTGCGATCCGACGCGCCCGGTCTGCGAGATCAGCTTCAGGCGCGGCAGCTTCTCGAGCAGCGTGCGCGGGAACTGCGTGCGCTCGCGGATCAGCACCAGCACGTCGGCGTCGCGCAGTCGCACCGAGAGCTGGCCGATGCCCTTGACGGTGTTGGTGAAGACCTTGGCGTTGTACGGCTCGAGCTGCGCGGCGCACTTCAGCTTGCGCACCGCGTCCTGGTAGTCGTCGAGGATGATGATGTTCATGCGGCGGCAGCGAGAAGCTCCGGCCCGCGCGCGCGGCGCGGCGGACGGCCCCCGATTCTGCCCGTCAATACCGCCTGCACGTGCCCGCCACGACTGGTAACGTCCGTTGCGATCGGGTGCGGTCGCGACTCACAATCGCGGCTGCGCAAGGTGCCACTTCCACATTGCAGGAACCCATGAGCCTATCGATGCATTCCGCCAGCGTCCCGGTCTTCGTGCGCATGCTCGGCAACATGCTGCGCTGGCTGGACAGCGCCGAGGCCCACGCCCAAGCCAGGAAGTTCGACAGCGCGAACTACCTCGGCCTGCGGCTGGCGCCCGACATGCTGCCCTTGGTGCGCCAGATCCAGATCGCCACCGACACCGCCAAGGGTTGCGTAGCGCGACTGGCCGGCGTCGAGCTGCCCAAGTGGGACGACAACGAAGCCTCGTTCGACGAGCTGCGTTCGCGCCTGCGCCGGTGCATCGAGTACGTGTCGTCGATCCCTGCCGGCCAGATCGACGGCAGCGAGGAGCGCGAGATCGTGCTGCCGATGCGCCAGGGCGAGCCGCGCCGCTTCAACGGCGAAGGCTACCTGCGGCATTGGGCGCTGCCGAACTTCTACTTCCACGTGACCACGGCCTACGCGCTGCTGCGCCACGCCGGCGTCGAACTCGGCAAGTCCGACTACCTCGGGCGCGGCTGACAGCGCCCGAGGGCCGACGACACGCGTCGTCCGCCGCGCAGGCTCAGCGCTGCGCGACACGCACCCGCGCCGCCGCCTTGGCCGGGCGGCGCGTGGCGCCGGCGCGGGCCGGCGCTCGATGCGCCGATGCCGCGACCTGCGTGCGTGCCTTGGCGCGCACCGGCACCATCACCACGATGGTCTGGCCGGGCGTGAAGCGCGCGGCCGCGGCGACGCGATTCCAATCGGCCACCTGCGCCGGCGCGACGCGATAGCGGCGCGCGACGGCGGCCACGCTGTCGCCCTTGCGGCCGGCCTTGAAGGCCACGCGCCGCAGCTTCGGTCCCTCGGGAGCGAGCGCGATGGCGGCGTGGTCGGCGACGTGCTCGGGCACGTCGATGTCGCTGCGCGCGCTGCGCGGCACGAGCAGCGTCGAGCCGGCCTTGACCAGCATGCGCGGCGGGATGTGGTTGACCTCGCGCAGCTGCGACTCGCCCATGCCGGTCAGGCGCGCCGCCTCGGCCGGCTTGACGGTGCGCGGCGCGATCCACGCCGTCCAGCTCGCATACGGCCCGGGCTGCACCGCGAGGCGGCGGATGAAGCGGTTGGCGGCGTCGTAGGGCAGCAGCACCTGCGGCGTGCCGGCGGCCAGGATGACGGGCTTGTTGAGCTGCGGGTTGAGCTGCTGGAACTCCTCCGTCGTGAGGCCCGCCAGCCGCGCCGCGAGCGCCACGTCGATGTCGCGCTCGATGGCCACGCTCAGGAAGTACGGGTGGTCGCCGAGCACCGGCAACTGCAGGCCGAAGGCGTCGGGCTGGCGCACGATGTTCTTGACGGCCTGCAGCTTGGGCACGTACTCGCGCGTCTCCTGCGGCATGCGCTGCAGGTTGGCGAAGTCGGTGGGCAGGCCGACGCGCAGGTTGCGGTCGATGGCGCGCTGCACGTTGCCCGGACCCCAGTTGTAGGCGGCGAGCGCGAGCTGCCAGTCGCCGAAACGCTCGTACAGGCGCTGCAGGAAGTCGAGCGCGGCACGCGTCGACGCCAGCACGTCGCGCCGATCGTCGCGGAACAGGTTCTGGCGCAGCTCGAAGTCCTTGCCGGTGCCCGGCATGAACTGCCACATGCCCGAGGCGCGCGCGCTCGACGTCGCCTGCGGGTTGAAGGCGCTCTCGACGAAGGGCAGCAATGCGAGGTCGACGGGCATGCCGCGCCGCTCGACCTCCTCGACGATGTGGAAGAGGTAGCGGCTGCCGCGTTCGGTCATGCGCTGCACGTAGTCGGGCCGGCTCGCGTACCACGCCTCCCACTTGTGCACGAGTTCGCCGTCGAGGTCCGGGATGCGCAGGCCGTCGCGTACGCGCTGCCACAGGTCGGCGCGTTCGGCATCCTGCTGCGGATCGAGGCGTGGGCGCGCGGGCGCTGCCGCGATGCCCGCGCCGGTGCCGGCGTCTTGTGCCGACGCACTCCGTGACGATGCGCCCGCAGCGAGTGCCGCGTCTTCGACGGCGGCCTCGGCGAGCGGCGCCGCGCCTGGAGTGGCGGACGTGGCCGCGGCGGTGGCTGTCGAGGTGGGCACCGGGGCGGATGCCGACGCGGCCGCGGGAAGTTGCGGGCCGGTGGCGCAGCCACCGAATGTGAGCAGCGCCGCCATCGCCAGCGCGGGCGCGCCGAGCCAGTGCACGGCGCCGCGCCTGGATGGCGGCGGAGGCTTCATCGGAATCGGTTCTTCCATTCGCGAAGGGCGGTGAACACGCTCACCGCGTCGTGGCCTTGGGCACCCTGCGCCTGCGCCGCCGCCACCACGGCCGGGACGCTGCAGCGCAGGAAGGGGTTGATGTCGAGTTCGAGCGCTATCGTCGAGGGCAGCGTCGGCGCGCCGGCCGCTCGCAGCGCCTCGCAGCGCTCACGATAGGCGGCGAGCGCGCCATTGTCCGGCTCCACGGCCGTCGCGAAGCGCAGGTTGGCCAGCGTGTATTCGTGGGTGCAGCACACGCGCGTCGCCGGCGGCAAGGCGGCCAGTCGTGCCAGCGAAGCCGCCATCTGCGCGCTAGTGCCCTCGAACACGCGGCCGCAGCCGGCCGAGAACAGCGTGTCGCCGCAAAAGAGCAGCGGTGCCGCGGCATCGCGCTGCAAGTAGGCCACATGGCCTGCGGTGTGGCCGGGCACGTCGATGACCTCGAAGCGCTGGTCGAGCACGTCGAGCACATCGCCGTCCGCGTGCGGCGCGAAGGGCTGCGGGATGCGCTCGCGCGCCGGGCCGTGGACCTGGTTGCCGTCGGCGAGCAAGGCGCGCAAGGCATCGATGCCGCCGACGTGATCGGGATGATGGTGCGTCACTAGAATGCCCGCCAGCCCGAGGCCGCGCGCAACGAGAGCGGCACGCACCGGCGCCGCATCACCGGGATCGACGACCCAGGCGCGCACGCCGTCGTGCAGCAACCAGATGTAGTTGTCGCTGAACGCGGGCAGGGCGACGAGATCCATGAGACAGATGACGCGGGACGAGTCGATTGTAGAGTTGGCCGCGTGGCTGGCGACCGCGCCCGGGCGCTATCTGCTCGCCTGGGAGCAGGATCGGCTCGACGACGCGCTCGCCGATGCCTTCGGCTTTCACGCCGTGCAGCTCGGCCTGCCCGAACTCGAGGGGCTGCGCGCCAACCGCATGCCGCACCGCTGGGTGGCGAGCGATTCGCTGCATCCGTTCGAAGGCCTGCCGACCGTGCTGCCGACGACACACGATGGAGTGACGACGCCCGGCGGCGCGCAGCGCGTCGACTTGCACTGTGAGTTCGACGCGCTGCCGTTCCCGAACGCCAGCATCGATCTCGTCGTGCTGCCGCATGCGCTCGAGCTGGCGCGCGACCCGCACCTCACGCTGCGCGAGGTCGAGCGTGTGCTGGTGCCCGAGGGTCGCGTGGTGATCGTCGGCTTCAACCCGGCAAGCTTGTGGGGGCTGCGCCAGCGTGCCGGGCGCCTGCGGCGCGGCCTCGGCTTCGCGCGCGGCACCAGTCTGTTCCTGCCGCGCGCCGGCGACCTGATCGGCTACTGGCGGCTGCGCGACTGGCTGCGTCTGCTCGGCTTCGAGGTCGAGGTCGGACGCTTCGGTTGCTGGCGCCCGCCCATCGCCAGCGAGGTTTGGCTCGAGCGCTGGCGCTGGCTCGATCGCGTCGGCGAACATTGGTGGCCGGTGCTCGGCGCGGTCTACTTCGTCGTCGCCGTCAAGCGTGTGCGCGGCATGCGCCTTGTCGGCATGGCCAGGTCCGATCGGCGCAAGGCGGCGACGGCGCCGGCCGCCGTGGCGCGACGCGACGCGCCGCCCGTGCATGCCGCAGCGGCCGAGCGCCGGCGCGAGCAAGAGCCGGCATGACTGGCGGCGACACGACGAAGGAATCCCCGTTGAGCATGGTCGAGATCTACGCCGACGGCGCCTGCCGCGGCAACCCGGGCCCGGGCGGCTGGGGCGTGTGGCTCAAGAGCGGCACGCACGAGAAGGAATTGTTCGGCGGCGAGCGGCTCACCACCAACAACCGCATGGAGCTGACCGCGGTGATCGAGGCGCTGACCTCGCTGCGTCGGCACTGTGTCGTCACCATCCACACCGACAGCGCGTACGTCAAGGACGGCATCACGAGCTGGATCCACGGCTGGAAGAAGCGCGGCTGGCTCACCGCCGACAAGAAGCCGGTGAAGAACGTCGACCTGTGGCAGCGGCTGGACCAGCTCAACGCCGCGCACGAGGTGCACTGGCGCTGGGTGAAGGGCCATGCCGGCGACCCGGGCAACGAGCGTGCCGATGCGCTCGCCAATCGCGGCGTCGACCAGGTGCTCGGGCAGGCTCAGCCGCCGATGTAGTGCATCTCGATCTTGCGTGCGCTGCCGTCGCTGCCGTTGCCGCCGGTTGGCATCGCCGCGCGCAGTTCGGAGTAGCGATCCTCGCGCTCGCGCCAGACGAGGCCGATGGCGGCGGCGATCTGCTCGTCGCTCGCGCCGCCGCGCAGCAGCGCGCGCAGGTCGTGACCGTGGTCGGCGAACAGGCACAGGAACAGCTTGCCCTCGGTCGACAGGCGCGCGCGGTTGCAGTCGCGGCAGAAGGCACGGGTCACGCTGCTGATGAAGCCGACCTCGCCGCCGCCGTCGACGTAGCGCCAGCGTTCGGCGGTCTCGCCGGCCGCAGTGCGCGCCAGCGGTTCGAGCGCGAAGGCGGCGGCCAGGCGCGCGCGCACCTCGGCCGACGGCAGCACCTCGTCCATGCGCCAGCCGTTGGTGGCGCCCACGTCCATGTACTCGATGAAGCGCAGCACGGCCAGCGCGCCGTAGCGCTCGCGCACGTGGCGCGCCAGCGGCACGATCTCCTGGTCGTTGGTGCCGCGCTTGACGACCATGTTGAGCTTGACGCGCCGCATGCCGGCACTCAGCGCCGCGTCGATGCCGCGCAGCACGTCGGCGGCGGCAAAGCCCACGTCGTTCATACGCTGGAACACCGCTTCGTCGAGCGCGTCCAGACTGACCGTGACGCGCTCGAGCCCGGCGTCGCGCAGGGCGCGCGCCTTGCGTTCGAGCAGCGAGCCGTTGGTGGTGAGCGCGATGTCGAGCCGGCCGCCCTCCACGGTGCGCAGAGCGGCGAGCTGCGCGATCAGCGCTTCCACATCCTTGCGCAGCAGCGGCTCGCCGCCGGTCAGGCGCAGCTTGTGCACGCCGTGCAGGACGAACAGGCGCGCCACGCGCGCGATTTCCTCGAACGTCAGCAGCGACTTGTGCGGCAGGAAGCGGTAGTCGCGATCGAACACCTCCTTGGGCATGCAGTAGGTGCAGCGGAAGTTGCAGCGGTCGGTGACCGAGATGCGCAGATCACGCAGCGGCCGGCCCAGGCGGTCGGCCAGGTGGCCGTTCGGCGCTGCGGCGTGCTCGGGGATGCGCGGCACCGCGGCGGCATAGCGCAGATCGGCCAGCGGATTGACGTTCTCGCCCATGACACGGCATTGTGCCGCGCCGCACGCGGACACGAGGCCGGCAGGGTCAGCGCGGCGTGCCGCCGGTCGCTGCGTCGGCCGCGGACGCAGCTTGCGCGGCGGCTGGGCCGAGCGACTGCGCCGCGGCAGTTGGCAGCGGCACGATGGCCGCCAGCGCGTCGCCGCCGGCGCTCTCGGCGCGCCGCGCGCCGTTGTAGCGCTTGGTCCAGTAGGCCTCGCGCATGTCCTCGATGCGCACCTGCGAGCCGCTGCGCGGAGCATGGATGAAACGGCCGTCGCCGATGTAGATGCCGACGTGCGAGAAGGCGCGCCGCATGGTGTTGAAGAACACCAGATCGCCCGGGCGCAGTTCTTCGCGCCTGACGTGCAGCAGGCCGGCGAGCCCGGCCTGCTGGTCGGCGCGCCGCGGCAGCATGAGGCCAAGGCTGTTCTCGAACACGTAGCGCGTGAAGCCGCTGCAGTCGAAGCCCTCTTCGGCCGAATTGCCGCCGCGCCGGTAGCGCACGCCGAGGAAGTTCATCGCCGACAGCACCAGTTCGGAGGCGGCGTCGCGCACCTGGCGCACGAGCGGGCTCGCGCCAGCGGCATCGGCCTGCGGCAGCAGACCGCGCTCCTTCAGCAGTTGCAGCACGGCGTCGCCTTTGGCGCTGTCGGGCGCGGC
>JAGWTJ010000258.1 GCA_028869005.1 Burkholderiales bacterium | reverse complement strand
TTACACGTGGCTTTACCGGATCGCGGTCAACACCGCCAAGAAGACGCTGGTGGAGCTGCGGCGCGACCCGATCGTCACCGAGACTTCCCTCGCATCGGTGGAGGATGGTGACGAAACTTCGCGCATAGAGAACGAACTAACCGACGGTGAGACCCCCGAGGCGGTGATGGCCAGCAAGGAGGTCGCGGCGGTGGTGAACGCGGCGATCGAGGCGCTGTCGGCCGACCTGCGGCAAGCCATCACGCTGCGCGAAATCGAAGGACTGAGCTACGACGAGATTGCCGAAGTCATGAACTGCCCGATCGGCACCGTGCGTTCCCGCATCTTCCGTGCGCGTGAAGCGATCGCCGCGCGCCTGCGGCCGTTGCTGGATACACGCCAGGGCGAGCGTTGGTGAGTGCGGGCCAGGTCGCCCCGCCAAGGTCGCCGCCAAGGTCGTCGCGCTTGCGCCGGGTCAAACCAAGATTTCCTGCTACGGACAAGACTGCACCATGAGCGCCGAGTCCTCTGCTTTGCGACCCGAGGATCCGAACGAGGTCCTCTCGACCCTCGTCGACGGCGAGTGCCGCGGCGGGCCCGACGCCGTCGCCGGCGCCTGCCGCCGCTGGCGTGATGACGCCGGGGCGCGTGCCGCCTGGCATGCGTACCACGTCATCGGCGACGTGCTGCGCTCGGAAGATCTGGCCAACCGGCCCGGCCGCGACGCGGCATTGCTGGCCGGCGTGCGTGCGCGCCTCGCCCGCGAGCCGGTGCCCATAGCGGGGGTAGCGGCGGCAGCGCCGAGGCCGCCCGTGCGTTGGCGCCTGCCGGCGGCGCTGGCGACGGGCGTGGTGGCCCTGGTGGGCGGCTTGATGCTGATGCGCAGCGTGCCGGATGCCGCGCCCGACCCGGCGTCGCCCGAGCTGGCAAGCCTGCCGGTCGACGTCGATGTCCTCCCAGCCAGCCAGCCTGTCGTGGCGCCCGTCGGCGGCGTGATCCGCGACCCGCAGCTCGACGCCCTGTTGCGCGCCCACCAATGGGCGCGCGGCGGCGCCATCGGATCGCCGCCGGCGGTGATGTTGCGCAACGTGGACATGGCCGTGCCCATGGACGACGCGGAGCCGATGGAACTGGCGCCGGCCACGCCGCAGCCGCAAGCGGCGAAGCCGGACGCCGGACGGTGATCGCCGGACAGCGGCTCGCGCCTGTGGCGTCGCTGGCGCGGTCGCTGGCGGGATCGCTGGTCGCGTCGCTGGCGGTTACGGCCGCACTGCTGCAGCCGCTCACCGCGCAGGCCGCTGACAACGACGCGCTGTTGCGGCTCGAGCGCATGCGCAGCGCGGCGATGACCGGAAACTACCGGGGCACGATGGTGTTCAGCACCGGCGGCTCGATCTCGAGCGCGCGTGTCTGGCACTACTGCGTGGGTGACCAGACCTACGAGCGCCTGGAGGCGCAGGACGGACGCCAGCAGCGCGTGCTGCGCCACAACGACGAGCTGCGCACCTACTGGCCGCAGACGCACAGGGTGGTCCTCGAGCGGCGCGTGCCGCTGGCCGGATGGTCGGCCAAGCCGCAGGCGATCGAGGAGCGCGCGCTCGACAGCTATGCGCTGCGCGTGGAAGGCCAGGCGCGCGTGGCCGGCCGCGAGGCCGAGGTCCTGCTGCTCGAGCCGCGCGATGCGCTGCGCTATGCGCAGCGGCTGTGGACCGACCGCGCGACCGGCCTGATGCTGCGCGCCGATGTACTCGGAGCCGGCAACGCGGTGCTCGAGACGGCGGCCTTCAGCGAGATCGAGATCGGCGTCAAGCCCGATCCGCAGCGCGTGCTGCAGGACATGCGCTCCATCGACAGTGCGCCACAGGCCCGCGCCGCCGCGCGCACCGGCAACGGGGCCGCGAGCACCGGCCATGGCGCCGTGCGCAGCGGCGACGCCGTGACGGCTGCCGCAGGCGACTGGCGCGTGCTGCGTCCGCAGCAGCGCAGCACGCAGCTCGAGACCGAGGGCTGGACCATGAAAGCGGGCGTGCCGGGCTTCCGCCTCGCCAGTTGCGCCGTGCGCGGCATCGAAAGCGAGGGCGAGGAGGTGTCGGTGCTGCAGGCGGTCTACTCCGACGGCCTGACCCACGTCTCGCTGTTCCTGGAGCCGTATCGGGCCGGCCGGCACCACGACGCGGCTCGGGCGCAGCTCGGCGCCACCCGCACCGTCACGCGGCGGCTGGGCGAACACTGGATCACCGTCGTCGGCGACGCGCCGGCGGCGACGCTCAAGCGCTTTGCCGACGCGCTCGAACCGCTGCGCTGAGGCCGGCTGCGCGTCTGTCGCCGTGCTCTCCGTGCGGCCGGGCGCGCGCCGGTCGCCGACGCCTTATCCTTGCGCGCCTTCCGAGCCGACTCCCCATCCGATCGCCATGAACCTCATCGCCGCGCCGTTCGCCCGCCGCCGCTGGATCCACCGCCTGGCCTTCGCGCTGGCGCTTGCCGCCTGCGTATCGGCTTGGCTCGCACCGGTACCGGTCCGTGCGCAGACGCTGATGCTGCCCGACTTCAGCGAACTGGCCGAACGCGTCAGCCCCTCGGTGGTGAACATCCGTACCACCGAGCGCGTGCGTGGCGGCACGCCCGAGGGACTGGACCCGGGCATCGAGGACTTCCTGCGCCGCTTCGGCATCCCGCTGCCCGGCCGGCCGAATCCGCGCAACGGGCCGCGCGGCGGCGACGACGACGCGCAGCCGCAGCAGCGCGGCATCGGCTCGGGCTTCATCCTGAGCGCCGACGGCTACATCATGACCAACGCCCACGTCGTCGACGGCGCCGACGAGGTGATCGTCACCTTCACCGACAAGCGCGAGCTCAAGGCGCGCATCGTCGGTGCCGATCGCCGCACCGACGTCGCGGTGGTCAAGGTCGACGCCAGCGGCCTGCCGGCGGTGAAGATCGGCGACGTGAATCAGCTCAAGGTCGGCCAGTGGGTGATGGCCATCGGCTCGCCTTTCGGCCTCGAGAACACGGTCACGGCCGGCATCGTCAGCGCCAAGCAGCGCGACACGGGCGACTACCTGCCGTTCATCCAGACCGATGTGGCCATCAATCCCGGCAACTCGGGCGGCCCGCTCATCAACCTGCGCGGCGAGGTGGTGGGAATCAACTCGCAGATCTACAGCCGCTCGGGCGGCTTCATGGGCATCAGCTTCGCGATCCCGATCGACGAAGCGATGCGCGTGGCCGACCAGTTGCGCGCGCACGGTCGCGTGATCCGCGGCCGCATCGGCGTGACGATCGCGCCGGTGACCAAGGACGTCGCCGAGGCGATCGGCCTCGGGCAGCCGCGCGGCGCGCTCGTGCAGAACGTCGAGAAGGACGGCCCGGCCGACAAGGCCGGCGTCGAGGCCGGCGACATCATCGTCAAGGTCGACGGCAAGGCGGTGGACAAGTCGGGCGACCTGCCGCGCATCGTCGGCGCCGCCAAGCCGGGCTCACGCAGCACGCTGCAGCTGTTCCGCCGCGGCAGCATGAAGGACGTGGTCGTCACCGTGGCCGAGTTCGAGGCCGAGCGACCGGCGCGCCGCGCGGCGGCCGAGCCCGGCAGCGCGCCGCAGGCGGCCAAGAGCGCGCTCGGCATCACAGCCTCCGACCTGAGCGACGCGCAACGGCGCGAGTTGCGCGTGAAGGGTGGCGTGCGCGTCGACGGCGTCGATGGCGCGGCGGCGCGTGCCGGGCTGCGCGAGGGCGACGTCATCCTGTCGATCGACAACACCGAGGTCACCGACGCGAAGCAGTTTGCGGCCGCCGCCGCCAAGGTCGACAAGGCGCGCGCCGTGACCCTGCTCGTGCGCCGCGGCGACTGGGTCAACTACATCGTGATCCGCCCCGCCGGCCGCTGATGCGGCGCTCCGGTGGCGCGGCTCGGGCCGTGCCACCGGCGGTGCGCTCCTGCGTGGCCGACAAGCCGACCAAACCGGCGGGTCTTTCTGCATTGCGAAAAGGAATCCGAGACTCCGGAGAGATCGCAGTCGAATCGCGACAGAGCGTCAAGTTGGCGGTCGTTTACTTCGCTTCGGCTCGAGAGTCGATTACCAGCGGCAGCGTCTAGAATTTGCGCCGGACCGACCCGTTTTTGGCCGTTTTCTGCTCCGAAGCAGCCGCAAGCCCGGTTGTCGCCGGCCCTGATCCGATCTGTAGATAACCTGTGAATAAAATTTCCATGTCGGATCCCCGCAACGGCCGGAAATCAAGCATTGGCGCGGGTTCCCGGCCGATTCTTTTGGCTACAATGGGCGCCCAACAAGCAGTTGCCAAACGTTCTGTTGGAAGGCGCGTCACCCACTTGGACGCGCCTTTTTTTTAGCTTCAGCACGGCGCTTCGCGCCTTCACATCGCGTCGCGATGTGAGCTTGCGCTGAAGCGGCTTCGCCGCTTTGCCTCCGGCCTCGCGAAGCCCACGCAAGAGTTCATGAATCACATCCGCAACTTCTCCATCATCGCCCACATCGACCACGGCAAGAGCACGCTGGCCGATCGCATCATCCAGCGCTGCGGTGGACTGGCAGCGCGCGA
>JAGWTJ010000257.1 GCA_028869005.1 Burkholderiales bacterium | reverse complement strand
CGCGAGCGCGACGGCGACATCGGCGCCGGCCAGCACCGGCGCGTCGTTGACGCCGTCGCCGACGGCGACGACGCGCGCGCCGCCCGCGCGCAGCGCGAGCAGCCGCTCGAGCTTGTCCGCCGGGCTCAGGCGGGCGTGGCGCGTCCGGATGCCCAGCCGCTCGGCGACGGCATCGACCTTGGCCTGGGCGTCCCCGCTGGCGAGCTCGATCGTCAGGCCTTCGGCGCGCAGCGCATCGAGCGCCTCGCGCGCGCCCGGGCGCAGGCGCTCGCGCAGTACGAACGTGGCGATAGTGCGCGCGTCGTGCGCGAGGACCACGGTGTCGTCGTCGAGCGCGCCGGCATCGCCGTCGAGCGCCCAACGACGCTGGCCGAGCCGCAGCCGGCGTCCGTCGACCACGCCCTCGATGCCGCTGCCGGCCACCGACCGCAGCTCGGTGGCCGATCGAACCGGCAGGTCCTGCGCAGCGCGCACCAGCGCCTGGGCGACGGGATGGCGGCTCGCGCGCGCCAGCGCCGCGGCCGACGCCAGCGCCGCCTCACGGTCGACGCACAGCACCTGCCCCCGCATCTGCACCTGCACCTGCACCTGCACCAGTTCCATCTCGGCGCAGGTGAGCGTGCCGGTCTTGTCGAACACGGCATGCGTGGCCTGCGCCAGGTTCTCGATGGCGTCGGTGTGCACGACGAACACGCCGCGCGCGGCCAGCACCGACAGCGCGCGCGTCAGCGCCGCCGGCACCGCGAGCGCGAACGCACACGGACACGACACGACCAGCACCGCCAGCGTGGCAGCGAGCGCGCGCGCCGGATCGACCAGGCTCCAGCCGATCGCGCACAGCGCGGCCAGCGCGAGCACGCGCGCGACGAATCCGGCCGCGGCGCGCTCGCCCGCGCGCGCCAGGCGCGGGCGCTCGCTTTGCGCGCGTGCGACGAGCGCCACGACGCCGGCCAGCGCGGTGTCGGCACCGACGCGCGTCACGCGCGCCAGCGCCGGGCCATCGAGCAGCACGCTGCCGCCAGTGAGCGCGTCGCCGCGTTGCTTGGGCACCGGCGCCGATTCGCCGCTGAGCAGCGCTTCGTCGACGCGGCACGACTCACTCTCGAGGACCGCGTCGGCGGGCACGCGTTCGCCCTGCGCGATCTGCACGCGATCCCCGACCGCGAGTTCGAGCGCCCCGATGCGCTCGACGCTGCCGTCGGCGCGCAGCCGGTCGGCGAACGCGGGCGCCAGCCGCGCCATCGCATCGACCAGGCCGGCGGCCCGATGGCGCGCCCGCATCTCGAGATGGCGTCCGACCAGCAGGAAGAATACGAACATGCTGACCGAATCGAAATACACCTCGCCGCTGCCGCGCACGGCCTCGACCACGCTGGCCGCGTAGATGAGCGCCACGGCGAGCGCCACCGGCACGTCCATGCCGAGCGTGCGCGCACGCAGCGCGCGCCAGGCGCCGGCGAAGAACGGCCGCGCCGAGTAGAAGACCACCGGCGTCGCCACCAGCAGCCCGAGCCAGCGCATCGCGTCGCGCGTGGCCGCGTCCATCGCCGTGAACGCGCCCAGGTAGAGCGCGCTCGCGTACATCATCGCCTGCATGGCGCCGAAGCCGGCGACGACGAGGCGCTTGAGCGCGGCGCGCGCTTCGCGCTGTCGGGCATCGTCGAGCGCCGCGGCGTCGAGCGGCAGCGCGCGGTAGCCGGTACGCGCCAGCGCGCTGACGATGGCGGCCAGATCGGTGCGCGCCGGGTCCCACACCACGCGCGCGCGCTGCGCGCTGGCGTTGACCTGCACCGAGACGATGCCCGCGCAGGCGCCCAAAGCGCGCTCGATGAGCCAGACGCAGGCCGCGCAGCGGATGCCTTCGACGAGCAGCAGCGCCTCGCTGTGCCCGGCGTCGAGCGTGCGCACGACGTGGCGCGCCAGCTCTGGCCGCTGCCACGGGTGCGCCGTGTTCTCGGCGTCGCGCGGCTGCGGCGGCCGCGCCGACGGCGCGCTGCGCACGCGGTAGTAGTCGGCCAGACCCAGACGATCGATCCATTCGGCGGCGGCGCGACAGCCCTGGCAGCACACCGGGTGCGTGACGCCTTCGACGCGCGCCAGCGGCGCATCGGCCGGCAGCGGCTCGCCGCAGTGCCAGCAGGACAGCGCGTCCTGCGCAGCGTCGCTCACACCCGGCGCGGCCGCCTTCGCGCCTTGCGCGACGCGCCCGGCGGGGGCCCAACGCCTCGTCGCGCTCATGGCGATGTCGATGCCGCGCGCGGCGGGCGCGCCGTCGGCACGTCTTTCATGACCTTCGGGCCCGCCACCGGCAGCGGCGGATCGGCGTAGCGCTCTGCGACGGCGATCAGCCAGACGCTGCCGGCGACCGAGGCAGCGAACACGGCCATCCCCAGCCAGACGATGCCCTGGCGGTACCACGCGCGGGAGGGGTCGCGCCGCGCGGCTTCATCGCTTGGCGGCCGCGTCACCGTGGGACAGCGAATAGACGTAGGCGGCGACCACGCGCGCCTCGTTCTCGCCCAGACGCGTGCGCCACGCCGGCATGATGCCGCCGCGACCGTCGCGGATGGTGGTCTCGAGCGTCTCCAGGTCGCCACCGTACAGCCACGACTTGCCGGTCAGGTTGGGCGCGCCCACCGCCGGGTTGCCCTGGCCGTCGGCACCGTGGCAGGCGGCACAGACGGTCGTGAAGACGGCCTTGCCGGCGGCGGCCTTGGCGCTGTCGTGCGGCGCGCCGGCCAGACCGAGCACGTAGTTCGCGAGGTTGGCCACGCCCTCGTCGCCGTACTGCGGACCCCAGGCCGGCATCATGCCGCGGCGGCCGTCGAGGATGGTGGTGAGGATCGTCTGGCCATCGCCGCCGTAGAGCCAGGTCGGGCCGGTGAGGTGCGGCGCGCCGAGCAGGCGGCTGCCGCGCGCGTCGCGGCCATGGCAGGCGGCGCAGTTGTCGCGGAACAGCACCTCGCCCATCGCCACGGCGTCACGGTCGCCGGCCAGCTGTTCGATCGGCAGCTTGGCCCAACGCTGCATGTTGGCGGCCAGGCGCGCGTCGTTGGCTGCAGTGTCCTGCTTCAACTCGTCGTGCGACGTCCACCCGAGCGCGCCCTTGTGCTTGCCGAAGCCCGGATACAGCACGAGATAGGAGAACGTCGCGATGAACAACGCGAAAGAGATCAGGATCCACCAGGTCGGCAGCCGGTGCATCCCTTCGCGCAATGCGCCGTTGGCCCAGGCGTGGCCGGTCGTGCCGTCGGCCAGCACCGGCACCTTCGCGCGCGGCCCCCACAGAAACAGGAAGAAGGTGACGCCCAGGTTGAACACGATCAGGACGATCACCCACCATGACCAGAAATCGTTCATGGCCTGTCCTCCGTGGCGGCGGCCGCCACGTCGCCGTCTTCCATCGGCAGACGCGCCAGATCGTTGTGCGTGCGCTTGTGGTGCGGCAGCCAGGCCCAGACCCAGATGCCGATGAAGGCGATCATCATGACGATGATGAAGCCGCCGGCGATGGAACCCCAGAGCGGCTTCACGGCGCACTCGCGGCCGACGCCGGCGCCGCAGCCGATGCCGCGGCGGCGGGGACCTGCGGCTCGTTGTCGATGCCCAGGCCCTGCAGATAGGCAATGAGCGCGTCCATCTCCGTCTTGCCGGCCACCGCCTTGGGCGCGCCCTTGATGTCGGCGTCGGTATACGGGTCCCCGAGCAGCCGCAGCACGCGCATGCGCGCCTGCATGTCCTTGCCGTCGATCAGCGTCAGCGCCAGCCACGCGTACTCGGGCATGTTCGACTGCGGCACCACCTGGCGCGGATCCATCAGGTGCAGGCGCTGCCATTCGTCGGAGTACTTGCCGCCGACGCGCGCCAGGTCGGGCCCGGTGCGCTTGCTGCCCCACTGGAACGGCCGGTCGTACACCGATTCGCTGGCGGTCGAGTAGGCGCCGTAGCGCTGCGTCTCGAACCGCAGGGCGCGGATCATCTGCGAGTGGCACAGATAGCAGCCCTCGCGCACGTAGATGTCGCGCCCGGCCAGGCGCAACGGGTCGTAGGGCTTGACGCCCTCGGACGGCTGCACCTTGTTGGCCTCGACGAACAGCGGCGTGATCTCCGCCAGGCCGCCCAGCGACACCATGACCGCGGTCAGGATGCCGAGCGTCCAGACGTGCTTCTCGATGAACTCGAAGTGACGGTAGGCCATCGCGCGCTCCTCAGCCGTGCGCCGGCAGCGGGGCCGGGGTCTGCATCGGCTCGGGCTCGGGGATCGGCACCGGGATCGGCGAGATGATGGTCTTGCGCGCGTCGGCGGCGGTGACCCAGAGGTTCCACGCCATCACCCACATGCCCAGCCAGATCAGCACGCCGCCGAACCAGCGCAGGATGTACCAGGGGTGGATCGCGATCAGGCTGTCGAGGAACGAGTAGGTCAAGGCGCCGTCCGGATTGGTCGCCCGCCACATCATCCCTTCGGTCACGCCGGCGATCCACATCGCGATCACGTAGAAGAGCGTGCCGATCAGGTGCAGCCGGAAGTGCAGCTCC
>JAGWTJ010000256.1 GCA_028869005.1 Burkholderiales bacterium | reverse complement strand
CGACCCAATGCCGACAATCGTCATCGGGCAAAGCGGACCTTCGCACCTCCCTACCGGGATTGCTCGTTGCCGTATGTCTTGACGAGGTAATCGACGATGAGCGGGATGTCGTCGTCGGCAATCGGCGCCTTGAACACCACCTTCATGCGCTTGGCCATCGCATCCCAGTAGGCGCGCGGTGCGGTGGGCGGCTGGTACTGCATGTACTCGGCCGAATGGCAGGCAGCGCAAATGGCCTGGGCCTTGGCGTAGCCCGGCAGCGCGCTGGGCTTGAGCACCACGCCATCGGCCGGCAGTTCAATGCGTTTCGGTGCGGCCAGCGCCGCGGGGCTGGCGACCAGGGTGGCGACAGCGAAGGCGAGAGCGGCCAGCGCGGGCACGAAATTGTTGCGTTTCATGCTCGGACCCTTCAGATGGCGGTGACTTTGACGGACTCGACGACGTTGCGCATGTAGCCCGCAGGCTGCCACAGCGCTTCCATCGGCTGGCTTTGGCCAGAACGGTTCCAGGCCCGCACGCGCAGGTCGTGGCTGCCCTTCTCCGGAGTGAAGCCGAAGGTGAATTCGCGGAACGAGTAGCGGCCCAGGTCGGCGCCCAGCATGGCGCCGCGCCAGCTCTGGCCGCCGTCGGTGGAATACGCCACCTCTCGCACGCCCTGGCCGCCGTCGAAGGCGATGCCGCGCACCACGGTCTGCTGGCCGGCGCGCAGCCGCCCACCGTCGGCCACCGAGGTGATGAACGAGCGCACGTTGAAGCGGCCGATGGGCCGCGTGGCCGACGGGGTGGTTCCGGGCTCGACGCAGGCGCAATCGTTGTCGGGCACGCGGTAGGCGGGCTTCATCCAGAAGCCTTCGAAGGGCTGCTCGACGACTTCGATCTCCGACAGGTGCTTGACCCAGTAGGTGCCGTAGTAGCCCGGCACGATCAGCTTCACCGGGTAGCCGTTGAGCATCGGAATGTCGGCGCCGTTCATCTGGTAAGCCAGCATCACCTCGCCGTCCATGGCGTGGTTCATCTGCAGCGCCTTGACGAAATCGCCACCGCCGAAGAGGGCGATGTCCAGGCCGTTGAAGGTCACCTCGCGCGCGGAGTTCTTCGGCTCGGCACGCGCCAGCACGTCCTTCAGCGGCACGCCAACCCAGCGCGCATTGCCCATCGCGCCGTTGGCCAGCTGGCCGCCCGTGACGCGCGGGTTGAAGAAGCCGCGGCTGTTGCCCGAGCACTGGTTGACGGCCACCAGCTCGACCGGCTTGAACGCGCTGCGCAACTCGGCCATCGTCAGCTCGTAGGGCTTGGCCACCGCATTGCCGCCGATCTTGATGACGTGCTTGTCGCCGTCGATCGACGGCGGCAGGCCGTTGTTGTGGTAGCGCACGAAGAACGCGTCGTTGGGCGTCAGCACGCTGTCGTTGAAGACCTCGAACGGCGTCTCGAGCTGCGGCGGCCGCGTCGTCAGCACGATCATCGGACGCTTCTCGGGGAAGCGCTCGACGACGCGACGGCCGTTGGCGATCGGCAGTTCGATCGTCGACGTCTGCGCCAGCACGCTGCGGCTCAGCATCGTCATGCCGGCGCCGGCCAGGGCGCCGGCACCGCCGGCGAGCAGTTTGCGGCGCAGGCGGTTCGTGGTGTGGCGCATGCGGTTTCCTTTGCGTGGTGAAGACCGATGGGGGAACAAGGCAGCCGCCCGGACGCACTGCTCGCGGGCGCCGGCCATGATGACCCCGGCCGACCCGCGCGACATCCGTGCAAGCCCCGAATTCCGACACGCCGGCAGGGGCGCTGTGCCGTGGCGCCGTAGCGGGAGATGCCGCAGCTTCGCGCCGCCGCAAGGCGCGTGGTGGCACGAACGCGCCGCTACACTGCGCCGCCCGTTTTTCCTCACTCACGCTGTCCTTGGAAAAGATCCTCACCCAGCTCGCCGCCGAGATCGCGGCGCGAGCGGCGCAGGTGCGCGCGGCGGTCGAACTGCTCGACGGCGGCGCTACCGTCCCCTTCATCGCCCGCTACCGCAAGGAGGCCACCGACGGCCTCGACGACGCGCAGCTGCGCACGCTCGAGCAGCGCCTGGCGTACCTGCGCGAGCTCGAAGAGCGCCGCGCGGCCGTGCTGCGCAGCGTCGACGAGCAGGGCCGGCTGACGGCCGAGTTGCGCGCCGCCTTCGACGCCGCACCGACCAAGCAGGAGCTCGAGGACCTGTATCTGCCGTACAAGCCCAGGCGCCGCACCAAGGCGATGGCCGCGCGCGAGGCCGGGCTGGGCCCGCTGGCCGAGCGCCTGTTCGCCGATCCCGCGCTCGATCCCGCCGACGAAGCCGCCGGCTTCGTCGATGCCGAGGCCGGTTTCGCCGACGCGGCGGCCGTCCTCGACGGCGTGCGCGACATCCTCGCCGAGCAGTGGGCCGAAGAGGCCGCGCTCGTCGGCGCGCTGCGCGCATGGCTGTGGGCCGAGGGCCTGTTGCGCAGCCGCCTCGTCGAAGGCAAGGACGGCAGCCACGCCGACGCCGCCAAGTACCGCGACTACTTCGACTACGCGGAGCCGATCCGCAAGGTGCCGAGCCACCGCGCGCTGGCGGTGCTGCGCGGCCGCGCGCAGGAGTGGCTCGATGTGCGGCTGGCGCTGGCCGACGATGCGGCGGCTGCCGCCGGCGTGCAGCCCGCGCCGACGCCCTCGCTCGCCGAAGGCCGCATCGCGCGCCATCTCGGTTGGTCCGACGCCGGCCGGCCCGGCGATGCGTTCGTGCGCAAGTGCATTGCCTGGACCTGGAAGGTCAAGCTCGCGCTCGGCCTCGAGCGCGACCTCTTCGCCCGCCTGCGTGAGGCGGCCGAGGCGACGGCGATCGAGGTCTTCGCCGGGAACCTGCGCGACCTGCTGCTGGCCGCGCCCGCCGGGCGCAAGGTGGTGATGGGGCTGGACCCGGGCATCCGCACCGGCGTCAAGGTGGCGGTGGTGAGCGACACCGGCAAGGTGCTCGACACCGCCACGGTCTACCCGCACGAACCGCGCCGCGACTGGGACGGCGCGTTGCATACGCTGGCGCGCCTGGTTGCGGCGCACGGTGTGAGCCTGGTCGCGATCGGCAACGGCACGGCCAGCCGCGAGACCGACAAGCTCGCCGCCGAACTGATAGTGCGTGTTCGCGCGGCTGCCCCCGGGCACGCGATCGACAAGGTGGTGGTGAGCGAGGCCGGCGCCTCGGTCTATTCGGCCAGCGAGGTGGCGAGCCGCGAACTGCCCGAGCTCGACGTGAGCCTGCGCGGCGCGGTGAGCATCGCGCGGCGTCTGCAGGATCCGCTGGCCGAGCTGGTGAAGATCGAGCCGCGCAGCATCGGTGTCGGCCAGTACCAGCACGACGTCGAGCAGGGGGCGCTGGCGCGCTCGCTCGACGCCGTGGTGGAGGACTGCGTCAACGCCGTCGGCGTCGACCTCAACACCGCCTCGGTGCCGCTGCTGGCGCGCGTGTCGGGCCTCGGCGCCACGGTGGCGGCGGGCATCGTGCGCTGGCGCGATGCGCACGGCGCGTTTCGCAACCGCCGGCAGCTGCTCGAGGTGAGCGGCCTCGGGCCGAAGACCTTCGAGCAGGCGGCGGGCTTCCTGCGCATCCGCGACGGCGACGATGCGCTGGACATGACCGGCGTGCACCCCGAGACCTACCCGCTGGTGCAGAAGATGCTCGCCGCCGCCGGCCGCCCAATGCACGAGCTGATGGGCCGCGCCGAGGTGCTGAAGACGCTGCGCCCCGAGGCCTTCGCCGACGAGCGTTTCGGCGCCATCACGGTCAAGGACATCCTTGCAGAGCTGGCCAAGCCCGGGCGCGATCCGCGGCCCGCGTTCACGGTGGCGCGTTTCAGCGAAGGCGTGCACGATCTCGCCGACCTCCGGCCCGGCATGGTGCTCGAAGGCACGGTGAGCAACGTGGCGCAGTTCGGCGCCTTCGTCGACCTCGGCGTGCACCAGGACGGCCTCGTGCACCTGAGCCGGATGAGCCGCAAGTTCGTGGCCGACGCGCGCGAGGTGGTGCGCGCCGGCGCCGTCGTGAAGGTGCGCGTGCTGGAGGTCGATCTGGCGCGCAGGCGCGTCGCGCTCACGATGCGCCTGGACGACGAGACACCCCCTGCGCCCGCCGACGCCGGCGGCGACGGCCATCACCGCGCCGCCGGCCGCGACGAGCGCCTGCGCGGCGGTGGCCGGCAGTCATCCGGGCAGTCGACCGGGCAGGGCGCGATGGCGGCGGCCTTCGCGCGGCTGCGCACGCCGCAGCGCTGAACCGCGCTGCGCGCAGCGGCGCAGCGCGGGCTTGCCCATCCCCGCCCCATAGAATGGCCGCGATGTCCTCGTACGTGGTTCTCGCGCGCAAGTACCGCCCGCGGCGCTTCGCCGAAATGGTGGGCCAGGAGCACGTGGTGCAGGCGCTGACGAACGCGCTGGCCACCAATCGCCTGCACCACGCGTACCTGTTCACCGGCACGCGCGGCATCGGCAAGACCACGGTCTCGCGCATCCTCGCCAAGAGCCTGAACTGCACCGGCGCCGACGGCA
>JAGWTJ010000255.1 GCA_028869005.1 Burkholderiales bacterium | reverse complement strand
GCGGGAGCCGGCGCCGGTGTCGGCGCGGGTGCAGGTGCCGCGACTTCCGGAATGCTCGCCCAGAGTTCGGCACTCACCACGTCGGACGTGTGCGTGCGCCAGTGCACCACGCCGACCAGCGCCAGCAGCAGCAGCGTATGCACGGCGATCGACAGTGCGGTGCCCAGCGCCTGACCGCGCGCCGGGCGCGGCAGCAAGTCGTCGTGGGGCAGGGTGGCGCCGGTCATCGCCCGAGCTTCGCGTGCGTGCCGGTCGTCAGCGCGCCGCCTGCTTGACCGCCAGCCCGAGGCGGTGCACACCGGCGCGCTGCAGCGTATCCATCACCTTGACGACGCTGTCGTAGCGCACGCTCTTGTCGGCGCTGATCACCACCGGCACGTCGGCGTCGCCCGCCTGCTCGGTGCGTACGCGTGCGACCAGGTTGCCCAGCTGCACCGGCGCCGGTTCGGCGGCGTCGACGCGCAGCCGCAGGCGCTCGTCGTTGCCGACGACGATCTCGATCACCTTGGCCGGCCGCTGCGAGCTCTTGCCCACCGTCGGCAGGTCGACGACGCCGGTCGTGATGAGCGGCGCCGTGACCATGAAGATGACGAGCAGCACCAGCATCACGTCGATGAACGGGACCATGTTGATCTCGTTCATCGAGCGCCGCCGCGTGCCGCGGCCGGCCACCGCCGGCATCAGCGGGCTCCGGACGGCGGCGCCGTCTGGGGGGTGGCCACCGCCGCGGCACCGCCGACGTTGCGCTGCAGGATGTTGGTGAACTCCTCGATGAAGGTCTCGAGCTGGATCGCGATGCGGTCGATGTCGCGCGCGAAGCGGTTGTAGGCGACCACCGCCGGAATGGCGGCGAACAGGCCGAGCGCGGTGGCCACCAGCGCCTCGGCGATCGACGGCGCCACGGTGGCCAGCGTCACCTGCTGCAGCGTGCCGAGGTTGACGAAGGCGTGCATGATGCCCCACACGGTGCCGAACAGGCCGATGTACGGGCTCACCGAGCCGACGCTGGCGAGGAAGCTCAGGTGGCTTTCGATGACGTCGAGCTCGCGCTGCAGGCTGGCACGCATGGCGCGGCGCGCACCGTCGAGCTGCGCCTGCGCGTCGAGGCGCTTCTCGCGCAGCTTGAGGAACTCGCGCATGCCGCTGGCGAAGATGCGCTCCATCGGCGCCGTGTCCGGCTTGCTGCCGACCGCCTGGTTCATCTCGCCGAGGTTGCGCCCGCTCCAGAACTCGCGCTCGAACTCCTCGTTGCCAGCGCGCACGCGGCGCAGGCCGAGCAGCTTGCCGAAGATCGCCGCCCAGCTCGCCAGCGAGGTCAGCGCGAGGCCGGCCAGCACCACCTGCACGACGATGCTCGCCTGCTGGACGAGCGTGACGAGGGACAGTTCGTTGTTCATGCGAGCACGTCGAGGATCTGAGTCGGAATGCGGCACGGGCGCAAGGTTCCCGCGGCTACGCAGCCGACGCGGATGGTGCCCTCGGCCAGCACGGTGCCGCCGCGCCGCGCCTGCTGCGCGATCTCGAGCGCCACGCGTCCGGTGTGGCGCAGCGCTACCGTCACGTCGAGACGGTCGTCCAGTCGTGCCGGCGCGCGGAACGCCACGCGCGTGTCGGTGACGACGAACAGCGTGCCGGTGTCCGTGCGCAGGGCCTGCTGCCCGACGCCGAGCGCACGCAGCCATTCGGTGCGCGCGCGCTCGAAGAACTTCAGGTAGTTGGCGTAGTAGACGATGCCGCCGGCGTCGGTGTCTTCCCAGTACACGCGCACCGGATGACTGAAGATCGGCGACGCGACAGGCGCAGCGGTGGGGCGTTCGGACATCGGCCGCACGATGATAGCGGCGGCCGCGGCGGCACCCGCCGGCGACGAGGCGTCAAATCATTGCGCGACGACGCGCCGGTAGACCGGGCCCCACAACGGATGGCCGGCTTCGGAGCGGCTGAGCACGAAGGCCGGGTCGGCCTCGCGCGCGGCACGGAACTGCTGTTCGCATTCGGCCAGGCGATCGCTGGCGCAGGTGATGAAGGCCAGCAGCTTGTGCGCCGTCGCCAGGTCGTGCGGGTTGCGCAGGCCGGCGGCGAGGGCGCGCCGCAGATGACCCTCGGCGCTGGCGTACTGCCCGTCGTCGTAGGCCCGCATGCCGTCGAAGAGCGCGCCCTCGGCCGGACGCGCGATGAGGTCGGCCAGACCCGCGGGCGACGCGGCCGGCGGCGGCGAGGCGGGCGAGGCGCAGCCGCCGAGGGCGCCCAGAATGGCCAGCGCGGCCAGCGCGGCCGGGCCGAGCGCACGCGCCGCTGGCGCCGGTACCGAGCGCAGCACGGGATGGGCGAGGCGGCGCGGGCCGGCGCAGCAAGTCATGGCGTGGCGAAGCGGTGGCGCAGCGTGAGCGGCTTGTCGGCCTGGACCTGCAGCGTGGCCGTGAAGGGAAGGAAGTCGGCATTGCGCACCGTGATCTGGTGCGTGCCCTCGGCGAGTGTCAGCTGCGCGAGCGGAGGCGCGAGGCCGGCGCTGCGCCCGTCGACCTCGACTTCGCCCCAGGGCGTGATGGCCAGCTGCACCGTCCCGGTGGCCACGGGCGCGGCCGCCGCCGCGCGGCTGTCGCGTGGTACGGGGCCGCGCGCGACCGCATTGCGTGTCGCGCGTGCCGCGGGCGGCGCCGTGCGGGTGGCGCGCGGCACGATCGGTGTGGCGGACGCCGCGGGCGTCACTGCGGGTGCCGTCCCGGGCGCATTCCCGGGAACAGCCGCCGCTGCGTTCGCGGGGGCCCTCACGCCGGCATGCTCCGTTGCGCCCGGTGGGTAGCCCGGTGGCGTCGTGCCGGTCAAGGCCGGGTCGGCGCCCGGGCCGGCCGCCTGGGGCATGGGGGGCGCCGCCGCGGTCGTCGGATCGAAGCTTGCCGGGACGTCGTTGGCCATGACCGGTACCGGCTGCGCCGAACTCGCCGCGGCCGCCGTCCCCGCCGGCGCAACGAGCGCGGCAGCGGTCGGCGCCGTGGTCCGTCCGCGCAGCGTCCAGGCCGCGAAGGCTCCCACGGCCAGCACGGCCGCACCGCCGCCGAGCGCGGCCAGCATCAGACGTCGCGGCGCCGCGCTGCCGCGGCCGGCGCGCTCGGCACGGTCCGTGCGCCGTGCGTGCTCGCCGGCGGCAGGCGCGTTGGCGTGGCGCTCGGCCCAGCGGCGCAGGTCTGTGGCCATCTGCGACGCCGAGGCATAGCGCTCGTCCGGCGTCCGTGCCATCGCCTTGGCGGCGATGCGAGACAGCGTCGGCGACACGCCGCTGCGCAGTTCGTGCGCCGGTGCCGGATGATTGGTGAGCACCGCGGTGGTGATCTGCTCGACCGAGTCGCCGCTGAAGGCCTTGCGTCCTGCCAGCAGCTCGTAGAACACGACGCCGAGCGCGTAGACGTCGGTGCGCGCGTCGACCGGCTCGCCGCGCAGCTGCTCGGGCGCCAGGTAATGCGGCGAGCCCGCCACCCAGCCCTCGAGCCCGGGCAGTGCCCGGCTGTGCGCGACGCGCGCGATGCCGAAGTCCAGCACCTTGGGCTTGTCGTGCCGCGTGATGAAGATGTTCGCCGGCTTGATGTCGCAGTGCACGACCCCGCGCGCGTGGGCATAGGCCAGCGCGTCGGCCACGCGCCGCACGAGCTGCGCGGCGGTGCCGGCGCTCGGCAGCCAGCCTTCGGCCAGCTTCTGCCGCAGGTCGCGGCCCTCGAGGCGCTCCATCGCGAGGTACACGCCCTGCGACGCGAGCCCGGCGTCATGCACGGTGACGATGTGCGGGTGCGACAGCGACGCGATGGCCCGCGCCTCGGCCAGGAAGAGTCGATCGAGCGAGGCCCGCGTCGGTCCGTCGGCCTCGAAGTGCAGCGTCTTGATGGCGACGGCACGCGACAGCAGCGGGTCCCAGGCCTCGTGGACCTGCCCCAATCCGCCGATCCCCAACTGCTGCTTGAGCGCGTAGCGGCCGATGTGCGCGATCGTCGGCTGTTCGGCCGTGGCGGCGCCGGCGGCAGGTTCGTCGCTCGGTCCGGCAGGCGCTGGCGCCGCCGCCGCCGTGTCGACGTCGACCGGCGGTGCGGAATCGGATGCCGCCGCCAACGCCGGGGGGTGCGAATCGGGCGGGAGCGAGTCCGGCGGCAAGGAGTCCGGCGGCAGCGAATCCGGTGGCAGTGAGTCCGGAGGCAGCGAATCGGCGGGCCAGGAATCGAAGGGCAGGCTGTCAGGCGGCAGCGAATCGGGCGGCACGGACTGCGGCGGCAGCGGTTCGGGCGCACGCGCCAGCGCTGCCGCTGCGCCCGGCGGCGGCGACGCCGCGTGGCGAAAATCCACGCCACCCGGCAGCAAGGCCACGGTGGCGGCAAATTCCGACTCGGCGTCGTCGGCGCGTTCGCGCCGCTGAAAAGGGTTGTAGCCCACGACAGCGCAGCTTACGGCAAGGCGCGGCGGAGGCGGTGCGCGAAAAGGCCCGGCTATGCCGCCCATAACGAGTTGTCACGGTTCTTGCCGCTGCGCGCGGCCGTGCGTCCGTAGTGGGACTGCGTTGC
>JAGWTJ010000254.1 GCA_028869005.1 Burkholderiales bacterium | reverse complement strand
TTCCTGCGGCCGCGCATCGAAGCGGCAGGCAGCCAGGCGCTGGGCGCGCCGCTGCGCCTCGGGCGGCTCGCGATCGCGCCCTGGACGCTCGAGGTCCGCGCCGACAGCCTGCAGGTGGGGCCGGCCGCGGCGCCGTGGCTGGCGGTGGCGCAGATCACCACGGCCCTCGCGCCCGGCGCATCGCTGTGGCACTTCGCGCCGGTGCTGCGGCGGCTCGAAGTGCGCTCGCCGCAGGTCACGATCGAACGGCTCGCTCCCGGGCGCTACAACATCTCGCCGCTGCTCGACGCGCTCGCGGGCGAGCGTGCGCAGGGCGCGGGCGCGCCGCTGCGCTTCGAGCTGCGTGACCTCTCCGTCGTCGACGGCGGGCTGCGGTTGATCGACCGCGTCGGCGGCCGCACGCAGCGCATCGAGGCGCTGCAGCTGCGCGTGCCCGAACTGCGCAGCCCGCCGGTTCAGGGGCAGGAAGAAACGGCGCTCGTCGTCGATGCCCGGGTCGACGGCAGCACCGTGCGCGTGGAGGGCCATTCACGGGCCTTGCTGCCCGATCGCGGCACCACGCTCGCGCTGCGCTTGCAGCAGTTCGACCTGGCCCGGGCGCTCGCCGACGCGGCGGCCTGGACCGGCAGGGCGCTGCCGGTGTCGCTGCAACAGGGCCGCCTCGACGCGGCGCTGCAGATCGAGTTCGCGATACCGCCGGCGGGGCCGCGGATGCGCGTCTCGGGCAAGGTGGACCTGGCCGCGCTGCAGGGGCGCTCGGCCGCCTTCGGTCTGAGCTTCGGCAGCACGAAGATCACGCTCGACGGTCTGGACGTGCAGCCGTTCGAGCAGCGAGCGCGCATCGGCAGCGTCGACGTCGCGGCGCCCGATCTCGGCATCGACCTGGCGCTCGCAATGGCGGGCCAGAGCGGCGCCCAAGCCGCGACCTCCGCAAGCCCTGCCGCGCCCGTGGCCTCCGCAGCCCCTGCCGCGCCCGCGGCATCTGCTGCACCGGCATCGACGCAGCCCACCGGTGCATGGCGCTGGCAGGTCGATCGCATCGCGTCGGCGGGCGGCCGACTGCTGATGCGCCACCCTGCCTGGCCCGATGGCCAGCGCCTGTCTTCGATCACGCTGCAGGTCGAAGGACTCGGCAGTGGCGACGCGCAGACGGCGCCGGCAAAGTTCGCGCTCGGGCTGGCCGATGCGCGCGGCGCGCAAGTGAAACTCGACGGACGGCTCGCGCTCGATACCAAGCGCTGGGCCATCGACGCCGATCTCGCCCGGCTGCAGCCGGCACCCTGGCTGCAGCCCTGGGCCTCGGTGCTGCCGCTGCGCGTCGTCGGCGGCACGGTCTCGTCGCAGGCGCATGTCGAAGGGCAAGCCGACGGCGTGACGCTGAGCAAGGGCAAGTTACAGCTCGACGGCGTCGATCTCGCACCGTCGACGGCGCTACCAGCGAAGGTTGCGCCGCAGCAGGATCGCCTGCGCCTGGCCAAGGGCAGCTTCGACGACATCCAGGCCAAGCTGCCGGCGATCGGGCCTCCTGCCGTCTCGGTGCGCGCCATAGCGCTCGACGGGCTCGACTTCACCGGCAGCCGCGCCGCCGGCGGCCGCATCGGCTGGCTGCCCGCGGCCCCATCGGCGGTCCCGTCGAAGAGATCATCCGCGCGACCCTCGGCGGGTCCCTCTGCGACGCGGCCGACACGGCCGCGCGCCGCATCGCCGTCCCGGCGCAACAGCGCCACACCTCACGGCCACCCGACGCCGCCCGCGACAGCTGCACCCACCTGGCAGGTCGACGAATTGCGCTGCCGCGGCTGCGCCCTGCGCCTCACCGACCTCGACGTCAAGCCGGCCGCCCGCCTCGCGTTGACCGCGATCGATATGCAGGCGCGCGGACTGTCCGGCGACCCGCGCAAGACGATCGACTACACACTGGCTGCGAAGCTGGGCGCGCGCGGCCGTGTGGCCGCACGCGGCCAGGCGCGGCCGACTCCGCTCGCACTGCGCAGCCGCATCGACGTCGCCGACGTCGACCTGTCGGTGCTGCAGCCCTACCTCGATCCCTACGTCAACCTCACGCTGCGCTCGGCGCTCGCCAGCGCGAACGGCGACCTGCGACTGGCCGGCGATGCGCGTCGGCCGCTCGCCTCGGCGCACTGGCAGGGCCGCGTCGCGTTCGGCGACGTGGTCGCGCGCGACCGTCTGAACTCCGCCCCCTTCCTGCGCTTCCAGCGCGTCAGCAGCACCGACGGCGCGATCGACTGGCGACCCGAGGGCTACGACGCCGATCTCGGCACGGTCGCCATCGAGGGCTTCTACGGCCGCATCATCCTGAACGCCGACGGCCGCCTGAATCTGAACGACATCGTGCGCCGTGGTGAGCGGGCGGGCGTTTCGCTGACGACGCCGAGCGCGGCAGCGCCGACGCCGGCACCACCGGCCGCGGCCGCTGCACCATCGGGCCCGGCAACGACATCGGCGCCTGCCAGCGCACCGCCTGTGCGCTGGCGCGCCATCCACGTCGCGCGCGGCGAAGTCGACTTCACCGACCTGTTCATTCGCCCCAACTACTCGGCCCGCCTCACCGGCATTTCGGGCGACGTCTCGGCGCTCGCGCTGAACGGCACGCAGACGGCCCAGGTCGACCTCGAAGGCAAGGTCGACGACAACGCGCCGGTCACGGTGCGCGGCACGATCGGGCCGCCCGGCGCGGGGCTGTCTGCCGACATCCGCGCGCAGGCGCGCGGCATCGACCTGACGCGTCTCACCGCCTACGCCACGCGCTACGCCGGCTACGGCATCGAGAAAGGCACCTTGAGCGCCGACGTGCACTACCGCATCGACGCCGGCCGCCTCACCGCCGACAACAGGCTCGTGCTGGACCAGCTCACCTTCGGCAGCCAGAAGGTCGAAGGCCCCGACGTGCTGAAGCTGCCGGTGCTGCTGGCCGTCTCGCTGCTCAAGGACGCCAACGGCGTGATCGACGTCGAGCTGCCGATCTCGGGCTCGCTGAACGACCCGCAGTTCTCGGTCGGCGGCGTCATCGCGCGCGTCGTCATCAACCTCATCGCACGCGCGGTCACGGCGCCGTTCCGCCTGTTGGCCAACGCCTTCGGCGGCGGGCAGCTGGAACTCAGTCACGTGGTGTTCGCGCCCGGCAGTGCCGCCATCGACGCGGCGATGAAGCCGGCGCTCGACACGCTGGCCAAGGCCCTCGCCGACCGTCCTGCGCTGCGCCTCGAAATCACCGGCCGCGTCGACCCGGCAGCCGATACCGCGGCACTGGCGCGCGCCTACGTCGAGCGGCTGCTGCGACAGACCAAGGCGCGCGCCACGCAGCAGCCGCCGCGCGAGGTCACGATAGCCGCCGCCGATCGCCACAAGTGGCTCGAGGCGGCCGTCCGCGCCGCCCAGGCGCAGGGCAAGGTGCGCGCCGGCGGCAGCCTCGCGGCGCTGTCCGACGTCGAGCTCGAGGCCCTGCTGCTGCCGACCGCGCCCGATGGCGGCGCAGCGCTCGCCACACTCGCCAACCAGCGCGCCGATGGCGTCAAGGCCTACCTCGCGACCACCATCGCGCCCGAGCGGCTCCTCGTCACCGCGTCCAAGCTCGACGCGAGCGGCATCACCGACAAGGACGGCGCGACGCGCGCCGACTTCAAGCTGCAGTAGCGGCGTCGCGGTGCTGCTGCCGACCACGGCGCGCAACCTCGAATCGCTGTGGGCTGCCGCCGTGGCGTTGGCGGTGGCGCTGTCACTGCTTTGGCTGTACCCCGACGTGAGCGCCGGCGGCGTGGTCAGCCAGCGGCTGGTCTGGCTGCCCGGCCTGGGGCTGGACCTCGTCGTGCGCCTGGACGGGCTGGCGTGGATGTTCGCGCTGCTGGTCTCCGTCATCGGACTGCTGGTCGTCGTGTACGCGCGCTACTACCTGTCGCCCGAGGATCCGGCGGCGCGCTTCCATGCGCTCTTGCTCGGCTTCATGGGTGCGATGCTGGGCGTCGTCGTCTCGGGCAATCTGGTGCAGCTGGTGCTGTTCTGGGAGCTGACGAGTCTGTACTCGTTCCTGCTGATCGGCTACTGGACGCACCGGCGCGACGCGCGACGCGGTGCACGGATGGCCTTCACCGTCACCGCGGCCGGCGGGCTGGCGCTGCTGGCCGGCGTGCTGCTGCTCGGCCACATCGCCGGCAGCTACGACCTCGACGCCGTGCTCGCCTCGGGCGAGCGCGTGCGCAGCCACGCGCTCTATGCGCCGGCGCTGGCGCTCGTGCTGGCCGGCGCGCTGACCAAGAGCGCGCAGTTTCCGTTCCACTTCTGGCTGCCGCACGCGATGGCGGCGCCGACGCCGGTGTCGGCCTACCTGCACTCGGCGACGATGGTCAAGGCGGGTGTGTTCCTGCTCGCGCGGCTGTGGCCCGTGCTCGCCGGCACCGACGCCTGGTTCTGGATCGTCGGCGGCGCGGGCCTCGCGACGCTGCTGCTCGGCGCCTATGCCGCGATGTTCCAGAATGACCTGAAGGGGCTTCTCGCTTACTCGACGATCAGCCACCTGGGCCTGATCACGCTGCTGCT
>JAGWTJ010000028.1 GCA_028869005.1 Burkholderiales bacterium | reverse complement strand
GCCTGGAAGTACGGCCGCGCGCCCTTGAAGCTGGGCAGGAAGCTGTGGTGGATGTTGATGGCACGGCCGGCCAGGGTGCGGCAGAACTCGGGGCTCAGGATCTGCATGTAGCGCGCCAGCACCACGAGGTCGATGCGCTCGCGCTCGATCAGCGCCTCGACCTGTGCCTCCTGGGCCCGCTTGGCGTCGGCGTCGGCGGCCAGCGGCAGGTGCAGGAAGGGGACCTCGTAGCTCGCGGCTAGTGAGGCGAAGGTGGTGTGGTTGGAGACGATGGCCGGGATGTCCACGGCCAGCGTGCCGCTTTTCCAGCGGAACAGCAGGTCGTTCAGGCAGTGCCCGTGCTGGCTGACCATCAGCAGCACGCGCTCGCGGCGCGCCAGCGCATGGATCGCCAGCGTCATCTCGAAGCGCGAGCGCGTGTGCTCGAACAAGGTCTGCAAGGTGGCCACGTCGGCGAGCTGCGGCGGTGCCCGGAAGTGCACGCGCATGAAGAACAGTCCCGTGGCGTCGTCGCCCTCGAGGTCGCCGAACTGTTGTGAGTCGACGATGTTGCAGCCGGCCTGGAACAGCAGCCCCGAGACGGCATGCACGATGCCCTTGGCGTCGCGGCAGGCGAGCGTGAGGACGAACTGGTGCTGCGCCGACATGGGCGCGATTTTAGGAGCGGCCCCGTCGGCGCCGCGCGACCTCACCGTGGCGCCGGACGCCCCGTCGTTCAGCGACGCTGCGCGGCAAAGGCGGCCAGCTCACCGAGCACCTGTTGCAGCGCGCGCTGCGCCGCGACGACTCCGCCGTATGGGTCGTCGCTGGCCGCGTCGACGCTGCGGTCGAATTCGGCGCTGGCGACGACGCGCCGCGCCGCCACGTCCACCAACACCGCGCGCAGCGTCAGCCGCACCCGACTGGGCGCGGCGTCGAACTGTTGCTGCAGCCGCAGCAGTTCGGTGTCGAGCCGCAGCTCGGCGCGCGTTCCAGAAGACGACGGCACCACGGCCGCGAAGGCGCCGCCGCGCTGCAGCGCATCGACGATCAGCGGCGCGATCATGCGTGCCGGCGGCTCGACCCAGCGCGCGGTGGCGAAGTGCTCGAGCTGCTGCGGCCGGCGCTGGTACACGATCGCCGTCGTGTCGAAGCCGGGCGCAGCGACCGGTGTCGTGACCGCGACAACCCGCCGCGCCGCTTCGGTCGGTGCCGGCGTCGCCGGCGGCGATGATGGCGATGGCACTCCCGCATCCAGCGTGTAGAGCGCGGGCAGCGGCGCGGGCGGCGGCCACAATGTCGCGCCGCATCCGGCCAATGACGCGAGAAGTGCGAGCAGCGCCGCAAGCGCGATCGCAGCCACTGGCTTCACGGCGTTACCCGCTCGCCCGGCCCGGGACCCGGCACGGCGGCACCACGCACCAGCAGCGCCGGATCACGGTCGAGCCGGTCGGCGACGCGTCCGATCGACTCGGTGCTGCGCGACAGCTCGGCGAGCAGCCTTCTCAGCTCGGGCAGGGTCTCGGCATCGAACTGGCGCATCGCGGCGCCGGTTTCGTCGGCTGCCTTGCCGGTGCCGGTGGCGGCGGCGCGCGTCGCGTCGGCCATCTTGTCCAGCGCCTGCGCCGCGGCGGTGATGCGCTCGATCGCCGGGCCCAGCCGCTCGGCGCCGCGCGCGCCCACTGCCGCCGCCTTGGCGCCTTCGTCGGCGGCCCTGGCGATGCCGGTGAGCGCGGCGTGCAGTGCCTGCTGTTGTGCCGCGAGCCCGTGCACCAGCGTGCTCGTGTCGGCCAGCGTCGCCTTCAGCGACGCGCGGTTGTCGGTGTCGAGGGCGGCATTGAGGTTGCCGGCCAACTGGTCGAGGTTGGCGAGCACGCTGCCGAGCAGGCTCTCGGCGCGGAAACCGAGCGACGGCCGCGACGGGATCACCGGCGGCGGGCCGCTGTCGTCGGACACCAGCGGCGGCGAGTTGGGACTGCCGCCGCTGAGTTCGATGTAGGCGATTCCGGTCAGGCCCTGGGACTTGAGCACTGCCGAAGTGTCGCGCTTGATCGGGGTGCCACGCTCGATCAGCAGCCGCAATCGCACCTGGTTCGGGTTGCGCGGGTCGATCGCGATCTTGCTCACCTTGCCGACGTCGACGCCCAGATACTTGACCGGGGCCTCGATGTCGAGCCCGGCCACCGACTCGGCGATGATCGACTCGTAAGGGTCGAACTTGCGCTTCCCGCCCAGGCCCACGGCCAGCCACAGCACGGCGGCGATCAGCGCCGTGGCGAGCACCAGCACGAACGCGCCGACGAGCGCGAAGTTCACCCGGTCGTCCACGCCGTCTCCGCATCGTTGCGGGCCGCTGCCCCGCCTTGCGGCCGGGTGGAGGGATCGTCGAAATAGGCGCGCACGATCGGATGGCTCGCCTGCGACAGCTCGGCCATCGTTCCGGTGGCGATCACGCGGCCTTCGCCGAGGATCGCGACGCGGTGTGCGAGCCGCCACAGCAGCCCCAGATCATGGGTGATCATCACGATCGTCATCCCGTACAGCTCATGCGTGCGCAGGATCAGCTCGTCGACGCCGGCTGCGCTCGCCGGGTCGAGCCCCGACGTCGGCTCGTCGAGCAGCAGCAGCTCCGGGTCGAGCGCCAGCGCACGCGCCAGCGCCGCGCGCTTGAGCATACCGCCGCTGAGCGCGTCGGGTCGCTTGCCGATAGCGTCGGCGGGAAGCCCGGTCTGCAGGATCTTCCAGTCGGCGATCGCGGCGATGGTGGCGGCATCGAGCGTGCTGTGCTCGCGCAGCGGCAGGCCGACGTTGTCGCGCACCGACAGCGCGCTGAACAGTCCGCCGCGCTGGAACATCACGCCCCAGCGCCGGCGCAGCGCCTTCGTCTGCGCGACGTCGAGCGTGGCCGTGTCGCGGCCGAAGAGGCGCACGGTGCCCGCGGTCGGGCGCTGCAGCAGGATCATCTCGCGCAGCAGCACGCTCTTGCCCGACCCGCTGCCGCCGGCGATGGCGAGGATCTCGCCGCGCCGCACATCGAGGTCGAGATCGGCGTGCACGACGTTGCGGCCGAAGCGCGTGCCGACGCCGCGCATCTCGATCACCAGGTCGGCGTCGGCGTTCACAACTCGAGCAGGCTGAAGACGACCGAGAACGCCGCATCGACGACGATCACCATGAACACCGCCTGCACCACCGCCAGCGTCGTCTGGCGCCCGACGCTGTCGGCGCTGCCCCGCGTCCGGAATCCCTGGAAGCAGCCGATCAGCGCGATCAGCAGCGCGAACACCAGCGACTTGCCCACGCCGATCAGCAGGCTCGCGCCGCGCAGTTCGCGGCCGAAGCGGTCGGCGAACTCGACGAAGCCGATCGACAGCTGGGTGTGCGCCATCACCATGCCGCCGAACACGCCGGCGACATCGGCCCACACCGTCAGCAGCGGCAGCGCGAGCGCCAGTGCGAGCACCTTGGGCAGCACCAGCAGTTCGGTCGGATCGATGTCGAGCGTGCGCAGCGCGTCGACCTCTTCTGTGATGACCATCGTTCCGATCTGCGCGGCGTAGGCCGAGCCCGATCGTCCGGCGATGATGATGGCGCTGATCAGCGGCGCGAATTCGCGCAGCATCGCGTAGCCGACCAGATCGACGACGAAGATGTTGGCGCCGTAGTGCCGCAACTGGTCGGCGCCCTGGTAGGCCACCACCACGCCGAGCAGGAACGAGGTCAGGCCGATGATCGGCAGCGCATCGAAGCCGCCCAGCTGCACCTCGCGCAGCGTGGTGCGCCAGCGCATGCGCTGCGGGCGGGCGAGCACGTGCGCGGCGGTCAGCGCCGTGGCGCCGATGAACTGCAGCATCTGCAGCGCCTGGAGCGCCGCGCCGGTGGCCTTGCGCCCGAGCCGGGTCAGTCCGGCATGGCGCGGCGGCGGCGGCGCTGCGGGCGGCGCGTGCGCCGCCACCAGCGACATCAGGCGGTGCCATTGCGGCGGCCAGTCGCGCAACGCGGGCTGCGCGCCGTGGCGGCGCAGCCAGCACTCGAGCACCCACGCGCCGGCGCTGTCGAGCGCGACCAGAGCCGAGCCGTCGATCACCACCTCGCCGGCTTCGCAGGACTCGGCGGCGAGGCGCTGCGGCAGGTCGTCGAGTCCGCGCACCGTCCAGTGGCCCGACAGCGACCACCGCCCCGGCCCGAGGCGGGTGTAGCCAGCGCGTTCGTGGTCGGACATCGATCGGCTTGCGCGCGCCGGTCGACGGCACCGGCGGTCCAGCGCATTGTCCGCGAACGCCCCGGCGAACGGTGCCGCCATCGGCCGCTATCGACCGCGCAAGGGACATACGGCGCTGGGTAGACTTGCCGCGCTGCACGCACACCTATCCTTCGAATCGGCGATGAAGCTGCTCGACGCGTTCCAGGCCGAACACGCCCTGATCGATCGGATGCTCGGGTCCTTGCGCAGCTACGTAGTTGCACTCGTCGACGGCACGGCGGACGTGGCAGACGGCGCGCGCTTCGCCGCGTTCTTCACCGAGTTCGCCGGCCACTTCCATCACGGGCGCGAGGAGGGCGTGCTGTTCGATGCGCTGGTGACGGCGGCCGCGTTGCCGGCCGAGCGCGGACCGGTGCACGCCCTCACGCGCGAACACGCCGAGATGGCGCAGTGGCTGGGCGAGCTGGTGCCGCTGCTCGAATGCAGGCCGCAGTCCGACGACGACCGCGCGCGGCTGCGCACGCTGGCCAAGCGCTACTCGCAGGCGCTGTGGCGCCATATCGACGCCGAGAACTCCGTCGTGTACCGCGAGGGAGGAGAGCGGCTCGTGCGCTGCGGCGTTCACGAGCTGCCCGACAGGCCGATGACCGCGGCGGAAGCGGCCGCGCGCGAGCACGCCGCCGCGCTGCTGGCGCGCTACCCGCCGATCGAAGACGAAGAACTCGCGCGCGGCGACGGCTGCTTCATGTGCCGCGCCCACGGCGTGAGCTGCGACGGCCTCGAGGCCGAGTGGTGGACCGACCTCGAGTGGGAAGAGTTCTACGGCCGGGACACCAGCGACTGAAGGTCGCGGCGCGGTGCCCTCAGGCCGCCGCCCTCGGCGTCGCGCGCTCGACGATCGCGCCGCAGTCGGCGCCGCGCGGCAGCGTGCCGAACTGCCGGTGGCCCAGGCCATCCAAGCGCGAGGCGCAGAAGGCGTCGGCCACGGCGGCCGGCGCGTGCTGCACCAGCAGCGCGGCCTGCATCGCCAGCGCCATGCGATCGACGAGATCGCGTGCGCGGAACTCGAGCTCGGCGCGGTCGCCGAACTCGCCCTGCAGCGAGGCCACGAAGCGGTCGAGCCTCGCGTCGGCGCCGCGCGCGCGCGCCAGCTCGGCGAACAGGGCATCGACCACGTCGGGCGTCTTGTGCATCGCGCGCAGCACGTCCAGGCACTGCACGTTGCCGCTGCCTTCCCAGATCGCGTTGACCGGCGCCTCGCGGTACAGGCGCGGGAAAGGGCTGTCCTCCATCACGCCGCTGCCGCCGATGCACTCCATCGCCTCGTAGGCGTGCTGCGGCGTGCGCTTGCAGATCCAGTACTTGCCGACGCCCGTCAGCAGCCGCACCAGCGCGTCCTCGTGCGCGTCGTCGCGGTGATCCAGCGCGCGCGCCACGCGCATCGTCAGCGCCAGCGAGCCCTCGTGTTCGAGCACGAGGTCGGCGAGCACGTTGCGCATCAGCGGCTGCTCGTTGAGCACGCCGCCGAAGGCCGAGCGCACGCTGCAGTGGTGCAGCGCCTGCGTGACGGCGGCGCGCTGGCCGCCGGTCGATCCGATCATGCAGTCGAAGCGCGTCATCGCCACCATCTCGATGATGGTGCGCACGCCGCGGCCTTCCTCGCCCACCATCCAGGCGAGCGCGCCGCGCAGCTCGGTCTCGCTGCTGGCGTTGGAGACGTTGCCCATCTTGCGCTTCAGGCGCAGCACCTGCATCGGGTTCTTGGTGCCGTCGGGGCGCCAGCGCGGCAGCAGGAAGCACGACAGGCCGTGCGGCGCCTGAGCCAGCACGAGGAAGGCGTCGCACATCGGTGCCGAGACGAAGTACTTGTGGCCGACCAGTTCGTAGGCGGCGCCGGGGCCGCCGGCCGCGACCAGCGGGTAGGCGCGCGTCGAGTTGGCGCGCACGTCGGAGCCGCCCTGCTTCTCGGTCATGGCCATGCCGATGGTCAGACCAAGCTTCTCGCCATCGGGCACGTTGCGCGGGTCGTAATGTCGCGCGGTGATCTTCGGCTCCCAGGCCGCCGCGAGCGCGGGCGTCGTGCGCAGCGCCGGCACCGAGGCGAAGGTCATCGTCACCGGGCAGCAGTGCCCGGCCTCGGCCTGCGTCTGCAAGTAGAACTGCGCTGCGCGCGCCACGTGGGCGCCGGGGCGCGGATCGCTCCACGGCGACGAGTGCAGGCCGTGCTCGATCGCCGTGCGCATGAGCTGGTGATAGGCCGGGTGGTAGCGCACGAGATCGACGCGGCGGCCGAAGCGGTCGTGCGTGTCGAGCACGGGCGGGTTCTGGTTGGCCTGCACGCCCAGATCGAGGTACTCGGCCGAGCCGGCCAGGCGCCCGAACTCGCCCAGGGCCGCGTCGGCCCAGCCGGCGCCTTCGCGCTGCACGGCCTCGACCAGCGCCGCGTCCTGGCGGTACATGTCGTAGTCGAGCAGTTCGCTGC
The DNA here is from genome assembly GCA_028869005.1 of Burkholderiales bacterium. GTDB lineage: Bacteria > Pseudomonadota > Gammaproteobacteria > Burkholderiales > Burkholderiaceae_C > Rubrivivax. The sequence goes on along the minus strand of JAGWTJ010000028.1, from coordinate 14,642 downwards.
CGACGTTGACGACCTCGTGCGTCTCGGCGAGGTAAAGGCGATCGGGGGTGAGGGACTCGGGGGCGTTCATGTCGTGGCCTCCATGCGTGCGGCAGGGGTGGTGCGGGTGATGGTGCGGGTCGTGGTGCGTGGCAGCGGTGCACGCGCGCCGGCGAGAAAGCGGCGCCAGATCGCCTGTCCGGTGTCGTCGAAGCGGGCGACGGTGGCGACGAGGCGCTTGCGCGCTGCCGCGTCGACCAGCGGCGCGGGCAGCATCGGGTCGAAGACGAGGCGGCGGATGGCGGCGCGACCGAGTTCGAACGATTCGCGCGCGGCGCGCTCTGGCGGCAGGCCGCGCGCGGCGGCCAGCCACGCCGCCAGGCGCGCCGTCGTCTCGCGGTAGCCGGCGTCGAGCGCGGCCTTGTCCCACAGCCCGCTGGCGCGTCGCTGGTCGGCCGCGGAGAGATCGCCGAGCGCGAACGCGGTGCCGAATCCGGTGCCGCCGGGCACCAGTGCCGCCAGACGCTTGCGCAGCGCCGCCGCTCCACCGGCGAGGTTGCCGGGGCGCAGGTGCAGGCCCCGCTCGAACTCGGCCAGACCGAGCACGCCGAACGCGCGCTCGCGCGCGCGCAGCGCCGTGCGGTCGCTGCGGCCCGCGGCACCGACGTGAACCGCGAGCCAGCCGCCGGTCCACTCGACCATGCGGCTCGCCGCTTCGCGCCAACGGCCCACTTCGTCGGCCAGCGGGCGTGCTCGCGGCCCCAGTGCGTAGCGCCCGCGCTCGGGCGCGACGAGCAGCCCGGCCGCGACGGCGCGCGCCAGCGCGACACGCGCGCCGTTTTCCGTGATGCCGAACAGGCCGCACGCGGCCAGCAGTTCGCGCACGCCGAGCGTGCGTTCGCGCTGCTCCTCGGCGCCCAGCATCAGGCCGAGCACGAGTTGTCGCGGAGTGAGCGGTTGCGGCGCGAGCGGCATGCTGGTAAGTTACACACAACGGAAGAAAATGTCAAAGATCGTAGTATTCGAACGCCCAGCCACCGCCACGTCGCCGACCCCATGACACCAGGCCCAGATCGCCGCGCGGCGCTCGAGCAGTACCGCCGCCGTGCCGCCGTCTACGACCTCGAGCTGGCGCTGTTCGAGCCACTGCGCCGCGAGGCGGTGGCGCGGCTGGCGCTGCAGCCGGGCGAGACGGTGGTCGACTTCGGCTGCGGCACCGGGCTCAGCCTGCCGCTGCTGCGTGCGGCGGTGGGCGCAACGGGGCACGTCGTCGGCATCGAGCAAAGCCCCGACATGCTGGCGCAGGCACGGCGGCGCGTGGCGCGGCACGGCTGGCGCAACGTGCAACTCATCGGTGCGCCGGTGGAGTCGGCGCACTGGAGCGGTCGCGCCGACGCGGCGCTCTTTCACTTCACGCACGACCTGCTGCAGCGGCCCGAAGCGGTGGCCGGCGCCCTGGCGCACCTGAAGCGCGGTGCCCGCATCGTCGCCACCGGGCTGCGCTGGGCGCCGCGCTGGGCGGCGGCGGTCAACGTCGCGGTCTACGTGGCGGCACGGCGCTCGATCACCACGCTCGACGGACTCGATCGACCCTGGCATCTGCTCGAGCGGCACCTCGGGCCGATGCAGGTCGAGTCGCGCCTGCTCGGCGCCGTCTATCTCGCTGCGGGGACGCTGTCGTAGTCCGCCGCGGTGAGCGTGCCGCGCCAATACGCCTTGCGGCCCTCGGGCAGCAGCCAGGCCACTTCGCCGGTGATCGGAATCCACATGCCGCCGCGCTGTTCGTAGCGGCTCCAGCGGCCTTCCCAGGTCGTGGGAATGCGGCGATCGTCGACCATGCGGCCGCGCGCCGGTGCGCGCACCGCGGCGATCAGATCGTCGGCGCCGAACTCGAAGTCGAGCGTGGCCTCGATCGCACCGTCGCGCAAGGTCGCGCGCGCACGATGCTCGTCGATCGCCTCCCAACGCACGCCCTGGCTCGGCAGCAGCGCGGTCGGGACCCACGCCGCCTCGGCGAGCCAGCGCATCAGCTCGTCGCGCGCGAAGTCGCCGCCGCCGCGTACCTGGGCCACCGTCCACAGGCCGAGCAGCGCCGCGTGCAGCAGACCCTCGTGGTCGACGTAGGCATCGTGCACCTGCACCGCGATGCCCGGCAGCACGAAGTTGCGGGCGTGCCAGACGAAGCCGGGAGGCGCGGCGCGCACCTGCTGGATCGATGCGAAGGGCTTCCACAGGTCGCGGTCGGTGCCGAGGTTGAACTCGCCTTCGTGCTCGAGCCGCGCCGAGCGCACGATCGTCGCGCCGTCGTGCAGCGCGCGCCGGAAGTAGCGCTGCACCGGCGCGGGCAGGCCGTCCAGTTCCTTCGCGTCGAAGTGCGTCACCGCGGAGGGCCTGGCGTCGGCCTGCAGGCGCGCGACGAGCACGTCGGTCGCGCGGCGCCAGCGCGCCGAGCCGAAGGCCACCAGTGCAACGAACGCCAGCGCAAGCGCGGCGGCGATCAGAAAGGCGGTGCGCATCGCCGCCCTTTATGCGGCGTGGCCGCTTGCCACGCGCTGAGCGTGGTCAATGCAGCGTGCGACCAAGGAGGCAGACGTCGCGTGTGGTCGCCCGGCTGTCCAAGCGGTGCAGGCGGCGGCACGCGCCGAAGCACCGGCTTTGTCCTATATCGTGGCGCAGGTGCGCGGCAACCAGGCCGCGACCCTGCGCCATGAACGAAGACTGCACGCACGCCGCCCAGCCAGCCGCATCACTCGGTGAATCACGCAGGTTCACGCGCCGCCGCCTGCTCGGCTCGACCTCGGCGCTGGCCGCGGCGGCCGCTGCCGCGTCGCTGCTGCCGCCCAACCTGCGCCGCGCGCTGGCCGCCGAGCGCCCGCGGGGTTCGCCCGGCTCGCTCGGCGACATCCGCCATGTCGTGCTGCTGATGCAGGAGAACCGCTCGTTCGATCACTACTTCGGCACGCTGGCCGGCGTGCGCGGCTTCGGCGATGCGAATGCGCTCGTGCTGCCCGACGGGCGCAGCGTCTTCCACCAGCCCGACACCGCCAGCCCCGGCGGCTTCCTGCTGCCGTTCCACCTCGACACGCGCAGCACCAACGCGCAGAAGATCCCGTCGACCAGCCACGCCTGGGCCGTGCAGCACGAGGCCTGGAACGGCGGGAGCATGGACAACTGGCTGCCGGCGCACCGCAAGGCCGACGGCGACAAGGCGCCCTACGTGATGGGCTATCACAAGCGCGCCGACATCCCGTTCCAGTTCGCGCTGGCCGAGGCCTTCACGATCTGCGACGCCTACCACTCGTCGGTGCTGGGGCCGACCTGGCCCAACCGCATGGTCTGGATGACGGGCACGATCGACCCCGAGGGCAGCGGCGGCGGGCCGATCGTCACCAACAAGGTGCCGCCCGGCGGCTGTCGCTGGAAGACCTACGCCGAGCGGCTGCAGGAGGCCGGCGTGAGCTGGAAGGTCTACCAGCAGAAGAACAACTACGGCTGCAACATGCTGGAGAACTTCGCGGCGTTTCGCGAGGCGGCGCCGGGAACGCCGCTGTACGAGCGCGGCGTGGTGCGCGGCGCCGAGGGCGAGTTCGAGTACGACGCTGCCAACGACCGGCTGCCGGCGGTGTCGTGGATCATGCCGACGAGCTTCCAGTCGGAGCATCCCGACTTCCTGCCGGCGGCGGGCGCGGCCTTCGTCGCCAGCAAGATCGACGCCATCGCCTCCAACCCGAAGGTCTGGGCCAAGACCGTGTTCATCCTCTGCTACGACGAGAACGACGGCCTCTTCGACCACGTCGCGCCGCCGGTGCCGCCGGCGGGCACGCCGGGCGAGTTCGTCGGCGGCCTGCCGGTCGGCGCCGGCTTTCGCGTGCCTTGCATCGTCGTCTCGCCGTGGACCGCGGGCGGCTGGGTGTGCAGCGAGCCGTTCGACCACACCTCGGTGCTGCGCCTGCTCGAAGCCTTCACCGGCGTGCAGGAGCCCAACCTCAGCGACTGGCGGCGCCGGACCTTCGGCGACCTCACCTCGGCCTTCCGCTTCGAAGACGCCAAGGCCGCGCCACCGGTGCTGGCCGACACCGCGGGCGCGCTCGCCCGCGCCCGCTACGAGGCGGCCAACCTGCCGCGGCCCGATCTGTCGGCGACGAACCAGAGCGCGCCGACCCAGGAGCCGGGCCGGCGCCCGCGCGCGCCGCGCGCATTTCCGCGCGCACTGGCGCTCTTTCTCGCGCTGACGCTCGCGCTCACGTTCGCCGCGCCGCGCCTTGCCGCCGCGGCCGAGCCGTTCGTCTTCCTGACCAATTGGTACGCCGAGGCCGAACACGGCGGCTTCTACCAGGCGCTGGCCGCCGGCCTGTACCGCAAGGCGGGCCTCGACGTCACCATCCGCATGGGCGGCCCGCAGGTCAACGGACTGCAACTGCTGGCCGCCGGCCAGGCCGACTGCCTGATGGGCTACGACGTGCAGATCATCAAGGCGCACGAGCGCGGCATCCGCGCGGTGACCGTCGCCGCGGCGTTCCAGAAGGATCCGCTGGCGATGATCGGACACCCCGGAGCCTTCGAGCGCATGGACGACCTGCGCGGCAAGACGATCCTGATCTCGGGCGACGCGCACACCAACTACTGGCCCTGGATGCGCTCGACCTGGGGCCTGAAGGACGAACAGCTGCGCCCCTACACGTTCAACGTCCAGCCCTTCCTCGCCGATCGTCAAACGGTGCAGCAGGGCTACGTGACGAGCGAGCCCTACGCGATCCAGAAGCAGGGCGGTTTCGAGCCGGCGGTGCAGCTGCTGGCCGACCATGGCTGGCCGCCCTACGCGATGACCGTCGTCTGCATGCAGGACACGCTAGCGCGCAAGCCGGCGCAGGTGGCGGCCTTCGTGCGGGCCTCGATGCAGGGCTGGAAGGACTACCTCGAGGGCGACCCGAAGGCGGCCGACGCCGCGATCAGGAAGGACAACCCGGCGATGAGCGACGCACTGCTGGCCTACGGCAGGCGCCAGATCGTCGAGCGCGGCATGGTGCTGGGCGGCGACGCGGCGCTTCTCGGCATCGGCATCGTCACCGACGCGCGCATGAGGAAGACCTACGACCTGCTGGTGGCGCTCGGGCTCGTCGATCCGGCCAAGGTCGACCTGGCCAGGACCTACACGACGCGCTTCGTCAAGGATCTGAAGATCATGCCTTGAGCGCTCCCGAGCTCGCCCCGGCGCCCGCCCGAGCTGCCCCGCCGTGGCGGCGGCCGCGTCGACGGCGTAAGCTTTGCGGCAGCCGCAGAAGGTCCACTGCGGGTCTTTGCCAGACCAATCTTTGTCAGACGAAAAGGAGACGGACATGAGCAAGCGTGACGTGGTGGTGCTGGGTGCGGCGCGGTCGGCGATCGGCACCTTCGGCGGGTCGCTGGCCGATATCGAGCCGGCCGAACTCGCCGGCACGGTGATGAAGGCGGCGGTCGAGCGCAGCGGCGTCGACCCCAAGGTGATCAACTACGTGACGGTGGGCAACTGCATTCCCACCGAGAGCCGCTACCCCTACGTGGCGCGCGTGGCCAGCATCCAGGCCGGGCTGCCGATGGAAAGCGTGGCGATGGCCGTCAACCGCCTGTGCTCGTCGGGCCTGCAGGGCATCGTGACGACGGCGCAGAACATCCTGCTCGACGACTGCGACTTCGGCATCGGCGGTGGCGTCGAGGTCATGAGCCGCGGCGCGTACCTGTCGACCACGCAGCGCAACGGCGCGCGCATGGGCGACACCAAGATCATCGACGCGATGGTCGCCGCGCTCACCGACCCGTTCGGCGTCGGCCACATGGGCATCACCGCCGAGAACCTGGCGACCAAGTGGAACATCACGCGCGAGGAGCAGGACGCGCTGGCCGTCGAATCGCACCGCCGTGCCGCCGCCGCCATCGCCGAAGGCCGCTTCAAGAGCCAGATCGTGCCGATCGTCAAGAAGACCAGGAAGGGCGACGTGGTGTTCGAGGTCGACGAGCACGTCAAGGCCGGCACGACGCTGGAGTCGCTCGGCAAGCTCAAGCCCGCCTTCAAGAAGGAAGGCGGCTCGGTCACGGCGGGCAACGCCTCGGGTATCAACGACGGCGCCGCCTTCCTCGTGCTGGCCGACGCCGCCAAGGCCGCGGCCGGCGGCCACAAGCCGATCGCGCGCCTCGTCTCCTACGGCGTGGCCGGCGTGCCCAACCACCTCATGGGCGAGGGCCCGATCCCGGCGTCCAAGCTCACGCTCAAGAAGGCCGGGCTCACGCTCGACCAGATGGACGTGATCGAGAGCAACGAGGCCTTCGCCGCGCAGGCGATCGCCGTGGCGCGCGCCCTCGAGCTCGACATGAAGAAGACCAACCCGAACGGCGGCGCGATCGCGCTCGGCCACCCGATCGGCTGCTCGGGCGCCTTCCTCGCGGTCAAGGCGATCTACGAGCTGCAGCGCACGGGCGGCCGCTACGCGCTGGTGACGATGTGCATCGGCGGTGGGCAGGGCATCGCGGCGATCTTCGAGCGGCTCTGATCGCGCGCTAAGGCGGACGGCGGCGCGACGCGTGCCGCCGTGCCGCGTCCAGGTTCAGCGCAGCGGCGGCATCTGTGCCATGTGGTCGGCGACGGCCTCGAGGTCGGCCTGCGAGTAGCCCTTGATGACGCGAACCATGTCCTGGTTCGCATTGCGTCGGTCGCCATCGCGAATCCGCTGTTCCTCGCGCAGCAGGTAGCGGTAGTGTTGGGCCGCCACCGTCGGATAGAACTTCCGCGCGTCCCCTTCGCCCTTGGCGCCGTGGCAGTCGGCGCAATCCCTCTCGTATAGCTCGCGCCCGCGCGGCAGTGCCGTGCCAGGCCCCTTGCCGTTGGCGGCCGCCACGGGCAGCGACTGCAGGTAGGCCGCGAGATCGGCCATCTGATGCGGCGTCCCGGCGTGGTCGGAGATGAACGGCTCCATCTTGGGGTTGTCCCGCTGTCCGCCGCGAAAGTCCAGCATCTGCTTGATCAGCACGCTGGCGTGCTGGCCGGCGAGCCGAGGATAGGCGCCGCTGGTACGACCCGACGCGTCCTTGCGGTGACAGCCGATGCAGGGCTCGAACAGCGCCTCGCCACGGGCCGGATCGCCCTTGACGGCAAGCGCGGCCTTCAGTTCGTCGCTCTGATCGTTCGATGCGGGGCTCTGTCCCGCCGCGCGCAGCGGCACCCACGTGAGCCACGCAGCCAGGCACAAGGCAAAGGTCGTTCTCAAGGCGATGTCTCCTGGGCGTCGCGGACTATCGAGGCTATCGACCGAGGCCGGCGAGGTAGGCCGCCACGGCGTCCATTTCCTCGTCGCTCATGCGCTGGGCCACGACGCGCATGAAGCGGTTGGCGTCGTTCGTGCGCTCGCCGCTGGCGAAGTTCTTCAGTTGCTGCTTGACGTACACGGCATGCTGCCCGCCGATCCGCGGGTACAGGAGGTGTCCCGCTCCCGCCGGCTGATGGCAGCCGACGCAAGCTGGCACGCCGGTCTCTTCGTTGCCATCGAAGTAGATGAGCTTGCCCAGATCGGTGGTGCGGCGCTCGCCCGGCACTTCGGGCTTCAGGCTCAGGTGGCTGTAATAGGCGGCCAGCGGCTGCATGTCCTCGGGCTTGAGGTCGGCGACCACCGGCGCCATGACGTCGCTCTTGCGCCGGCCCGACTTGAAGTCGCGCAACTGCTTGACGAGGTAGCTCTCCTGCAAGCCGGCGATCTTGGGAAACATCGGCACAGCGCTGTTGCCGTCTTCGCCATGGCAGGCAGCGCAGACGGCCGTCGCCACGGCCTGGCCGGTTCGGTTGCCCGCCGTGCTCTGAGCCGCTGCGGGTGCGGCCGCGAGCACCGTCGCCGCCAATGCGGCCAGGCCGATGCCGGCGACGCGCCGTGCCTGGGCATGAAGTTCGGAGGATCTCAAGGCAGTCTCCAGCGCGAGTGGGTCAGATCACAACTTGAACTGGATGAAGATGCCGAACAGCGTGTTGCTGTAACCGGTCGGCCCGGCGTCGAGCATCAGCGTGGCGTTGTTCTCCGCCGCGCTCGCGCCGACGGGCATGCCGTCGTAGTGCCAGTCGCTGATGCGTCCGGCCTCGTGGCGGATCAGGAAGCGCGCCGCGATCTTCTTGTCCAGCGGCACGAGCAACTGCACGGTCGCGGTGTTCTGGCGGAACGACATGGCCGGGAAGGCGGTGCCGGCGGCGAGCGCCTGCGCAGCGGTGAGCACGTTGGGTCCGAACGAGTAGCCGACGGTGGTGGTGCCGCGCGAGAACGTGTAGTCCAGCGCCAGCGTCGTGCGACCCAGTTCGGTCTGGAAGCCCAGGCCGAACACCTCGGTGCGGTCGGTGCTGGTCGTGTCCCAGGCCGACGCGGCCAGCCAGACCTGCTGCGCGCACTGCACGATCGCCTGCGACGTGGTCAGCGCGCTGCCCACGGGGAAGGTGCAGGTATTGGACGCGCCTGCGGCATTGGTGCCGGCGTTGGCGCGCGTCGAGCGCGTGCCGCCCTGCCACGAGTAGTAACCGTAGAGCTGCTGCGCCAGCGACGGCTGGTAGGTGGCGTCCAGATTGACCGAGGTTCCGCGGTCGACCGCCAGGCCGTAGTCCGAACTCGGGTAGCTCACGTTGCGGTACTGCAGCGACACGCCCAGATCCAGATCCTCGCGTGCGGCAAAGTTGGCGCGCAGATTGCTGACCTGCTGATTGCGGTCGGCCTGGTCGTACTTGCGCGAGTCGTAGGCATAGCGCGCCAGATAGCCCGACAGGCTTGCCGGCGCCACCGTCCATCCCGGCGCCGCGGCAGCGGTCTTCAAGTACTGCGAGACGATGGTGTCCCAGTCCAGTCCCGGCAGCCCGGTGCCCATGTCCTCGACCGGCCAGAACTCGTACTCCGAGCCGCGCCGCCGGCCGTTCTCGAACGACATGCGCAACGTCAGATCCTCGAAGCCGCGGTTCGTGTAGCCGAGCTTGATGCGATCCTCCCAGGTCTTCTCGCGTTCGCGGTAGGTGCGGTGCAATTCCTCGCGTTCGACCGCCAGATTGACGCTGCCGGCGACGCCGAGGTCGTAATCGGCACTCGCCGTGACGTTGGTCTGCTTGACATCGCGCGGCGGACTGAAGACGGGCACGTTGGCCGGGTTGTTGGTCGATTGCCCGGCCACGCCGGCATTGCCGTTGAAGGTGCAACCGGCGACGCTCGGGAATCCCGGCGGGACGTAGCACGGCACGCCGATGGCGCCGCTCGCGCCCGAACTGCCCACCACCAGATCGAACGCCGTGGAGTTGCGGAATCCGCGTCCGAACTGGCCGGTCAACGGGTTGTAGGCCAGGTAACCGCCCTTGTTGAGCGACTCGTAGTGACGGTAGTCGAGCTTCAGGCCCAGGTCGTCGAGAGGCCGCAGGGCCAGGCCGACGTTGATCAGCCGCGTATCGATGCGCTGCTGCGCCGAGGCCTGGCTCAGAGGCAGCCCGCGGCTGCCGTCCCAGTTGCGCAGGTCCAGCGTGTTGGTGGCGTAACCCGGGTTGTTGATGCCCGCCAGCACCGGCGTGCCCAGCGCTGCCGTGATCTGCGCCGTCTGCGTGGGGTCCACCGGCATCATCAGCGCCTGGTCCTGGCGCGACGTGCCCCAGGACGCGTTGGCCGTGAAGCGGGCGTTCAGGAATTCGGGCACGTTCTTCGCGAATTCGGCCTTCATGTTGAAGGCCTTGTTGTCGGGGTACAGGGCGAACTGCGTGGTTTGCGCGGCGCCGATGCCGGTGGCTGCGGCCAACCAGGGCTGCTGCACGGTCAGGCTGGAGACGTGGTTGTTGAAGAGCGAACCGGACAGGCGCAGGTTGCCCTGCATGTTCGGTTCGACGTAGCTCAGACCCGCCAGCAGGTCGTGCGTCGTGTAGTCGATCGGCTCGGGAATCTCGACGGTGTAGTTGTTCTCGTTCATGCCGAACGGACGCGCGCCGGTGCGCCGTTCCTGCGTCAGGCCGGCGTAGACCTTCCATCGGTTGTCCAGCCGCATCTCGCCCGAGACACCTGCGCGACGACGCAACGCGGCGAGTTCGCTGCTGCCGTCGACGCCGCTCAAATACGAGTTGATGCCGCCGGCGATGGAGTTCGGCGATACGGCCGTGCCCGCCGCCGTGGTGGCGCTGCCCGTCCAGTTGATGCCGATCAGCGCCGTCGCGTTGGAGTACACGCGCGCGACGCCGTCCGCACCCGTGTAGCGCCAGCAAGGGGCCGCCACCGTGCAGGCGCCCGTGCCGACGGTCGGGCTGCCGGCGGTCACCGGGGCCGCGCCGCCCATCGGCTTGAGGCCACCGGCCAGTGTCAGGTTGCCGGTGCCGACGCCATCGAACAGCGGCAGGTAGGTGTCGGTGTAGACGTGCTTGAGCTCGCTGTAGAAGAACTTGACCTTCCAGTCGCCATAGCGCCCGAACTGGACGCCGACGAACTGATCCTGCCGTCCGAGCGCGCCGCCGAAGGTCTGCACGTAGTGGCCGCTTTCAGGGCGGTCGGCTTGGGCCTCGAAGTAATCGAGCGTCGGCCCGTTGTGCACGTCCTTGTACTTGCCGAACAGCGCATTGCGACGGTCGCGCATGCCTGCGAGCAGACCGAAGTCGACGCCGCCGTCGTACTCCCAGCCGCCCTCGGTCTTGTTGCGTTCCTCGCTGCGCGCGGTCGGAATGGCGTAGAGCTGGCCCGAGGGCGAACGACGCACCGCATCGTCCGCATCCAGCGCCAGCGGCCGCGGGTTGGCCGGCCGACCCGGGGGGTTGAGCGCATTGCCCAACGCCGTGTCGACGCCCACCGCGGAGTCGGCGAGCACGGGCGACGCGGCCCAGTGGGCGAGCGCGATGGCGAGCAGCGCGGCCAGCGGACGCGGGCGCGGCCTGCGCAGACGTGATCGACGCACGACGGACAGGATCGACGACATGGCTCGACTCCCCAACACGGCTCAGCGTTGCAGGCGGGCGCCCGAGGGATGGTTGCTGCCGTGCACCTGGGTGTGGCAGTTCTGGCAGGAGCGCGAAATCGTGCGGCGGCTGCCTGCGGTGGCGTTGGTCGCCGGCACCGCCAGGCCGATCAGGTTCGTCGGCAGCGTGTTGGCGGCGAACAGCTGATGCCCCATGCCGCCCTGGCCGCTATGGCAGTTCTGACACAGCACGGGACGCGCCTGGGCGAGCAGCTTGTCCTGGTTCGAGCCGTGCGGGAGGTGGCAGTTGGCGCAGTTCTCGCGCACGGGCGCGTGCTCCCACAGGAAGGGGCCGCGCTTCTCGGCGTGGCAGGTGTAGCAGAGCTCGTTGACGCTTTCGGCCTTGAGCAGCCGCTTGGCCGAGCTGCCATGCGGGTTGTGGCAGTCCTCGCAACTCATCTTGCCCTCGGGCACCGGCATGTGCGAACGCTTGCGGAACTCCGCGCGCTGCTGCTGGTGGCAGGTCTGGCAGGTCTCGGTGATGCTGGCCTTCTTCAGCAAGCCGCTGGCGGTGAAGCGCGCCATCGGGTTGTGACAGTCCGAGCAGGCGAGCCGGTTGGTCGCGTGCACCGATCCCGGCCAGTGAATGCGCTGCTCTCCGCTGTGGCAGCCCAGGCACTTGGCGTTCTGCACCGAGACGGGCGTGCCCCAGTCCTTGGAGAAGCCGATGATCCGGCTCTTGTCGTTGCTGTTGGCCACGTGCAGCGAACCGGGGCCATGGCAGGCCTCGCACACCGTGCGCTCGACGTCGTCGCGCGGATTCGAACGGAAGGCCTTGGCGTGCTGCGTGTGACCGAACAGCTCGCGCTCGGTGTCGTGGCATTCGCCGCAGCGCTTCTCGCCCACATAGCGCGCGTTGGCCATGGGATCGCCGGCCGCGGGATCGCTGGCGGCACCGGCCGTCGCGGGCAGGAGCATGACGCCGAGCGCCGCAACGCAGGCGAGCAGGGCGGCGCGGGCGCGTGACAGGGGGGCCGCTGTTGCTATGCCAGCTTGTCTCCTTTCCTTGCCGACGGACCTCGTGTGCGTCGGCAGCGTCCTCGGGGTGGAAGGGGCTTGTTCGATCTCGATACAAGCTTAAGAAGCGCATCTGATGTGACCCTGAGCGCGAAGTCGCGTCTCTTAAGGCGCGCTCAGAAACGAGGGTCGAATCGGGGGTCATTGGGGAAACTCGGTAGCAGAATCTCGCGCCGTGACCACGCTGCTGCTCGTCGAGGACGATCCCCTGCTGGGTGCCGGCCTGCAGGCCGCGTTCCAGCACGCGAGCTACAAGGTGGACTGGGTGCGTGACGGGCGCAGCGCGTTGTCACGCGCGCGTGCGCAGCCCTACGACGGCATCGTCCTGGACGTCGGCCTGCCGGCTCTGAGCGGGCTCGACGTGCTGCGCGAACTTCGGCAGGAAGGCAGCGGCGTACCGGTGCTGATCCTCACCGCGCGCGACGCCACGCGCGACAAGGTGGCCGGACTCGAAGCCGGCGCAGACGACTACGTCGTGAAGACTGCCGACCTGGAGGAATTGATCGCGCGCATGCGTGCGCTGTTGCGCCGCGCGGGCCGGGTGAGCGGCCGGCTGACGGCGGGCGATGTCGCGCTGGACCTGCACACGCGCCGCGTGACGCTGCGCGGCGAACCGGTCGCCTTGTCGCGCCGCGAGTTCGACGTGCTGCACGCGCTGATGGCCGCGGCCGGGCGCGTCCTGACCCGCCATCAGCTCGAGCAGGCCTTGTACGGCTGGAATCACGAGGTCGACAGCAACGCCATCGAGGTCCACGTGCACAACCTGCGCCACAAGCTGGGCGCCGGCGCGTTGAAGACGGTGCGGGGCGTCGGCTACGCGATGCCGCGGGTCGCGTCTTGAGGCTTGCCCGCTTCTCGCTGAGCTGGCGGCTGCTGCTGGCATTGGTGCTGGTCAGCGCCGGCTACTGGGTCGTGATGGCGGTATGGACCGTGCGCGACAGCATCGACACGATCGACGAGATCTTCGACATCCACCTGGCGCAGACGGCGCTGGCGCTGTTGCGCGTCACCGACCCCGACGACGACGACCCGACGACGCTGCCGACCACCATGCCGGCGCGCGCCGGCTTGTCCGAGACGCTGGCCACGTTGCCGCATTTGAAGCAACGGCTGGAACAACTGGGACGCGGCGCGGGACGCGCCGTGGCCGGCTCGACGCAGGCGCAGCACGAGAACTACGAGCGGCAACTGCGCTACCAGGTCTTCGCCGGCGACGGGTCGTTGCTGCTGCGTTCGTCCAACGCGCCCGAGACGCCCATCACCCGCGTCGACGGCTTCTCGGACGACACCGACGCGGACGGGCGCACCTGGCGCCACTACGCGGTGTGGGACCTGCACCGCGACTACCGCATCCTGGTGTCGGAGGCGCACGACCTGCGCATGAGCCTCGTGCGCCGCGCCGCCGTCCATGCGGTGACGCCGCTGGCGCTCGGCCTGCCGGTGCTGCTGCTGCTGCTGTGGCTGACCGTCAGCCGCGGCCTCGATCCGCTCGGTGCCCTGACGCGCGAGCTGCGGCGGCGACGTGCCGACGACTTGAGCCCGCTGCCGCCCGAGAGCGCGCCCCGGGAAGTGCGCCCGCTGGTCGTCGCGCTCAACGCGCTGCTGGCGCGCGTGTCCGGCGCCGTCGACAGCGAGCGGCGCTTCACGGCCGACGCGGCGCACGAGTTGCGCACGCCGCTGGCAGCCATGCAGGCGCACTTGCACATGGCGCTTCGTACCGACGGCAAGGAGCACGAGCTGGCGCTGGAGCGGCTGCAGCAGGGACTCGAGCGCGGCACGCGCGCTGTCAGTCAGTTGCTGACCCTGGCCAGACTGGACCCGCAGCCGGCACTGCCGGACCCCGACACGGTCGAGCTGCGCGCGCTGGCCGAGTCGGTGTGCGCCGAGTTGGCCCCGCTGGCGTTCGGCAAGCAGCAGGACCTCGGCTTCGAATGCGACGCGCCGGCCGTGCTCGTCGACGGCAACGCGGACCTGCTCTCGATGCTGCTTGCCAACCTGGTCGACAACGCGATCCGCTACTCGCCCGTAGGTGGGCGCATCGCCGTCGTGCTGCATGATGCGCGTGACGGCGCCGGCGCGTGCCTCGAGGTTCACGACGACGGACCCGGGGTGCCCGTGGCCCTGCGCGAGCAGGTTTTCGCGCGCTTCTTCCGCGTGCCCGGCGGTGAGCACGACGGCACCGGCCTCGGCCTGCCCGTGTGCCGGCGCATTGCCGAACTGCATCGCGCGCGCATCACGCTGCACGATGGACCGGACGGGCGCGGCCTGACGGTTCGGGTGCAGTTCGCGGTGAAGGCCGCTGCCGCTTCGGCTCGATGAGGGCATCGCCGCATGCCGGGGAGGCCCGGCACGTGCACGCCGTGCGGGTCGCGCGCTTTGCACTCGACGCGCGCTGTGCGTTCGACCCATGCGCCGCGCGCTCAAGCGCTGGTAACGAGCTCGATGCGTGCGCCGTGCGTCCGCGCGGGCTCCAGCACGCTCGCCGCCGCCGCGCCGGGTGTGAGCAGGCGCAGGGCGAACGGCCCCACGCCGTGTTCGCTCGTTCGCGTACGGGCGCGCTCGACGCTGGGCGCGTCCGCGGCTGCGGTACGCTGCCCGTCCTGCGCCGCCGCGCCCTCGGCCGGCGGGCCGAAGATCTCGAAGGCCGTGCCGCGCAGTCGATAGCGCAGGCCTGCGCC
>JAGWTJ010000253.1 GCA_028869005.1 Burkholderiales bacterium | reverse complement strand
GCGGTGCTTGGGCTGTGGGCCGGCGCGGTTCAGGTGATGACGGTGGGGGCCTGCTTGCCGGTGTGCGCGCGAATGCCGGCCACCGCTTCCGCCGCCGCGATCAGCGCGGCGAGCGCCTGCTGGGTGGGCTGGTCGTGGCGCGACGCATCGGCCTCGAAGCGCTCCAGATACACGCGCAGCGTGGCGCCTTCGGTGCCGGTGCCCGACAGGCGGAACACCACCCGGCTGCCGCCTTCGAACAACAGGCGCACACCTTGGCGGGTGCTCACCGAGCCGTCGACCGGGTCGGTGTAGGCGAAATCGTCAGCGCTGGCGATGCGCAGCGTGGCACCGTCCGGCGACGGGAACTCGCGCCCGGAGAGCCCGGGCAGCTTGTCGCGCAACGCCGCCATCAGCGCATCGGCGCGTTCGGTGGCGATGCCTTCCCAGTCGTGGCGCGAGTAGTAGTGGCGGCCGAAGCCTGCCCAGTGGCGCCGCACCAGCGCCTCCACCGACAGGCCGGTGGCCGCCTGCAGGTTGAGCCAGAACAGGATGGCCCACAGGCCGTCCTTCTCGCGCACGTGGCTGGAGCCGGTGCCGTAGCTCTCCTCCCCGCACAGCGTGGCGCGGCCGGCGTCGAGCAGGTTGCCGAAGAATTTCCAGCCGGTGGGCGTCTCGAAGCAGGCGATGCCCAGCGCCTTGGCCACCGCATCGGCGGCGCAGGAGGTGGGCATGGAGCGCGCGATGCCGGCCAGCCCGGCCTTGTAGCCCGGCACCAGCGTGGCGTTGGCGGCGAGCACCGCGAGGCTGTCCGAAGGCGTCACGACGAAGTCGCGGCCCAGGATCATGTTGCGGTCTGCGTCGCCGTCGGAGGCGGCGCCGAAGTCGGGCGCCGCAGGGCCGCTCATTGCGGCGATCAGCTCGGTGGCATGCGCCGGATTGGGGTCGGGGTGATGGCCGCCGAAATCTTCGCGTGGCTCGCCATTGACCACCGTGCCGGCCGGCGCGCCGAGCATGCCTTCGAGGATGGCACGGGCGTAGGGGCCGCCCACCGCGCACATCGCGTCGTAGCGCATGCGATGGCCGGCGGCGAACCACGCGCGCATGGCGTCGAAGTCGAAGAGCTGCTGCATCAGCTCGGCGTAATCGGCGACCGGTTCGATCACCTCCACCTGCATGTCGCCGAGGCTGCCGGCGCCGAGGCGGTCGATGTCGATGTCGGGGGTGTCACCGGCGATGCGATAGGTGTCGATGGCCTGGGTGCGCGCGTAGATGGCCTCGGTCACCTTCTCCGGTGCCGGGCCGCCGTTGCCGATGTTGTACTTGATGCCGAAGTCGCCGTCCGGGCCGCCCGGATTGTGGCTGGCCGACAGGATGATGCCGCCGTAGGCGCCACGCTTGCGGATCACCGCGCTCACCGCCGGCGTGGACAGCAGCCCGCCGCGGCCGACCAGCACCTTGCCGATGCCGTTGGCCGCGGCCATGCGCAGGATGGTCTGGATCGCGACGCGATTGTGGAAGCGGCCGTCGCCCCCCAGCACCAGGGTCTGGCCGGCGCGGTCGGGCAGGATGTCGAACAGCGACTGCACGAAGTTTTCGAGGTAATGCGGCTGCTGGAACACAGCGACCTTCTTGCGCAGGCCGGAGGTGCCGGGGCGCTGGCCGGCGAATGGGCGGGTGGCGATGTCGAGGATCTTCATGGTCTGGCCTCATGGGGCGGGAATGGGTTGGCGTGGGCCTCGGCCGGATGGTCCGGCGTCGGCCGCGCGTCGATCAGGATCTGGATGCAGCGCGCCGGGACGGTCCACACCGGCGCCGGCGCGTGGACATGCGAGGCGAGCGTCTCGACCGTGGCAGGCAGACCGTCGGCGCTGTCGCTGTCGAAGACCATCTGCCACCGTCCGGGCGGCAGGCGGAAGTCGCGCTCGGCGCCGGGATTGACCAGCAGCAGCACGCCGCAGGTGCCCTCGCCGCAAGTTTCGTCGCCCGGGGCTTGCAGGCGGATCGCCAGCGCGCGGTCGTCGGCGGCCTGCCAGTCGCTGCCGTGCAGCACGTGGCCATCGGGGTGCCACCACAGCACCGGTTGTGGCGTGTGCGGATCGGGGTGGCTGGCGAGCCAGCTCGCCTGGCGCAGCGCCGGGTGTTGCGCGCGCAGGGCGAGCAGGCGCCGCGCGGAGGCGAGCAGGCCGGCGTCGCGCCGGTGCCAGTCGAGCCAGGTGGTGTCGTTGTCCTGGCAGTAGGCGTTGTTGTTGCCGCGCTGGGTGTGGCCGATCTCGTCGCCCGCCAGCAGCATGGGCGTGCCCTGGGACGTCAGCAGGGTGGCGAGCAGGGCGCGCTGCAGCCGGGCGCGCAGCGCATTGACGGCGGCATCGTCGGTCGCGCCCTCGATGCCGCAGTTCCAGGAATTGTTGTGGTGCTGCCCGTCGCGGTTGCCTTCGCCATTGGCCAGGTTGTGCTTGTGGTCGAAGCTCACCAGGTCGCGCAGCGTGAAGCCGTCGTGCGCGGTGATGAAGTTGACGCTGGCCGTCGGCGCACGCGCCGCGTGGCGGAACTGCGTGCTGGAGCCGGCGAAGCGGTGCGCGAACTCGCCGCGGTCGCCGCAGCCGCGCAGCCACCAGGCGCGCATCGCGTCGCGATACTGGTCGTTCCACTCCAGCCAGCCCGCCGGGAAGGCGCCGAGCTGGTAGCCGCCGGCGCCGATGTCCCAGGGCTCGGCGATCCATTTCAGCGATGCCAGCAGCGGGTCGGCCTGCAGCGCGGCGAAGAAGCCTGCGCTGGTGCTGAACGTGCCATGGCCGTCGCGCGCCAGCGTGGCCGCGAGGTCGAAGCGGAAACCGTCGACGCGGTAGTGTTCCGCCCAGTGGCGCAGCGCGCCGAGCACCAGTTCCACCACCCGCGGTTCGGCCAGATTCACCGCGTTGCCGCAGCCGGTGAAGTCCTGGTAGCGCGACGCCTTGCCCGGCGTGAGGTGGTAATAGCGCGCATTGGCGAGGCCGCGCAGCGACAGCGTCGGCCCGTTGTCGTCGATTTCCGCAGTGTGGTTGAACACCACGTCCAGCACCACCTCGAGGCCTGCCGCGTGCAGGCCGTCGATCGCGTCGCGCAGTTCCGATTGCGGCGACGTGCCCGGGCGGCCGCTCCAGTAGCGGGTTTCGGGCGCCAGCCAGGCGATGGGCGCATAGCCCCAGTGGTTGGCGAGGCCGCGGCGCTGCAGCGCGGCCTCGTCGGCGCGGAAATGCAGCGGCAGCAGGTTCAGCGTGGTGATGCCCAGGCTGCGGTAGTGGGCGAGCATCGCCGGATGGGCGAGCGCCGCGTAGCTGCCGCGCAGCGCTGCGGGGATGTCCGGGTGCAGCATGGTCAGGCTGCGCACATGGGCTTCGTACAGCACCGTGCGCGCGCGCGGGATGGCCGGGCGCGGCGGTCGCGGCGACGACGCGGCGTGTAGCGCGGTGAAGGGTTCTGGCACGCGCGCCTTGAGCGCGACGGCAGCGTTGTCGCGCGGGTCCGGCTCGTCCGCATCGGCTGCCGAATGGCCGACGTGCAGCGCGAGTTCGGCGGCGAGCGCAGCGTCGTCGGCAGGCCCCGGCCCCTGCCGCCCGTAGCGTCCGACGACTTCGCGCGCCCACGGGTCGAGCAGCACCTTGGCCGGGTTGAAACGGTGCCCCTGCTGCGGCGCCCACGGGCCGTGCGCGCGCAGGCCATACACCAGCCCGGGGCGCGCGCCCGGCAGCAGGCCGTGCCACACGCCCTCGCTGAAGCCGGGCAGCCGCTGGCGGGCGAGCTCGTGGCGGCCAGCGTCGTCGAACAGGCAGAGGTCCATCGCCGTGGCGTCGGGCGCCCACACGGCGAAATTGACCCCCGCCTCGCCGGCGGTCGCGCCCAGCGGCCACGGGCAGCCGGGAACCAGCGTCTGCAGCAGCGGGCCGGGCGCGTCCGACATGTCAGTCATCGCATACCAGCATCAGCGTCGCCAGCGGCGGCAGCGTCAACGCCACCGACTGCGCGCGGCCGTGCCAGGCGACAGGTTCGCTGGCGAGCGGCGCGTTGCCGACGCCCGAGCCGCCGTAGATGGCGGCGTCGGTGTTGATGATCTCGCGCCACAGGCCGGATTGCGGCACACCGATGCGCCAGCCTTCCCGCACCACCGGCGTCAGGTTGCAGATCACCACCACCGCGCCGCCTGCGGCGTCGCGGCGCTCGAAGGCGATGATCGAGTGCGCGGCATCGTCATGGCTGATCCACGCGAAGCCCTCGGGCGAGACGTCGAGCTGGTGCAGCGCCGGATAGTGGCGCATCACCGCGTTGAGATCGCGCACCAGGCGCTGCACGCCGGCATGCGGCGCCTGGTCGAGCAGATGCCAGGGCAGGGCCACGTCCGCGTTCCATTCGTCCCAGGGCGCGAACTCGCAACCCATGAACAGCAGCTTCTTGCCCGGATGCCCCCACATGTAGCCGTAATACGCGCGCAGGTTCGCGAAGCGCTGCCAGTCGTCGCCCGGCATCTTGCGCAGCAGCGAGCCCTTGCCGTGCACCACCTCGTCGTGTGACAGCGGCAGCACGAAGTTCTCGCTGAAGGCATACATCAGCGAGAAGCGGATCTGGTCGTGGTGGTGCTTGCGATGCACCGGGTCGCGCGCGAAATAGGCCAGCGTGTCGTTCATCCAGCCCATGTTCCACTTGTAGTGGAAGCCCAG
>JAGWTJ010000027.1 GCA_028869005.1 Burkholderiales bacterium | reverse complement strand
CGCTGGTCACCAGCGGGATCGACGACATCGGCGCTTCGTCGGCCGCGCCGCTGCGCGCGGCCAGCGCCGGCGCCACGGTGCGGCGCCAATCGACCTCGCGCCTCTTTTCGATGGCCGACAGCCTCCATGCCAGCCACAACGCGACCGCGGCGAGCAACAGCACCAGCACGATCAGCGGCGTCAACCAGCGGCTCGAGTTCTCGGCACGGGCGAGCCGATCGCGCAACAGCAGCGCCCCTTCGCTTTGCAGCCGGGCCTCGGTGCGCAACTGCTCGACGCTGCGCTCGAGCGCCGCGATGCGCTCGGCGGCGGCCGAAGCCGTCGCGGCGGTCGCGCGCGCCGCGCTCGCCGCCTGCGCCACCGCTTCGAGCGCTTGCGCCACCGCCTGCGCATCGGCGTCCGGTGTCGGCTCCGCCGCTTCGAGCTTCAGGCGCGGCACCGCGTCGCTGCGCGCCGTCGCCGCCGGCGTCGCGGCGCGCGGCGTTGCAACCGGCCTCGCGGCGACCGCCTTGTGCGTTGGCTTCTTGCGGTGCGACGCGCGCGCCACCTTCGATGCGCCCGCGTGCCTGGCTTCTCGGCCTGAGGGGCGCGGCGTTGTACGTACGGCACGGCTCTGGCCGGCCGGCGTCGGCGTCGACGCTGTCGTCGGCGCGCCCTGTGTGGCGAGTCCGGACGCGCCCTGCGCCGCGCGTGCAGGCGCAGGTGCAGGTGCAGGTGCAGGTGCGGGTACGGATGCGAGTGCCGGTGCGGGTGCGGCCGCAGTCGTGCCGACCGCTGCTGCCGCCGGCGGATCGGACGGCGTCATCGCCTGCACATCGGGCAACGCCGCTGCGTAGGCCGGCGCCGCCACTGGCTGCGCCGCCACGGCCGGCGCACGCACGGCCGGCTCGACGAACAACACGTAGCGCCGCACCACCTGCGAGTTGCAGCCGGCCTGGATCGTCACGGTGACGACCGGTTCGTCCAGCGGCGGCGTGGCGTGGACGCGCACGCGCGCGCTGTCGGGGCCGGCCGCCTCGAGCGTGGTGCGCACGAGCGGCGCCGGCAACTGGCGCTCGCCCACCGCCACGTCGGCGCGCACGCATTCGGGCGTCAGCGACTCGCCGGTGCCGATGCGCAGCGGCACCGCGAAGTCCAGCGGCTGACCGAGCACCGGGCTCGACTGCCCCGCGCCCAGGCCCGCAGCCTGCGCGCCGAAGACGATCACGGCCAGCGTCGCTGCCAGCGCCGACGCAAGCCCGAAGCGTGGCAGCAGGGACGGATACAGCATGCGGCGCGCGGCGTCGTTCGGGCAGGTCGCGGGCACTCTAGCACGCAAGGTTACATTTCCCCGCCTGGGAACACCCCACGGCAACGGCCGTCCGTGGTGCATCACACATCGGCGGGCGCTGGCCGGCGTGCGGCTGTGCGGCAGGCATCGCCGCGACAGCCCATCCGGCGTTTCTACAATCGAACGCCATCACCCAGCGGGCATCGCGGCCCGCATCGAGAGGCCGTCGTCATGAGCTCCGCTTTCGTCGCCGACCGCCGGTCGCCCTCTGCCGTCGACGCCTCGCGCGGCTGAGCCGCCGGACGCGCTCGAGATTCACCGATGGACGAGTACACCGGCACCCGGCCCGTCGCGGCCAGCCACGCCTTCGACACTGCCGCGCTCGAGGCCTACCTCGCGCGCGAGTTGCCCGGCTTCGCCGGACCGCTGACGGTCGAGCAGTTCAAGGGTGGCCAGAGCAACCCCACCTACAAGCTCGTCACGCCGGCGCGCAGCTACGTGATGCGCACCAAGCCCGGGCCGAAGGCCAGGCTGCTGCCGTCGGCGCATGCCATCGAGCGCGAGTTCCGCGTCATGCAGGCACTGGCCGGCAGCGACGTGCCGGTGCCGGCGATGCTGCGGCTGTGCGAGGACGAGGCGGTGATCGGCCGCGCCTTCTTCGTCATGGAGTTCGCCGCCGGCCGCGTGCTGTGGGACCAGGCACTGCCCGGCGCGAGCGCGCGCGAGCGCGCTGCGATCTACGACGAGATGAACCGCGTCATCGCGGCGCTGCATGGCGTCGATGTCGCCGCGGCCGGTCTGGCCGACTACGGCAGGCCGGGCAGCTACTTCGAGCGCCAGATCGCGCGCTGGAGCAAGCAGTATCTGGCCTCGGTCACCGAGCCGATCGACGCGATGGAGCGCCTGATCGAATGGCTGCCCGCGCAGATGCCGGCGAGCGCGCGCGACGACAGCCGCGTCGCTATCGTGCACGGCGACTACCGGCTCGACAACCTCGTCTTCTCCGCCGACGCGCCGCGCATCGTGGCGGTGCTCGACTGGGAACTGTCCACGATCGGCCACCCGCTGGCCGACTTCAGCTACCACTGCCTGGCCTGGCACATCCCGCCGGGCACCTTCCGCGGCATCGCCGGGCTCGATCTGGCCGCACTCGGCATTCC
The DNA here is from genome assembly GCA_028869005.1 of Burkholderiales bacterium. Taxonomy (GTDB): domain Bacteria; phylum Pseudomonadota; class Gammaproteobacteria; order Burkholderiales; family Burkholderiaceae_C; genus Rubrivivax. Next base: position 19,188 of record JAGWTJ010000027.1, on the reverse strand, counting down.
CGCCGAGCGCGACTACGTGCGCCGCTACTGCGAGCGCCTGGGCGCGGCCGGCGGCCGCGCGCTCGACACCGACGCGGTGATGGCCGACTGGAACTTCTACCTCGCCTACAACTTGTTCCGCCTGGCGTCGATCTGCCAGGGCATCGCCAGGCGCGTGGTCGACGGCATCGCGGCTAGCGCCGAGGCGCGCGCCACCGGTGCGCGCGCGCGGCCGCTGGCCGAGCTGGCGTGGAGCTTCACGCAGCGGCACTGAGCCGCGCGCCAACGAAACCGCTTTCGACAGAGGAGATCGTCATGGACTTCCAATATTCGGCGCGCACGCGCGAGTTGCAGGAGCGGCTCGGCGCATTCATGGCCGAGCACGTCTACCCCGCCGAGCCGCGCTGGTTCGCCGATCTCGAGGCCAACACGCGCGCCGGCGCTCGCTGGTCGCCGCTGCCCGTGGTCGAGGAACTCAAGCGCAAGGCACGCGCGGCCGGACTGTGGAACCTGTTCCTGCCCGAGAGCGAGTTGGGCGCCGGGCTGACCAACAGCGAGTACGCGCCGCTGGCCGAGATCATGGGCGCCGTGCCCTGGGCGAGCGAGGTCTTCAACTGCTCGGCACCCGACACCGGCAACATGGAGGTGCTGGTGCGCTACGGCAGCGCCGAGCACAAGAAGCGCTGGCTCGAGCCGCTGCTGGCCGGCGAGATCCGCAGCGGCTTCGCGATGACGGAGCCGGCGGTGGCGAGTTCGGACGCCACCAACATCGAGGCGCGCATCGTGCGCGACACCTCGAGCGGCCGCGACGATTACGTCGTCAACGGCCGCAAGTGGTGGACCAGCGGCGCCGGCGACCCGCGCTGCAAGGTCCTCATCTTCATGGGCAAGACCGACCCGGCGGCAGCCCGGCACGCGCAGCAGAGCATGATCCTGGTGCCGATGGACGCACCGGGCGTGCAGGTGGTGCGTGCGCTCAACGTGTTCGGCTACGACGACGCGCCGCACGGCCACATGGAGGTCGACTTCACGGACGTGCGGGTGCCGGCGTCGAACATCCTGCTCGGCGAAGGCCGCGGCTTCGAGATCGCGCAGGGGCGTCTCGGCCCGGGCCGCATCCACCACTGCATGCGCACCATCGGCCTGGCCGAGCGCGCACTGAAGCTGATGTGCGAGCGCGCCGTGAGCCGCGTCGCCTTCGGCAAGACGATCGCGCAGCAGACCGTGACGCAGGAGCGCATCGCCGAGGCACGCTGCCTGATCGAGCAGGCGCGGCTGCTGACGCTGAAGGCCGCATGGATGATGGACGTGGCCGGCAACAAGGTCGCCAAGGCCGAGATCGCGATGATCAAGGTGGTGGCGCCGAACATGGCCGGCAAGGTCATCGACTGGGCGATCCAGGCGTTCGGCGGCGCCGGCGTGAGCCAGGACACGCCGCTGGCCTTCTTCTGGTCGCACGTGCGCACGCTGCGCTTTGCCGACGGGCCCGACGAGGTGCACCGCAACGCGATCGCCAAGATCGAGCTCGGCAAGGTGCGGCCGCCGGCGCGGTCCTGACGGGCTACTTCTTGCGCTCGTCGCCCGGCAGCGCGCTCGGGCTCCACAGGCTGGGCGTGGTGCTCTGCGACCCCGCATCGGCGCTGTCGCTGGCGGCGCGACGCGCCTCGCGCATCGCGCACTCGAACAGACGCAGCCACATCTGCAGCCGCGGCACCGCGGCCTCGTCGAGCGCGGTGCGCAGCATCAGCCGGCCGCGACCGATCATCAGCACGAGCGGGATGCCCGGTTCCACGCGCATGCCCTGCAGCGCCGCGGCCAACGCGCCGTCGAGCCAGGACCGCAGCCACGCCTTCTGGCTGCCGAGCGCGACGTAGCGGTCCTTGAGCGTGCCGAGTTCGGCGCCGGCGAGCTTGGGGAACATCACCAGCCAGCGCATCTCGGGCGGCGTCTGGTTGTCGATGCGCGTCTGCACGCCTTCGACGTACTGCTCGTAGACGTCCTTCTCCATCTCCTCCTGCAACTGGCGGTTCATCACCACCACCTGCAGATCGGGCGACAGTCCGAGCTCGCTGCGGATGCGCAGTTCATGGCCTTCGATATACGGGCGCTGCGAGGGACCCCATTCGAGGCGCCACGGCGCACTGCCGAGCCGGCCGTCGACGACGAAGCCTTCGCCCGCCACCACACGATAGGCGTGCTGCTGCGACGCCGCCCAGGGCGCCACGCCCTCCCACTCGTGCCGGGTCGCATCGGGGCCACCGCCGAGCCAGCGCTTGATGCCGTCGAGCATGGTTTAGAGTGGGAGCGCGCGGGGCCGCCGCACGGGTTGCCCCCGATCGGGGAGAAGCGATGATCGAAGTGTATTCGTGGGCCACGCCCAACGGCCACAAGGTCCACATCATGCTGGAAGAATGTGGCCTGCCTTACCGTGTTCACCCGGTGGACATCGGCGCCGGCGACCAGTTCAAGCCCGACTTCCTCGCCATCAGCCCCAACAACAAGATCCCGGCCATCGTCGACCCCGACGGCCCCGACGGCGCGCCGATCTCGCTGTTCGAAAGCGGCGCCATCCTGCTCTACCTCGCCGGCAAGAGCGGGCGGCTGCTGCCGGCCAGCACGCGCGGCAAGTACGAGGTGCTGCAATGGCTGATGTTCCAGATGGGCGGCATCGGCCCGATGCTCGGTCAGGCGCACCATTTCCGCGTCTATGCACCGGAGAAGATCCCGTACGCGATCGAGCGCTACACGAACGAGGCGCGGCGCCTGTACGGCGTGATGAACCGCCAGATCGCGCGCCAGCGCTACATCGCCGGCGACGAATACAGCATCGCCGACATCGCCATCTTCCCGTGGCTGCGAAGCTGGAGGAACCAGGGCATCGACTGGGACGAGTTCCCGCACTTGAAGGGCTGGTTCGACGAAATCGCCGCACGTCCGGCGGTGCGCCGCGGCGTCGAGGTGCTGTCCGATCTGCGCCGTCCGATCACCGGCGACAAGGAGCGCGAGGTGCTGTTCGGGAAGACGCAGTACCAGGCGCGCTGAGCGGCCCCTCGCGACCCTTCGCGGCGGACGCTGCCACGCCCCACAATCGGATCTCGACTGCCCGTAGCTCAACCGGATAGAGCACCGGCCTTCTAAGCCGGCGGTTGCGCGTTCGAGTCGCGCCGGGCAGGCCAGCGCGCGCGCAGCCGCCGCAGCGCGACCGGCTCCGGCGTCACGGACCGCGGCAGCGTGGCTGGACGCGCATACAGTTGCGCCATGCACGCAACCTCGCCGTCGGCCGCTCACGCCGCTGCCGCGTACGATCTCAACGCCGAGCAGCGCGCCGCGGTCGAGCACGACCCGGCGGCCGGGGCGCTGCTGGTCGTCGCCGGCGCCGGCACCGGCAAGACCGCCACCCTGGCGGCGCGCGTGGCCTGGCTCGCACGGCGCGGCACCCCGCTGCATCGCATCCTGCTCGTGACCTTCTCGCGCCGCGCTGCACGCGAGATGGAACGTCGCGCCGGGCAGATGCTGCTCGCCGCTCTGGGCGCCCCGTCCGGCCTGCCGCCGCCTGCGCTGCCCTGGTGCGGCACGTTCCATTCGCTGGCGGCGCGCCTGCTGCGCGAGGAGGCGCCGCGCATCGGGCTCGCCGATGGCTTCACCGTGCTCGACCGCGGCGACGCCGAGGACCTGATGGGCATCGTGCGCCAGCGCGCCGGGCTGGCCGACGACGCGTGGCGCTTCCCGTTGGCGGTGACCTGCCTGGCGATCCACTCGCGACAGGTCAACACGCAGCGCCCGCTGGCCGAGTTGCTGGCCGCCGACTGGCCGTGGTACGGCGAGCGCGCGGCCGACCTCGCGCGGCTGTTCGACGCCTACGGCGCGGCCAAGCGCGCACAGCGCTCGCTCGATTACGACGACCTGCTGCTCGCCTGGTGGCACCTGATGCGCGAGCCGGTGCTGGCCGCGCGCATTGCGGCGCGCTTCGATCACGTGCTGGTCGACGAGCTGCAGGACGTCAATCGCCTGCAGGCCGATCTGGTGCACGCGCTCAGGCCGCACGGCGACGCGCTGACCGTGGTCGGCGACGATGCGCAGGCCATCTACGCGTTCCGCGGCGCGAGCGTCGCGCACATGCTGGGCTTCGCCGAGCGTTGCGCGGCGCCGGCACGCCTGATCCGGCTCGAGCAGAACTACCGCTCGACGCCGGCGATTCTCGACGCCTCCAACGCGGTGATGGCCGAAGCCGCCGAGGGCTTCGCCAAGCGGCTGTGGAGCACGCGGCCGAACGGCCTGCCGCCGCGGCTGGTGACGGCCGCCGACGAGGCGGCACAGGCCGCCGGCGTGGCCGACGCCGTGCTGGCGGCGCGCGAAGGCGGCCTCGCGCTGCGCCGCCAGGCGGCGCTGTTTCGCAGCGCGTCGCATGGCGTGGCGCTCGAGTTCGAGCTGCTGCGCCGGCGCATCCCGTTCGTCAAGTACGGCGGCCTGCGCTTCGTCGAGTCGGCGCACGTCAAGGACGTGCTGAGCGTGCTGCGCTGGGCCGACAACCCGGCCGCGACGCTCGCCGCGTGGCGCACGGCGCGTCTCGTTCCCGGCATCGGTCCGACGGCGGCCAGGCGGCTCGTCGACGGCGGCGGCGACAGTGCCCGCTTCGCGCCGCCGCGCGCCGCGGCGGCCGGTTGGCGGGCGCTGCGCTCGCTGCTCGATGCGTTGCGCGGCGGCACGCTCGGCTGGCCCGGCGAACTGCGCGCGGTGCTGGCCTGGTACCGGCCGCACCTCGAGCGGTTGCATGCCGACGCCCGCGTGCGCTGGGCCGACCTCGAACAACTGCTGCAGGCAGCCGCAGCGCACGCCAGCCGCGAACGTTTCGTCACCGAGCTCGCGCTCGACCCGCCGGCGGCGAGCAGCGACGAGGCTGGCGAGCCGCTGCGCGACGACGACTACCTGATCCTGTCGACGATGCACTCGGCCAAGGGCCAGGAGTGGAACGCGGTGCACGTGCTCAACGTCGTCGACGGCTGCCTGCCCGCCGACCTGGCGACCGGCGACATGGCGGCGATCGAGGAAGAGCGGCGCCTGCTCTACGTGGCGATGACCCGCGCCCGCGACGAGCTGACGCTGTGGGCGCCGCAGCGCTTCTTCGTCACCCAGCAGCGCAGCTGGGGCGATCGCCATCTGTATGCGCTGCCCTCGCGCTTCCTCACGCCGCCGGTGATGGCGCGGCTCGATCGGGTCGGCCCGGCCGGGCGAGCGCACGACGCACCCGACGGGGCCGGCCCAGAGAGCCCGCCCGCCGCGGCCACCGGCGCCGCAGCGGACACCGACCCCGACGGCCGGCCGCTGCTCGACGTCATGGCGCTGCTGCGCGGCGCGGCGTGAGCGTCGCGGCCTGGCTGCGCGCCAGCAGCAAGGCCATCAGCAGCACCAGCGCCGCCGCGCCCGCCGAATGCATCAGCGCCGCGACGATCGGCCAGTTCAGCTCGACGTTGGACAACCCGGTGGCCACCTGCAGCAGCGTCATCCCACCCAGGCCGAGCCCGAAGCGCGCCGCCGCGGCATCGCCCGCTCGCCGCAGCCGCCAGGCCAGCACCAGCAGCGCCGTCGCGGCCAGCACGGCGACGATGCGGTGCACCATGTGGATGCCGACCAACGAGGGCAGCATGAGCAGCTCGCCGCTGCCGGTCTGCCCCAGATGGCGCAGCACGCTGAAGCCCTGCGCGAACTCCATCGGTGGCCACCACTGGCCGTTGCAGGTCGGAAAGCCCGAGCACGCCAGCACCGCGTAGTTCGTGCTGACCCAGCCGCCGAGCGCGATCTGCAGCACCAGCAGCGCCGCCACGGCGAGCGCCGCGCGCCGCAACTTCGGCGCGATCGTGATCGGCCGGCCGGCGAAGGCCTCGTGCTGGAACGCCAGCAGCGTCAGCAGCGCCAGCCCGCCGAGCAGGTGCAGCGTGACGATCGCCGGGTAGAGCTTCAACGTCACCGTGTACTTGCCGAACAGCCCCTGCACCACCACCCAGGCCAGCGTCAGCGTCGGCCACCAGGGCGAGAACGGCAGCGTGCCACGCGCCTTCAGGCGCTGGCGCCAGGCGAAGGCGGCCATCACGAGGATCAGCACGCCCACCGTCATCGCCACGTAGCGGTGGATCATCTCGATCCAGGCCTTGGTGAACGTGACCGGACCGCTCGGCATGGCCGTTTGCGCGGCATGGATGTCGGCATGCGCTCCGACCGGACTGGCCTCGCCGTAGCAGCCGGGCCAGTCGGGGCAGCCCAGGCCCGAATCGGTGAGTCGCGTGAACGAGCCGAAGACGATCAGGTCGAAGGTGAGGAACAGCGTCAGCGTGGTCAGCGCCGCCAGCCGCCGCCTCGAATCGGCGCCGCGCTGGCGCAGCCACACCCACGACAGCGGCAGCAGCGCGACGATCAGCGCCAGCAGCGCCAGACGCGCGAAAGGCGCCAGATCGACCAGGGGAACGGCTTGATTCATCGAAAGGCTAGTCAGCAGGTGCGTCGGGCCGTCCGCCGGCCCGATGCCGCGGCGTCGAAAGCGGCGCAGTCGCCGTCATTTTCGCCGGAGCGCGCGCCTCGCACCGGCGGTGCGAAAACTTGAAGCGCGTCAAGGCCGCTGCACATGCCGCGGCCTAGGCTCGACGACCGGCTGCCACTGCGCACCATCCGAGGAACCTGCTCATGACCGTCGCCACCGAACTCATCGACGTGCGCACCGTGCCGCCGCCCGAGCGCCATCCACGCATCTTCGGCACCTTCGATGCGCTGGCCAACGGCGCCAGCTTCGAGCTCGTCAACGATCACGATCCGGTGCCGCTGTACTTCAAGTTCGAGGAAACGCGAGGCGGCCAGTTCGAGTGGCGCTATCTCGAATCCGGTCCCGCGCTGTGGCGCGTGCGCATCGGCCGCATCGCCGCGCCCGGCGCCGCCGGCGCGAGCGGCACCCACGGCGGCACCAAGCCCAACGGCGGCGGCTGCCGTTGCTCGGGTGCTTGAACAACGATCCGCGCGCAAGGCGCCGCAGCTGGTCTGCCCGGCCGGCTCGCTGCGCGCGCTGCACGAGGCCGTCGACGCCGGCGCCGACGCGGTCTATCTCGGGCTGAAGGACGCCACCAACGCGCGCAACTTCGCCGGCCTGAACTTCGACGACGCGCAGGTGCGCGACGGCGTGCGCTACGCGCACGCGCGCGGCCGCGAAGTGCTGATGGCGCTCAACACCTTCGTCGATGCGCGCGACCCCACGCCCTGGGAGCGCGCCGTCGACCGCGCCGCCACGCTCGGCGCCGACGCGCTGATCGTCGCCGACATCGCGGTCATGGCTTATGCGCGTGCGCACCATCCCGAGCTGCGGCTGCATCTGTCGGTGCAGGCCTCGGCCACCACGGCCGATGCGATCGAGTTCTACCGCGAGCGCTACGGCATCCGGCGCGCCGTGCTGCCGCGCGTGCTGACGCTGCCGCAGGTGCGGCACCTGATCGGCCACACGCAGGCCGAGATCGAGGTGTTCGGCTTCGGCAGCCTGTGCGTGATGGTCGAAGGACGCTGCGCCCTGTCGTCGTACGTGACGGGGCAGTCGCCGAACACCGCCGGCGTGTGCTCGCCGCCTGCGGCGGTGCGCTGGACCGAAGGCGCCGCCGGCGTCGACGCCAGGCTGGGCGGCGTGCTGATCGACCGCTACGCGCCCGACGAGCCGCGCGGCTACCCGACGCTGTGCAAGGGCCGCTTCGTCGTCGACGGCGAGCGCGACTACGCGATCGAGGAGCCGACCAGCCTGAACACGCTGGCCATCCTGCCGCAACTCATCGAGGCCGGCGTCTCGGCGATCAAGATCGAAGGCCGCCAGCGCAGCCCGCGCTACGTCGCCGACGTGACCGGGGTCTGGCGTGCGGCGATCGATGCCGCCGCCACCGGCACGCGCTGGTCGGTGCAGCCGGGCTGGACGGCCGAGCTCGCACGCTGGGCCGAGGGTCAGCAGCACACGCTGGGCGCCTACGAGCGGCCGTGGCGCTGAGGAGGCTGCGATGAGCGCGATTCGTCCCTTCGGCATCACGGTCGGCCCGCTGCTGTACTGGTGGCCGCGCGCGCAGACGATGGAGTTCTACGCTGCGGTCGCCGAGGGCGCGGCCGACACCGTCGTGCTCGGCGAACTGGTGTGTTCACGCCGCCATGAGTTCAAGCTCGACGACTGGCTGGCGCTGGCGCGCGATCTGCGCAGCGCGGGCAAGAACGTCGTGCTCGGCACGCAGGCGCTGGTGATGGCCGAGGCCGAGACGCGCAGCGTGCGCCGCATCGTCGAGCAAGACGAATTTGCCGTCGAAGCCGGCGACGCCACCGCGCTCGCGGCGCTGGCGCGCTCACACGGCGCCGGCACGCCGCGGCCGTTCGTCATCGGCCCCCACGTCAACGTCTACAGCCGCGCGGCACTGGCCGAACTGGCGCCGCTCGGCGCCATGCGCTGGGTGCCGCCGCTGGAGCTCGCGCTCGACGCGGTACGCCTGATCAACCCGCCCGATGCGCGCGTGGCCGGTCCGGCCGGGCCGATCGAGACCGAGGTCTTCGCCTTCGGCCGCATGCCGCTGGCCTTCTCGGCGCGCTGCTTCACCGCACGCCACTATCGGCTGAAGAAAGACGAATGCGAGTATCGCTGCCGCGACGACGCCGACGGCCTGCGCCTGGACACCGCCGAGGGCGAGCCGTTCCTCGTGCTCAACGGCATCCAGACGCAATCGGCGGCGCTGCACTGCCTGCTCGGATCGCGTGCCGCGCTGGCGGCGGCCGGTGCGCAGCGCGTGCGGCTGTCGCCGTGCAGCGCCGACTTCGCGCGCGTCGTCCAGTTGTTCGACGACGTGCTGAACCACGATGCCGCGAGCGGTGCCGCGCTCGCCGAACTGGCGACGCTGCGCCTGCCCGGCGCGCCGGTGGACGGCTTCGCCCATCGCCGCCCCGGGCTCGAGGCCGTCGAGCTGTCCAAGGAGGTCGTCTCGTGAACACGCCGCATGTCGCCGCGCCGCGCCCGCGCCACACCGCCCGGAACCTGCCGCCGTTGGCCGAAGCCGCGGCGCGCCGTCTGCGCGCCCTGGTGCGCCGCCTGCCGACCGAACCGCCTTCGTTCGTGCTCGCGCGGCTGCTCGACCGCGTGCTGCTGCCGCGCCTGGACGAGTCGCAGCGCCGCGACCTCGGCGGCCGCTGCGTCGAAGTCGAAGTGACCGAGCCGGGCCTGCGCGTGCGCCTTCGCCTGGGGCCGCGCGGCTTCGAAGTGGCCGACCGCCGCGAAGCGCCTGCGCTTGTCATCCGCGCGCAGGCGCTGGCGCTGTGGGCGCTGATGCGCGGCGAGGACGACGCCGACCGGCTGTTCTTCGATCGTGCGCTGGTGATGGAAGGCGACACCGAGCTCGGGCTGGTGCTGAAGAACACGCTCGACGCCATCGGCCCGTTGTGGCCTGCATGGCCCGCCTGGCCCGCGTCACGAAGCCGCGGTCGATAGCGAAGCAGCAGTCCTCAGCGCCGCCGCTCAGGCGCTCTTGCGCGCCGCCGGCGCGACCGCCTCACGGCCCGCTCGGCCCGCTTGCGCGCCGGCCGCTCCTTCACCCGCGCGCTCGACCCTGCGCAGCAGCGTCGCCACGGTGATCGAGCCGAGCGTCGCGCGCGTGATCTGGTCGATCTCGTCCCACACCTCGGCCAGCGCGCGCTCGGTGGCGCCGGCGCCCGGGCCCGAGCGTGCCGTGTCGCCGCTCGGATCCTCGAACAGCTCGATCACGTCGAGCAGCGTCAGACGGCGCGGGTTGGCGGCGAAACGGTAGCCGCCGCCGACGCCGCGCACCGCCTCGACGATGCCCGCACGCGCCAGCTCCGACAGCACCTTGGCCAGGTGATGCACCGACGCGCCGTAGTTCTCCGCCACCTCCGACGCCGGCACGTGCTCGTGCGGCCGCGCCGCGAACTCCAGCACGCTGTACAGCGCGAGCTGCGTGTTCTTCTGCAGCTTCAAGGCTCGCTCCCCTCGCCCAGTTCCATCTGCAGCGGAATGAGGCGTCCGGCCGTCATGCCCAGGCTGCGAAAGAACGACAGCAGCAACTGGTTGTCGCGCGAGATCATGGTGCGCAGCATCGTCACGCCGACGGCGCGAAAGCGCGCGCGCAGCGCCGACAGCAGCGCCGTGCCGCTGCCGGTGAGCCGGGCCTGCGGATCGACGTCGATGGCGAACACCCAGCCGCAGGGCGGCGAGCCGAACTCCCAGTCGCGCACTTCGCCGATGACGAAGCCGAGCACGGTCGTGCCGTCGACCGCCACCAGAAAGTGGCGCAGGCCCTGGCCGCCGACGCCGTAGCGCCGGTACACGCGTTGCCAGTAGTCGGACTTGTGCAGCCCGGTGGCCGCCGCATCGAGCGCGATGACCTGCGGCAGATCGGCGCGTCGCGCCGCGCGCACGCGCACCGTCGACGCCGCGGCTGCCGCCTCGTCATCCGGTGCGTGCGGCGCACCTGCCGGCGTGCCGCTGCGATGACTAGCTTTCACTCGCGCCATCGCCCCTCAAAAGGCGATCCAGATCAAGTCCAAATCGGCACTCAAGTACCAGAATGAATTTGCAGGCATCGTGCGATTCTATGCATGCCCCGCGCGCCGACCTCGTGGCGCGCCGTCCCGGCGACGCAGCCGATGCGCCGGCACCCCTCACCGCACAGGAGACCCGATGAAACCCACGCTGCAACCCGGCCTCGAAGGCAAGAGCTCGCTCACGGTCGACCGCGAGCGCACGATCGACTTCATCGGCGAGTCGGCGCGCGTGTACTCGACGCCGGCGCTGATCTACGACCTCGAGGTCGCATGCCGCAACCTCGTGCTGCCGCATCTGGATGCGGGCGAGGACTCGGTGGGCACGCGCGTCGAGATCGACCACATCGGCGCCACGCCGCTGGGCATGGCGGTCGAGCTCTCGGTGCGCCTGGCCGAGGTCAACGGCCGCGCGCTGGTGTTCGAAGTCGAGGGCCGCGACGCGGTCGAGCCGATCGTGCGCGGGCGCCACTCGCGCTTCGTCGTCGACGTCGCCAAGAGCGCACAGCGGCTGGCGGGCAAGGCCGCCAAGGTCGGCAGCGCCGCCTGACGACCGCGCCCGGAGGATCTGCACCATGACCCGTTCCGCCCCCGCCAACGTCAAGCGTGTGCCGACGTACTGCTACCAGTGCGTGGCCGGCCCCGACCTGCTGACGGTCAAGGTCGAGGACGGCGTGGCCACCGAAGTCGAACCCAACTTCAGCGCCGCCGGCATCCATCCGGCCGGCGGCAAGGTCTGCGTCAAGGCCTACGGGCTCGTGCAGAAGACCAACAACCCGCACCGCATCCGCACGCCCATGAAGCGCACCAACCCGAAGAAGGGGCGCGACGAGGATCCGGGCTGGGAAGCGATCTCGTGGGAAGAGGCGCTCCAGGCCATCACCGACAAGCTGCTCGCGGCGCGCGCCAAGGGCCTGACCGACGAGTCCGGCTATCCGCGGCTGGCGGCCAGCTTCGGCGGCGCCGGCACGCCGCAGTCGTACATGGGCACGTTCCCGGCGTTCCTCTCGGGCTGGGGTCCGGTCGACATGGGCTTCGGCTCGGGCCAGGGCGTCAAGTGCTACCACTCCGAGCACCTGTACGGCGAGCTCTGGCACCGCGCCTTCATCGTCACGCCCGACACGCCGCGCTGCAACTACCTGATCTCCTGCGGCTCGAACATCGAAGCGTCGGGCGGCGTCACCGGCGTCGCGCGCCACGCCAAGGCACGCGTGCGGGGCATGAAGCGCGTGCAGGTCGAGCCGCACCTGTCGATCACCGGCGCCTGCTCGGCCGAGTGGGTGCCGATCAAGCCCAAGACCGATGCCGCGTTCCTGTTTGCGCTCATCCACGTGCTGCTGCACGAGGTGCCGCGCGAGCGCCTCGACCTGCCCATCCTGAGCACGCGCACGTCGTCGCCGTACCTGGTCGGCGCGCACGGTTTCTATCTGCGCGAGCGCGCGAGCCGCAAGCCGCTGGTGTGGGACACGGTTACGGCCAGCGCGCGCGAGCACGATGCACCCGATATCCGCGAAGCACTCGAAGGCCGCTACGAGGTCGACGCGGTCGAGATCGGGCCCGACGACGAGGTGCTGGCCGACGGCCGGCTCGAAGGCCGCACCGCCTTCACCTGCCTCGTCGAGCACATGGGCAAGTACAGCCCCGAGTGGGCATCGAAAGTCTGCGACGTGCCGGCCGCGACGATGCGCCGCGTCGCCAACGAGTACATCGACCATGCCTGCGTCGGCCAGACCACGGTGGTCGACGGCATCACGATGCCCTACCGCCCGGTGGCGGTGACGCTGGGCAAGACGGTCAACAACGGCTGGGGCGGCTACGAGTGCTGCTGGGCGCGCACGCTGATGGCGGTGCTGGTCGGCGCGCTCGAAGTGCCGGGCGGCACCATCGGCACGACGATCCGCCTGACGCGCCCGATGTCGCAACGCCACGAGAGCGTGAAGCCCGGCCCCGACGGCTTCATGCACTACCCGTTCAACACCACCGACAAGGAACACTGGAAGCCGCGCCCCAACATCCGCAATGCCTACCGGACGATGGTGCCGCTGGCCGCCGACGGGCCGTGGAGCCAGGCGCTGGGTCCGACGCACTTCTCGTGGATGTTCCTCGACGAGACGCCCAAGGGCCTGCCGCGCGTGACGTTCCCCGACGTCTGGTTCGTCTACCGCACGAACCCCGGCATCTCGTTCTGGGACACGGTGACGCTGGGCGAGCGCATGGCGCGCTTCCCGTTCATGATCTGCTTCGCCTACACGCACGACGAGACCAATCACTTCGCCGACATCCTGCTGCCCGACGCCACCGACCTCGAGGGCCTGCAGCTGTGGCGCGTCGGCGGCACCAAGTACCAGGAATCGTTCTGGGACCACCAGGGCTTCGCGCTGCGCCAGCCGGTGGTCGAGCCGCTGGGCGAGGCGCGCGACTTCACCGAGGTCTCGACCGAGCTCGCGCACCGCGTCGGCATCGCCGGCAAGTACTACGCCGCGGTCAACAAGGGCGCCGGCGGCATCGCGCTCAAGCACGAGTTCGGCGACTTCTCGCTCGACATCGGCGGCGAACGTCGCTACTCGCGCGACGAGATCTGGGACCACATCTGCCGTTCGGCCAGCGCCGAGGTCAGCGAGGGCGCGCACTCGAACGGACTCGACTGGTGGAAGGAGCACGGCCTGGCCACCAAGCCCTATCCGCAAAGCGAGTGGTACCTGCTGCCGACGATGGAAAAGCGCGGTCTGCGCTTCGAGCTGCCGTACCAGGAGCGGCTGCTGCGCATCGGCGCCGAGCTCGGCCGCCGGCTGCACGAGAACGACATGCACTGGTGGGACACGCAACTCAAGGAGTACCAGGCGCTGCCGGCGTGGAAGGACTTTCCCGGCCTGTACGAGAACGAGGTCGGCACGCTCGGCGGCAAGGCCGGCGAGTTTCCGTTCTGGCTCATCACCTCGCGCAGCATGCAGTACGCGTGGGGCGCCAACGCCGGCATCCAGCTGATGCGCGAAGTCTCCGACAACATCTCGGGGCATCGCGGCGTGATCCTCAACACCAGCACCGCCGAACGCATGGGCATCGAGGAGGGCGACCGGGTCGAGATCTCGACGCCGGCGCGCAAGGTCAGCGCCAACGCCGTGCTGCGCCAGGGCATCCGGCCCGACACGCTGCTGCTCATCGGCCAGTTCGACCATTGGGCGACGCCGATGGCCAAGGGCTTCAGGAAGGACGGCTCGGCGAGCATGAACTCGCTGGCCGTGATGTCGATGGAGCTCACCGACGCCACCGGCTCGGGCGCCGACCTGGTGCGCGTCAAGCTGGCGCGCACCGGCGCAGGGGCCCCGGCATGACGCGCTGGGCGATGATCGCCGACTTGCGGCGCTGCGTCGGCTGCCAGACCTGCACCGCCGCCTGCAAGCACGCCAACGCCACGCCACCGGGCGTGCAGTGGCGTCGCGTGCTCGACATGGAGTTCGGCACCTTCCCCAACGTGCAGCGCGTGTTCGTGCCGGTGGGCTGCCAGCATTGCGACGAGCCCTCGTGCATGACGGTGTGCCCGACCACGGCGACCAAGAAGCGCGCCGACGGCATCGTCACCATCGACTACGACCTGTGCATCGGCTGCGCCTACTGCGCCGTCGCCTGCCCGTACCAGGCGCGCTACAAGACCGAGCGCGCCACCTTCGCCTACGGCCAGGCCAGCGCGCACGAGGAAATGCGCCAGGACGACTCGCGCCTGGCGGTGGCCACCAAGTGCACGTTCTGCGTCGACCGCATCGACTACGGTCTCGAGAACGGGCTCACGCCCGGCATCGATCCGGCGGCGACGCCGGCCTGCGTCAACTCGTGCATCGCCGACGCGCTGGCCTTCGGCGACCTCGAGAATCCGCAGAGCAACGTCTCGCAGCTGCTGGCCGAGAACGAGCATTTCCGCATGCACGAGGAGCTGGGCAACGGGCCGGGCTTCTACTACCTGTGGGACGCCGAGCACGGTGCCGCCGGCCATCGCCCCGCCGATCCCGCCGTCAAGCGCGACGACGCCAAGGAGGGCTCGCGATGAGCTACGGCCCCAACCCCTGGCAGCAGCTGCACTGGGACGCGCGCGCCGCGGTCAACTTCATGACCGGCGGCGCCGGCAGCGGACTGATCGTGTTCGGTGCGCTCGCCGGCGGGCCACGCTGGGCCTGGCTGATCGGTGCGGCGCTGATCGCTGCGGGACTGCTGTCGGTGGCGATGGAGATCGGCCGCCCGCTGCGCTCGCTCAACGTCTACATCAACCCGCGCACGTCGTGGATGAGCCGCGAGGCGATCGCCGCGCTGGTGCTGTTCGCTGGCGTCGCCGGCGTCTGGTTCGGCGTGCCGATGGCCCCCGCGCTGGCCGCGCTGGCGGCGCTCGTCTTCGTCTATTGTCAGGGCCAGATGCTGCGCCGGGCCAAGGGCATCCAGGCCTGGCGCGAGCCGCGCATCGTGCCGCTCGTCATCGCCACCGGCCTGGCCGAGGGCGGCGGCCTGTGGCTCGTCACCGCAGGCGGCGACGCGAACTGGCTAGTGTGGGCGCTGCTGGGCGCCCTGCTGCTCGCGCGCTGGGCCCTGTGGCGCGCCTGGCGCGCCCGACTGGCAAAGGCGCCGCGACGCGCGCTCGAGCAGATCGACCGGGCCGGCAGCCGCTTCATCGCCGGCACCCTGCTCGCGCTGGCCGCGGTGCTGCTGGCTCTCGTGGCGCCGGCCACGGCGCTCGGCGGCGTGCTGCTGCCGCTGGCGGCCTGGCTGGCCGGTCTGTTCGCGCTGGCCGGCGGCTGGTGGTTCAAGTTCACGCTGATCACGCGTGCGGCGTTCAACCAGGGCTTCGCGATCCCGCACCTGCCGGTGCGCGGCGCGAGGCGCGGCTAGCGGATCGGCCCATGGGCGCGCGCGCCGAGCTGACGCCCGAGCTGGTGCCCGGACGTTCGCGTACGGCCGCGAAGACCGCGCACACCGCGCAGACCGCACACATCGCGCGCGCCACGTACGCAGCGGAAGAGACGCTGTCGCGCGACGCGCTGGCCACGCTGCAGCTCGAGCGGCTGCGCGCCACGCTCGCCAACGCCTGGCAGCATGTGCCCTGGCAGCGCGCCCGGCTCGACGCCGCGGGCCTGCACCCCGACGCACTGCGCCATCTCGACGATCTCGAGCGGCTGCCCTTCTCGGTCAAGAACGACCTGCGCGACCACTACCCGTTCGGCCTCTTCGCGCGACCCGTCGAGCAGCTCGCGCGCGTGCACGCGTCGTCGGGCACCACGGGCCGGCCGACGGTGGTCGGCTACACCGCGGGCGATCTGTCGCGCTGGGCCGACCTGATGGCGCGCACGCTGTACGCGATCGGCGCGCGCCCGGGCGACCTCGTGCACAACGCCTTCGGCTACGGCCTGTTCACGGGTGGCCTGGGCACGCACGGCGGTGCCGAGCGCCTGGGCTGCCCGGTGGTGCCGATGTCGGGTGGCGGCACCGAGCGCCAGGTGGCGCTGATCATGGACTTCGGCGCGCGCGTGCTCTGCGCGACGCCCTCCTACGCGCTGGCCATCGCCGAGACGGCCGAGCGGCAAGGCATCGATCTGCGCGCCAGCCGGCTGCGCCTGGGCGTGTTCGGCGCCGAGCCGTGGAGCGAGGCGATGCGCGAGCGCATCGAAGAGCGCCTGGGCCTGCGCGCCTACGACACCTACGGCCTGTCCGAGGTCATGGGCCCGGGCGTGGCCTGCGAGTGCGAGGCGCGCAGCGGCCTGCACGGCTGGGAAGACCACTTCCTGTTCGAGCTGATCGACCCCGAAAGCGGCCACCCGGTGCCCGACGGTGCCAGCGGCGAGCTCGTCGTCACCACGCTCACCAAGGAAGCGCTGCCGATGCTGCGCTACCGCACGCGTGACATCACGCGACTCGATCGCACGCGCTGCGCTTGCGGCCGCACGCACTTGCGCATCCTGCGCGTGGCCGGGCGCAACGACGACATGCTGATCATCCGCGGCGTCAACGTCTACCCGTCGCAGATCGAGGCGGTGCTGGTGGGACGGCCGGGCATCGCGCCGCACTACCAGCTGGTCGTCGAACGCCACGGCGCGCTCGACCAGCTGCGCGTCGAAGTCGAGGCGCTCGCCGACACCGGCGCCGACGGCCGTGCCGCATTGGCCGACGACGTGCGGCATCACATCAAGTCAATGATCGGCGTCACCGTGGAGGTCGCCGTCATGGGTCCGGGCCAGCTACCGCGTTCCGAGGGCAAGGCGGTGCGGGTGCGGGACCTGCGTAGCAAGGGGAACTGAGAGATGAGCCTGCGATTACTGAACCTGCGCGTCAACGGCCGCGAGCAAGCCGTCGCCGCCGCCGACAGCGCGCTGCTGCTCGAGGTGCTGCGCGACAAGCTCGGCCTGGTCGGCACCAAGCAAGGCTGCGACGGCGGCGAGTGCGGCGCCTGCACCGTGCTGGTCGACGGCGAGCCGCGCCTCGCGTGCATCACGCTGGCCGCCAGCGTCGAAGGCCACACCGTCGAGACCATCGAGGGCCTGGTCGAAGGCGGCCGCATGAGCCGCTTGCAGCAGGCCTTCCACGAGCAGCTCGGCACGCAGTGCGGCTACTGCACGCCCGGCATGGTGATGGCCTCCGAGGCGCTGCTGCGCCGCGTGCCGCACCCCGAGCCCGAGCAGATCCGCGAGGCGCTGGCCGGCAACCTGTGCCGCTGCACCGGCTACGTGAAGATCATCGAGGCCGTGCAGACGGCCGCCGGGAGCCAGCCATGAAGCCGCCATCGCATCATGCCCCGCAGCGTGCGCCGGCGCCGCCGACGCGCTCGATCGGCGAGCGCACGCCGCTGGTCGACGGCATCGACAAGGTCACCGGCCGCGCGCGCTACACGGCCGACCTGCCGGCCGTCGGCGCGCTGGTCGGACTGATCGGCCGCAGCACGGTGGCGCACGGCGCCATCCGCGCCATCCGCACCGAACGCGCGCTGGCGCTGCCCGGCGTGCGCGCGGTGATCACCGGCGAGGACTTCGCCGCGCCCTACGGCGTGATCCCGATCGCGCAGAACGAGTACCCGCTGGCGCGCGGCAAGGTGCGCTACCGCGGCGAGCCGCTGTTCGCCGTCGCCGCCGACGACGAAGCCGCGGCACGCGCCGCGCTGGCCGCGGTCGAGGTCGACATCCTCGAACTGCCCGCCTACTTCACCGCCGCCGACGCACGCGCGGCCGGCGCGATGCTGCTGCACGACAACAAGCCCGACAACATCGAGCGCCGCGTCGAGCAGGACTTCGGCGACGTCGACGCCGGCTTCGCTGCCGCCGACCTCGTGCTCGAGCGCAGCTACGACTGCGCCGAGATCGCGCACGGCCAGATCGAGCTCAACGCCACGCTCGCGCAATGGCAGCCCGAGACCGAGCGCCTGACGGTGCATTCGGTGACCCAGGTGCCCTACTACCTGCACCTGATGCTGGCGCAGACGCTGGGCCTGGACAGCTCGCAGATCCGCGTCGTCAAACCCTTCGTCGGCGGTGGCTTCGGCCATCGTGTCGAGCCGCTGAACTTCGAGATGGTGACGGCAGCGCTGGCGCGCGCCGCCGGCGGCACGGTGAAGATGGAGCTCACGCGCGAGGAGGTTTTCCTCACGCATCGCGGGCGCCCGGCGACCGAGACGAGGCTGAAGATCGGTCTCACCAAGAGCGGCCAGATCACCGCCATCGACGCCGAGGTCGTGCAACGCGGCGGCGCCTACGCCGGCTACGGGCTGGTGACGATCCTCTACGCCGGCGCGCTGCTGCACGCGCTGTACAAGGTGGGCGCCGTGCGCTATCGCGGCTACCGCGTCTACACCAATTTGCCGCCGTGCGGCGCGATGCGCGGCCACGGCGCCGTCAACGTGCGCTTTGCGGTCGAGGCGCTGCTCGACGAGATGGGCAGCCAGCTCGGCCTCGATCCGTTCGCCGTGCGCCGCGCCAACCTGATCCAGGCGCCGTACCGCACGCTCAACGACCTGCAGGTCAACTCCTACGGCCTGCCCGAATGCCTGGACGCGATCGAGAAGGCGTCGGGCTGGCGCGAGCGCCGCCACCACCTGCCGCAAGGCGGCGGCGTGCGCCGCGCGCTCGGCATGGCCTGCTCGCACTACGTGTCGGGCTCGGCCAAGCCGGTGCACTGGAGCGGCGAGCCGCACGCCGTCATCAACCTCAAGCTCGACTTCGACGGCGGCATCACCATCCTCACCGGCGCCTCCGACATCGGCCAGGGCTCGACCACGCTGCTGACGCAGATCGTCGCCGAAGTGCTGCTGCTGCCGATGTCGCGCATCCGCGTCGTCGCCACCGACAGCGCGCTCACGCCCAAGGACAACGGCTCGTACTCGTCGCGCGTGTCGTTCATGGTCGGCAACGCCGCGCTGCGCGCCGCCGAGGCGCTCAAGCGCGGGCTGGTCGAGGCCGCCGCCAAGCGCCTGGAGGTTTCGCCCGAGGAAATCGAATGGGCCGGCGAATCGTGCGGCGTGGTCGGCACCGACCGCGTGCTCGACTTCGCGCAATGCGTGCAGGCGGCGCTGTCCGACCAGGGCACGCTGACCTACAAGGGCGCCTGGTCGACGCCGCCCGAGACGCAGGGCGGCAAGTTCCGCGGCGCCGCGGTCGGCTCGACCGCCGGCTTCTCGTATGCGGCGCAGGTGGTCGAGGT
>JAGWTJ010000026.1 GCA_028869005.1 Burkholderiales bacterium | reverse complement strand
GCGCTGCGCACCGGCCTGTACCTGGCGCAGGCCGGCGAGTTCGGCTTCGTGCTGCTCACGCTGGGCGCACAGCAGAACCTCATCGCGGCGCAGTGGGTCAGCCCCGTGCTGGCGAGCATGGTGCTGTCGATGCTCGCCACGCCCATCCTCGTCATGTACAGCAACCGCATCGTCATGAAGCTGTCCAGCAGCGACTGGCTGATGCAGTCCGTGCAGCTGACGACCATCGCCAAGAAGAGCATCAAGACCGAGGCCCACGTCATCATCTGCGGCTACGGCCGCTCGGGCCAGAACCTGGCGCGGCTGCTGGAGGGCGAGCACATCCCCTACATGGCCCTGGACCTGGACCCCGATCGCGTGCGCCAGGCCGCCGCGGCCGGCCAGAGCGTGGTGTTCGGCGACGCCGCGCGGCTGCAAAGCCTGATGGCCGCGGGCCTCGCGCGCGCCGCGGCGGTGGTGGTGAGCTATCACGACACACCGTCGGCGCTCAAGATCCTGGCGCTCGTGCAAAGCCACGCCCCGGGCGTGCCGGTGGTGGTGCGCACCGTCGACGACACCGACATCGACCGCCTCAAGGCCGCCGGCGCTACCGAGGTCGTGCCCGAGGCCATCGAAGGCAGCCTGATGCTGGCCGGCCACGCGCTGGCGCTGGTGGGCGTGCCGATGGCGCGCGTCATCCGCATCACGCGCGACGCGCGCGACGCGCGCTACAGCCTGCTGCGCGGCTACTTCCACGGCACCGACGACGACACCGTCGAGGAGCTGATGCAGGCGCGCTTGCGCAGCGTCACGTTGCCCGAGGCCGCACGCATCGCCGGGCGGCGCCTGGGCGATCTGGCGCTGCCGGCGATGGGCGTGAGCGTGCTCTCGGTGCGCCGCGCGGCGGGCGGGATGGTTGCCGCCGAAGACACCCTCGTGCTCGCCGGCGGCGACACGCTCGTGCTGTCCGGCCTGCCCGAGCCGCTCGCGCTGGCCGAGGCGAGGCTGCTAGGGCAGGCCTGAACCACAGCCACGCCGCCGCGGCCGGGCGACCTATGATGCCCGCCATGAGCGCCCCCACTGCCACGTCATCGACGCACGCCCACGCCTACTCGCCGGCCGCCTACATCCGCGAGCACATCCGCACCGTGCCCGACTGGCCGGAGCCGGGCGTGACGTTCCGCGACATCACGCCGCTGCTGTCGAGCCCGCGCGTCTTTCGCGTGCTGATCGACCAGTTCGTGCACCGCTACTTCAGCCCGCGCCCCGACGCCGTCGCGGGGCTCGACGCGCGCGGCTTCATCATCGGCTCGGTGCTGGCCTACGAGCTGGGCGTGGGCTTCGTGCCGATCCGCAAGAAAGGCAAGCTGCCCTTCACCACCGCGGCCGAGACCTACGAGCTCGAGTACGGCAGCGCCACGGTCGAGATCCACACCGACGCGGTGGCGCCGGGCGAGCGCGTCGTGCTGATCGACGATCTGATCGCCACCGGCGGCACGATGATGGCCGGACGCCGCCTGCTCGAACGCCTGGGCGCCACCGTCGTCGAAGGCGCCGCCATCGTCGATCTGCCCGAACTCGGCGGCTCGGCAAGGCTGCGCGCGAGCGGGCTCGAGGTGTTCACGCTGGTGGATTTCCCCGGGCATTGAACGCCGCTGCGTCTGCGGCGAACGGCGGGTGCGCTGCGGCACCCGGCCGAATCACTTGCCGACGCAGAACCGCCCGAAGATCTCGCCCAGCAGCTCCTCGCTGCCGAACTCGCCGGTGATCTCGCCGAGCGCGCGATGCGCCAGGCGCAGCTCCTCGGCCAGCAGCTCGAGCGCGGCGTCGCGCTCGTCGGCATGCGCGCGCGCCGCCGCCAGGTGCTCGCGCGTACGGCGCAGCGCATCGACGTGGCGTGCGCGCGCGATCGTCACGCCTTCGGGCACGGCGCTCCAGCCGACTTCGTGCAGCAGCGCCCGGCGCAGCGCTTCGAGCCCCTGGCCGCTGCGTGTCGACAGCGCGAGCGCGCCCGGCGGCAGCGCGACCAGCGCCTCCGCCGGCACGGCGTCGCTCTTGTTGTAGACCTGCAGCACCGGCACGCCCGCTGGCAGCCGCGCGGCGATGGCGGCGTCGGCGGCGCGACCGTCGTCTTCGTGCAGGCGCGTGAGGTCGTGCAGGAAGATCACCGCGTCGGCCCGGGCTATCGCCTGCCAGCTGCGGCCGATGCCGATGCGCTCGGCCTCGTCGGCGGCATGCTCGTCGGCGCGCAGGCCGGCGGTGTCGATCACGTGCAGCGGCACGCCTTCGATCTGCAGCGTCTGGCTCACGCGGTCCCGCGTGGTGCCGGGAATGGGCGTGACGATGGCCAGCTCGGCACCGGCCAGCGCGTTGAGCAGCGAGCTCTTGCCGACGTTGGGCTGGCCGGCGAGCACGACATCGAGCCCGTCGCGCAGCAGCACGCCCTGGCGCGCGCGCGCCAGCGCCGCCTGCACCGCGGCGTCGATGGCCGCCAGGCGCTCGCGCGCCTGCGCCTGTTCGAGGAAATCGATCTCCTCGTCGGGAAAGTCGAGCGTCGCCTCGACCAGCGTGCGCAGCGCTATCGTCTGGCGCACCAGCGCATCGATCTCGCGCGAGAAGGCGCCGTCGAGCGAGCGCGCCGCCGAGCGCGCCGCGGCCTCGGTGCCGGCGTCGATGAGATCGGCCACCGCCTCGGCCTGCGCGAGGTCGAGCTTGTCGTTGAGGAAGGCGCGTTCGGTGAACTCGCCCGGGCGCGCCAGCCGGGCCCCGGGATAGGCTGCCTGCAGCGCTTCGAGGCAGCGCGCGAGCAGCAGTTGCAGCAGCACCGGGCCGCCGTGGACCTGCAGCTCGAGCACGTCCTCGCCGGTGTACGAGTGCGGCGCGGGGAAGTGGATCGCGATGCCGCGGTCGAGCGGCCGACCATCGCTGCCGGCCAGCGGCAGCAGCGTCGCATGGCGCGGCTCGAGCGTGCGGCCGCACAGGGCCTGGATCAGCGGCGCGAGATCGCGGCCCGAGGCGCGCACGATGCCCACGGCGCCGCGCCCGCTCGCGCTGGCGATGGCGACGATGGGATCGGCCACGTGGCCCTTTGTGGCGGCGGCGCGCATGTGCGCGCCGATTGTGGCGCGCCGCCGGCGACGCCCGGGGCGCGGTGTATGGCGCGGGTGGAGCGGGGCGCGCGGCTGGCGGCGGCTGTACGACGCCGCCCTACGCTCGCCGGATGCTCCCGAGCCGGCCGGTTAAAGGCCGGGTCATCCCGCATGCGGTGACTGTCGGCATGGCAGGGCGCCGACTCAACCCCGGTTCGGGGGGGGTGGCTCCTTGTTCGCGTGACGTCGCTCACGGCAGCCGGGCCGACGCCGCCGGCGCGCTGCGGCACCGCACTATTTACCGGTGACGCCGAGCTTCTTGTTGATGAACCACTGCTGCGCGATCGACAGGATGTTGTTCGTCAGCCAATACAGGACGAGGCCGGCCGGGAAGAAGAAGAACATGAAGCCGAAGACCAGCGGCATGATCCACATCATCTTGGCCTGCATCGGGTCGGGCGGCGTCGGGTTGAGCCAGACCTGGAACAGCGAGCTTGCCGTCATCAGCAGCGGCAGCGGCCCCAGCGGCAGGTGGATGAAGGGCAGCACGCCGAACAGCGTGTCGGGCTGCGCCAGGTCGGTGATGTAGAACCACGATGCCTGGCGCATCTCGACCGTCGACAGCAGCACCCAGTACAGCGCGATGAAGAAGGGCATCTGCACGACGATCGGCAGGCAGCCGCCGAGCGGGTTGACCTTCTCCTCGCGGTAGATGCGCATCATCTCCTGCTGCATCTGCTGCGGCTTGTCCTTGAAGCGCTCGCGCAGCTCGGTGACGCGCGGCGCCACCGCCTTCATCTTGGCCATGCTGCGGTAGGCGCTGGCGTTGAGCCAGTAGAACGCGATCTTGAGCAGCACGACGAGTGCGACGATCGCCCAGCCCCAGTTGCCGAGCGCCTTGTGCAGCTTGTCGAGCAGCCAGAACAGCGGCTTGGCCAGCGGTGTGAGCCAGCCGTAGTCCTTCACCAGGTCGAGCCCGGGCGCCAGCGCGGCGAGCTTGTACTCCTCCTGGGGGCCGGCCATCAGCGTGGCCTCGACCGTCTTGCTTGCGCCGGGCGCGATTTCGCCGAGCGACTCCACCATCGCGATCGTGTAGTACTCGGGCAGGCCGGCGGCGTCGACCTTGCCGGTGCGGAACTCGCGCGCGACCGGCGGCGGCAGCAGCCAGGCCGAGACGAAGTAGTGCTGGACCATCGCGATCCAGCCGTCGTCGGTGTCGCCGTGCGACTGCGCACCGGCCTTGGCCAGGTCCTTGAAGTCGAACTTCTTGTACTTGCCGGCCTCGGTGAACATGGCCGGGCCGGTGAAGGTGAAGTAGTAGCTCGACTCACCCTCGGGCTTGCTGCCGTCGCGTGCCAGTTGCAAATAGAGCTGCGGCGAGACGGGCGCGCTGCCCTGGTTGACGACCTCGTGCTTGACGGCGACGGTGTACTGACCGCGCTTGAAAGTGTAGGTCTTGACGAGCTTGACGCCGCCCTCGCCTGCCGACTCGAAGCGCAGCGCGAGGGTGTCGTGGCCTGGGCTGAACTCGCGCTCGCTGCTCGTCACGCGCATCGGCGACAGATGGTTGGGCAGCGCGAGACCGCTCTGGCTCGAGACGAGCCCGGTCTGCGCCAGATACACGCGCTTGTCGCTGCGATCGAACAGCACCACCGGCCGCGTCGGATCGACCAGGTCCTTGTAGGCCAGCAGTTCCAGGTGCACGAGCGTGCCGCCGAGCGTGTCGAAGGTGGCGCGCACGAGATCGGTCGTGACGGTGACCCGTTCGCCGGCGGCGGCCGGCGCGGCGCCGGGCGGGGCGGCAGGCGTCGGTGTCGCCCCTGCGGATGTGGTGGCCAGCGGCGTCGGCACCCCCGCAGCAGAGGCCCCGCTGCCCACCGGCGGGCCGCTCGCTGCGGTGGCTGCCGGCCGCGGCGCGCCGCCGAACAGCGACGGCTGTCCGTTGTGCTTGTTCCAGGCGTCCCACAGCAGGACGAGCGACATCACGAAGACCACCCACAGCAGGGTGCGGCGCATATCTGTCATGGGCGGGCAGGAGTCGACGGGGTGTCGGCATCGGCCGCCCCCGTGGAACGATCGAGAGGGCGGGTGAAGAGGCCCGCGCCGAGCGGCGGCACGGGATCGAGGCCGCCGTCACACCAGGGATGGCAGCGAGCGAGACGCCAGCCCGTGAGTGCCGCGCCACGCGCGGCGCCGTGGCGCCGCAGCGCGACCAGCGCATACGCCGAGCAGGTGGGCTCGAAGCGGCAGGCGTTGCCGAGCCACGGCTTGAGCAGATAGCGGTACATCAGCACCAGCGCGATCAGCACGCGGGCGGGCAACGCGAGCAGCCCGCGCCACGCCTGGCGGGCGAGATCTGCCACGTTCATGCTCCCGCCCCCGCGCCGCCGCTCGCGGCGCGCATGCGCGCGCTTGCCGCCGAGCGCGACTGCACGGCCTGCAACAGAGCATCGAGTTCGATGCGCACGGCCTGTGCGAGTGCAGCCGAACGCGCCGACACGAACTCGCCGAGCGCATACCCCACACGCAGACGCAACAACCACAGGCCAGGCGGCAGCGTCGGCGCATGGCGCGCCATGACGTCGCGCGCAATGCGCTTGATCAGGTTGCGCGTCACCGCCCGGCGCGCATGGCGCTTGGGCACCATGACGCCGAAGCCGGTTCGGGTGAGATCGTTATCCACAGATGGATCCAGATCTCGAACCACGCCTGTGGACAATTTGCTCTCGCCGGCCTCGGCGCCTGGTGCGTTTACGAGCCAGGCGACTCTTGCGACGTGGTGAATCGCAAAGTGAGCACTTCGCGACAGGGGCCGCGACGCAAGCAAGCGATCGAACTCGCCCCGGTGCACAACGCGGCCGAGCATGGACTGGCGTCGGGCCTTGCTGCCAGACTGTAGAGGTCGACGCCCGGCGGCCGCGACGGCCGTGTTCAGACCGCCAGGCGCTTGCGGCCCTTGGCGCGACGCGCGTTGATGACGGCACGGCCCCCCCGCGTCTTCATGCGCACGAGGAAACCGTGGGTGCGAGCGCGGCGGATTTTGGAGGGCTGATACGTGCGCTTCATGGGGCGTCCTGCTGGGATGATGAATCAGAAGACACGGGCGGCAGCGCCAGTCACGCCAGCGTCGCAAGACCCGATGTCAAAGTGCCGGCGAGCAACGCGCAAGGGCGACCATGCCAACTTCGAGGGTACGACGCTGCGCCACGACGACGCTGGACTGCGGGGCGCCCGGCCGGACCGCGTGCTTCGCGCCTGTTGCCCCGGGCGCTGAATCGGGCACCCAAAGCGTTGCGCCTGCCGCACGCGGGAAACCGTTGATTAGAGCATAAAGGCGCTTGCGCGACAAACACTTGCCACGCATTGTCGCGAGAACGGCGACCGGACTTTTCGGCCGGAGAGCTCTTGACGGCGCGGCAAGAACTGTGGATAACCGTCGTCTTCCAATTCGACGGGAGGCTCCTTACGGGCTTCCTGGAACAAGATTTCCACAATGAGTCCCGGACTCTGGCATCGCAGTTGCGAGCGCTTGGCCGCCGTACTGCCCGAGCATCAATTCAACACCTGGATTCGGCCGCTCGCCGTCCACGTCGGCGTCGCTGGCTCCGATGGCCCGGGCGCCGCTGGGACGGGCAGCGCCGAGAACATCGCCGCTGCCGGCCAAGACGTGCCCGATGTCGCGCCCGATGTCGTTACGGTGCGTGTGGCCAACCGCTTCAAGCTCGACTGGATTCGATCGCAGTTCGCCAGTCGCATCGAGGCCGCGCTGGCCGAGGTGGCTGGCAAACCGGTACGGCTCGAGCTCGCGGTCGCGCCGCGCACGGAAGGCGCCGGAGCCACTGGAGGCGCGGCCCCGTCGTCCGTCGTCGCTCAGGCATCCGGCAGCGCGCCGCTGCGCCGCGACACGGCGGTGCACGCCGCTGCCGCTCTGCCCGCGGGCATGCCTTCGGGCGTGGGTGCCGGCGCCGCGGCGGCGCATTCCGTGCGCCAGTTGCCGGTGGTCGCCACCTCGCACCGCCTGAACGCCACGCTGACCTTCGACAGCCTCGTGGCGGGGCGCGCCAACTCGATCGCCCGCACCGCCGCGCTGCACGTCGCGGCGGCGCCGGGAGTGGCCTACAACCCGCTCTTCATCTATGGCGGCGTCGGCCTGGGCAAGACGCACCTGGTGCACGCGGTGGGCAATGCGCTGCTGGCCGAGCGGCCCGAGGCACGCGTGCTGTATCTGAACGCCGAGCAGTTCATCAGCGACGTCGTCAAGAACTACCAGCGCAAGACCTTCGACGAACTCAAGGCCAAGTACCACGGCCTCGATCTGCTGCTGATCGACGACGTGCAGTTCTTCGCCGGCAAGGACCGCACGCAGGAGGAGTTCTTCAACGCCTTCGAGGCGCTGCTGGCCAAGCGCGCGCACATCATCATGACCTGCGACACCTACCCCAAGGGGCTCGCGGACATCGACGAGCGCCTGACCAGCCGCTTCGACAGCGGCCTCACCGTGGCCATCGAGCCGCCCGAGCTCGAGATGCGCGTCGCCATCCTGATCGCCAAGGCCAGGGCCGAGGCCACCGAGATGCCCGAGGACGTGGCCTTCTTCATCGCCAAGAACGTGCGCGCCAACGTGCGCGAGCTCGAAGGTGCCCTGCGCAAGGTGCTGGCCTACAGCCGCTTCACGCACAAGGACATCGCCATCGGCCTGGCGCGCGAGGCGCTCAAGGACCTGCTGTCGATCCAGAACCGGCAGATCTCGGTCGAGAACATCCAGAAGACGGTGGCCGACTTCTACAAGATCAAGGTCGCCGACATGTACAGCAAGAAGCGCCCGGCGTCGATCGCGCGGCCGCGCCAGATCGCGATGTACCTGGCCAAGGACATGACCAAGAAGAGCCTGCCCGAGATCGGCGAACTGTTCGGAGGCCGCGACCACACCACCGTGCTGCACGCGGTGCGCAAGATCGGCGACGAGCGCCAGCGCAATAGCGAGCTCAACCAGCATCTGCACGTGCTCGAGCAGACGCTCAAGGGGTGAGTGCCGCCGCCGATGCGCGCAGCACTGCGGACCCGCGACGCGCGCCTGAACAAGTCTGTGGACGGTTGCAGCACAAGCGGGTCGTCATCCACAGCCTGCCGCTGCCGTGCCGATCTGTCCCCTTCGGCGCACGCCGGCTCCGGGTCTCTGCACACAGGGTTGCCCGGGGGCTAAGCGACTGATGGAAAAGGGGAAAATAGCGTTGTCCCCAGACGTCGGGGCTGCCTATTACGGCTACCACTCCTACAAGAGGAAGACATGATCGTCCTGAAAGCGCCGCAGTTCAGGTTGCTCGACGCCCTGCAATCGGTCGCCGGCATCGTCGAGCGGCGCCACACGCTGCCGATCCTGGCCAACGTGCTGCTGCGCAAGAACGCCGGAATGATCGAGTTCACCACCAGCGACCTCGAGATCCAGGTGCGCACGACGGCCGATCTGGGTGGCGACGCGGGCGAATTGCGCACCACCGTCGGCGCACGCAAGCTGATCGACATCCTGCGTGCGCTGCCGGCCGACCAGGTGGTGACGCTCACGTCGACGCCCTCGCGGCTCACGCTGCAGGCCGGCAAGAGCCGCTTCACGCTGCAGACGCTGCCGGCGGACGACTTTCCGCTGGTCAACGAGAGCGTCGACTTCGGCCCGACGTTCGCGGTGCCGCAGAAGACACTGCGCGATCTGCTCAACCAGGTGCACTTCGCGATGGCGGTGCACGACATCCGCTACTACCTGAACGGCATCCTGTTCATCGCCGAGGGCAAGACGCTGACGCTGGTGGCCACCGACGGCCATCGCCTGGCGCTGGCGCAGTCCGCGCTGGCCGCCGACGTGCCCAGTCGCCAGGAGGTGATCCTGCCGCGCAAGACGGTGCTCGAACTGCAGCGTCTGCTGCGCGACGAGGACTCGCCGATCGAGATGCGCTTTGCCGCCAACCAGGCCAAGTTCGGCTTCTCGGGCATGGAGTTCGTCACCAAGCTTGTCGAAGGCAAGTTCCCCGACTTCAACCGCGTGATTCCGAAGAACCAGAAGAACATCGTCGCGCTCGGCCGTCCGCCGCTGCTGGCGGCGCTGCAGCGCGCGGCGATCCTGACGAGCGAGAAGTTCAAGGGCGTGCGCATCAACATCGAGCCCGGCTTGCTGAAGATCGCCGCCAGCAACGCCGAACAGGAGGAAGCCAGGGAAGAACTCGAGGTCGACTACGCCGGCGAGCCGATCGAGATGGGCTTCAACGTCACCTACCTGATCGATGCGCTGGCCAACCTGTCGCAGGAGACGCTGCGCATCGAGCTGCAGGACGGCAGCGCGAGCGCGCTGTTCACGGTGCCCGATCTGCCCGGCTTCAAGTACGTGGTGATGCCCATGCGTATCTGAACTGCTTTGCGGTTCAGATCGCATGGGCATGCTGCCCTGAACGTGGCCACCCCTTGCCCCCGCCGAGCGGGGGTTCCAGTTCGATTGACGACCGGGCCGCTTTGCGGCCCTTCAGAAGACACTCATGAGTGATTCCACGCCTCGAGGCGGCGACAACTCCTACGGCGAAGGCGCGATCCAGATCCTCGAAGGCCTCGAGGCGGTACGCAAGCGCCCGGGCATGTACATCGGCGACACCTCCGACGGCACCGGGCTGCACCACCTCGTGTTCGAGGTCGTCGACAACTCGATCGACGAGGCGCTGGCCGGCTACTGCGACGACATCGTCGTCACCATCCACACCGACAACAGCGTGAGCGTCGTCGACAACGGCCGCGGCATCCCGACCGGCGTCAAGATGGACGACAAGCACGAACCCAAGCGCTCGGCGGCCGAGATCGCGCTCACCGAACTGCACGCCGGCGGCAAGTTCAACCAGAACAGCTACAAGGTCTCGGGCGGGCTGCACGGCGTCGGTGTGAGCTGCGTCAACGCGCTGTCCAAGTGGCTGCGCCTGACCGTGCGCCGCGACGGTCAGGTGCACTACCTGGAGTTCCGGCGCGGCCAGGCGCAGCAGCGAGAGCTCGAGACGCGCGACGGCTTCGAGGTCAGCCCGATGAAGATCCTCGGCGCCACCGACAAGCGCGGCACCGAGGTCCACTTCCTGCCCGACGACGAGATCTTCAAGAACATCGACTTCCACTACGACGTGCTCGCCAAGCGCTTGCGCGAACTCTCGTTCCTCAACAACGGCGTGCGCATCCGCCTGGTCGACGAGCGCAACGCCAAGGAGGACAACTTCGCCTTCGTCGGCGGCGTCAAGGGTTTCGTCGAGTTCATCAACCGCGGCAAGAAGATCCTGCATCCGAACGTCTTCCATGCCGTCGGCGCGCGCCCCAGCGAACTCGGCGGCGAGATCGGCGTCGAGGTGGCCATGCAGTGGAACGACGGCTACACCGAGGCCGTGCTGTGCTTCACCAACAACATCCCGCAGCGCGACGGCGGCACCCACCTCACCGGGCTGCGTGCGGCGATGACGCGCGTCGTCAACAAGTACATCGAGGACCAGGAACTGGCTAAGAAGGCCAAGGTCGAGATCTCGGGCGACGACATGCGCGAGGGCCTGGCCTGCGTCGTCAGCGTCAAGGTGCCCGAGCCCAAGTTCAGCAGCCAGACCAAGGACAAGCTGGTGTCGAGCGAGGTGCGCGGCCCGGTCGAGGAGATCGTCGCCGCCAAGCTCGGCGAATGGCTGCTCGAGAACCCGATCGATGCCAAGATCGTCTGCGGCAAGATCGTCGACGCGGCGCGCGCGCGCGAGGCGGCGCGCAAGGCGCGCGAGATGACGCGCAGGAAGGGCGTGCTCGACGGCCTCGGGCTGCCGGGCAAGCTCGCCGACTGCCAGGAAAAGGACGCGGCGCTGACCGAGATCTACATCGTCGAGGGCGACTCGGCCGGCGGCAGCGCCAAGCAGGGGCGCGACCGCAAGTTCCAGGCCATCCTGCCGTTGCGCGGCAAGATCCTCAACGTCGAGAAGGCGCGCTACGAGAAGCTGCTGTCCAGCGACGCCATCGTCACGCTGATCACGGCGCTCGGCACCGGCATCGGCAGCGAGGACTTCGACCTCGCCAAGCTGCGCTATCACCGCATCATCATCATGACCGATGCCGATGTCGACGGCGCCCACATCCGCACGCTGCTGCTGACCTTCTTCTACCGCCAGATGCCCGAACTGGTCGAGCGCGGTCACATCTACATCGCGCAGCCGCCGCTGTACAAGGTCAAGCAGGGCAAGCAGGAGCGCTACCTCAAGGACGACCTCGAGCTCGACGCCTACCTGCTCGAAGTGGCCCTCGACGGCGCCGCGGTCCTGCCCGACGGAGCGGCGAGCGCCGGCGGCCGGCCGATGATCGAAGGGGCGGCGCTGGAGAGCCTGGCGCGCCGCTACCTGCTGGCCGAAGCGGTGATCGCGCGCCTGGCCAACTGGATGGACGGCGATGCGCTGCGCGCCATCGGCGGCGGCCTGGCGCTCGACCTCGACAGCGCCGCCGCGGCCGAGGCCAGCGCCGCCGCGCTGCAGGCCGCGCTGGCGCGCGCCGACAACGCGGCGCAGGTGAGCGCCGACGTCGACGCGCGCACCGACAAGCGGCTGCTGCGCATCAGCCGGCGCCATCACGGCAACGTCAAGACCAGCGTCATCACGCAGGACTTCGTGCACGGCGCCGACTACGCCACGCTGGCCGAAGCCGGCCGCGCCTTCGCCGGCATGCTCGGGCCGGGAGCGACCGCGCGGCGCGGCGAAGGCGACAAGATGCGCGAGATCGAAGTCTCCGACTTCCGCACCGCGATGGCCTGGCTGATGCAGCAGGCCGAGAACGCCGTCGCGCGCCAGCGCTACAAGGGCCTGGGCGAGATGAACGCCGAGCAACTGTGGGATACGACGATGGATCCGGCCGTGCGCCGACTGCTCAGGGTGCAGATCGAGGACGCCATCGAAGCCGACCGCGTGTTCACGATGCTGATGGGAGACGAGGTCGAGCCGCGGCGCGACTTCATCGAAAGCAACGCACTGCGGGCGGCCAACATCGACGTCTGACGTGTTGGTGCTCAGGCGTCTGTCGAACCGACGCACTTGCGCGCACGACGGCGATCGCCGGAGCGGGCGCATGAAGCCGGCGCACGCGCCGTGAACGTCCGGTCCGTGCCGGCGGTGACGGCGGGCCTGCTGGCGGTGACGCTGATGACGACGCCGGCCCGGTCGGCAAGTCGGGCCCATGGCGACGGCGGCGGCGCAGTCGAACTGGTCTGCGAGGCGGTGTATCTGCCCGCGCGGTCCACCTGGACGCGCTCGGTGCGCATCGTCTACGACGGCCGACGCGTGCGCTCGGTGCAGGTCGACGGCGTGCCGGTCTATGCCTTCAACGTCGCCGGCACGGTGCTCCTCACCGCCATCGACAACGAGCGCATCCAGATCGACGTGGCGGCCCGGACCTGGATCAGCGATTTCCGCGGTCAAGCCACGGCGCAAGGGCGGTGCGAGCGGCAGCCGCCTCCTGCCGCGGGTCCGGCGGCCACCCCCTGACGCGCTTTTTGCCCCAGGAATTCACGCCGGCGCGAAGTGCGGGCCGCGCGCGAGCGATGCTGCGGCGTGGTCTCGATACGCTCGGCGGTTCATTTCACGCCCTCGCGACAAGACACGTGGTCCCGCTCTGGAACCGTCCGTATCGCTGGTCGACGCCGCGCGTGCCGACCGGCACACCGGCCACGCGGCGCGTGCTCGAACGCTGGGCGCTACGGCCGATGCTGGCGCTCATGGATCCGGCGGTGGCCGACGACGCGATCGATCCTGCTGAATCGGCCGAATCGGCCGAATCTGCCGATGCGAAGATGCATGGGGTACGGATCGCCCGCCAGACGGCCGCGCACTTGCGCGAGCCGCTGTACCTGGCCGTCGACGGAATGCAGGTGGCCGGCGACACCGTCGAAGGCGTCTTTGCCGCCGGCGCACGCGGCGCGCTGCTCGACCTGGCAATCGACGTCGGCCGCGAACTCGTCGCCTGTCGGCTCGAACGAAGCGCCGTCGGCCTGCGGCGCGCGGCGCTGCAATGGCTCGCGCAGTCCGCCTGCCGCCACGCCATGCAGCCCGAAGACGCGCCGCTCCTCGTCGAGAACATCGAGAGCGGCTTGCAGCGCCTCGTGGTGCAACTGGATGCCGCCGCCTTCGCGATGACCGCGGGCGACGGCAGCCGCGCCGGCCACGCCCCGGCGTGTCGTTTCGACGAGGGGTACGGCACGCGCTGGATCATCCGTTCCGCCCTGGGCCAGGCACGCCGACGCGCCTATCATGCGCACGAACTGCACGCGGCACGCGCCGGCTGCGTGCCGCGCCTCGAGTAGTGCGCGATGGCATCCCGGCGCGGACTCTAAAGGCGCGATCTGGACAGCGGGCAGACGATGAGCAGGCGTGCGGTCCCCCCCGGCAACGGCGAGCGCCCCGCGACGGGCGCCGTCGACTCCGCCGAACTCGACCAGTTGCGCTTGCTGTACGAGCACATGACCGTCGGCACGCTGATGGCGACGGGCTTCGCCGTCTTCCTCGCCGCCCACCTGTACGGCACGGTGCAGGCCGGATTGCTCGCCGCCTGGCTGACGCTCAAGCTCGGTGTCGCGATACCGCGGGTGGCACAGGCCGTGCTGTTCACGCGCCGCGGCGGCGCCGTCAACGCCGCCGGGTGGGCGCTGACGACGAACCTCCTGCTGGCCGCCGACGGCCTCGTCTGGGGACTCGGCGGCATGTGGTTCACGCAGGGCTCGATGGTCGAAGCGGCGGTGGTGGCGGCCAGCATCTGCTGCGTGGCCTGCGTGGCGACGTTCGGGCTGCAGGCCAGCTTCAAGGCCACCTCGTCGTACGTGGTGCCGATGATGGCGTTCACGGCCATCGGCATGCTGGCGCGCGGCGCCGAGTTCGGCGTGTACTCGGCGGTCGGCCTGATGGCCGTGCTGCTGCTGATGCTGAGCACCGGCCGGCGCACCGAGCGGCGCATGCTCGAATCGTTCCGGTTGCGCATGCTCGCGCAGCAACTCGCCGACGAGCGCGCCCAGGCCGGTGTCGTGCTCAAGGCGGCGAGCGACCACAAGTCGCGTTTCATCGCCACCATCAGCCACGAGATCCGCAGCCCGCTGCACGGCATGGTCGGGCTGGCCGGGATGCTCGAGCAGCACATCGAGGAGCCCGCACTGCGGCGCAAGGCCGCGCTGGTGGCGTCGAGCGGCAGGCATCTGCTGACGCTGGTGGGCGATCTGCTCGACATGTCCAAGATCGAGGCGGGAACGCTGCGGCTGGACCCCAAGGCCTTCGATCTGGCAGCGGAACTCGAGGAACTGACGACCCTGTACATCGCGCGCGCGCACGAGGCCGGCATCCACCTGCACACGCGCTTCGCGTTCCCGGCGCCGCTGCGGGTGGTCGGCGACGGGGCGCGCGTGCGCCAGGTGCTCGACAACCTGGTCGGCAATGCGATCAAGTTCACGCCGCGCGGCGGCTCGGTGAGCCTGGCGGTGTCGCTGTCGGGCGATCAGCGCGTGAGCTTCGTCGTCGCCGACACCGGCCCCGGCATTTCCAAGGCCGACCAGGAGCGGCTGTTCCGTCCCTTCGAGCAAGGCAGCGTGGACCCCGAAAAGGCGCGCGCCGGCGCCGGCCTCGGCCTGGCCATTGCGCGCGATCTGGTGACCTTCATGCAGGGCTCGCTCGTCTGCGAGAGCGAGCCGGGCCGTGGCGCCACGTTCCGCTGCGTACTGCCCCTGCCGCTCGCGCCGGAGCCGTTGCCGCTGCCGGCCGCCGGGCCCGCGCTCGCGCTCGGCGAAAGGCCGGCGCCCGGCACGGCGCTCGCGCTCGTCGTCGAGGACGACGAAGCCAATGCCATCGTC
The DNA here is from genome assembly GCA_028869005.1 of Burkholderiales bacterium. Classification (GTDB taxonomy): domain Bacteria; phylum Pseudomonadota; class Gammaproteobacteria; order Burkholderiales; family Burkholderiaceae_C; genus Rubrivivax. The sequence goes on along the minus strand of JAGWTJ010000026.1, from coordinate 6,812 downwards.
ACCGCCGCGGCGCTGCAGCAGGGCGGCTGGGCGGTCGAGGTCGTGGGTGACGGCCGCGCCGCCGTGGCGCGCATGACGGCGCCGTCGGGGCGGCCGCAACTGGTGCTGATGGACTGCGTGCTGCCGGAACTCGACGGCCTGGAGGCCACGCGCAGGATCCGCGCCTGGGAGCGACGCAGCGGCGCACGGCGCGTGCGCATCGTCGCACTCACCGGCGGCGCGACGCGCCAGCAACTGGCCGAGTGCCTTCAGGCCGGCATGGACGAGGTCGTCACCAAGCCGTTCTCCCTGGCCGAACTGGCGGCGGCGGCGACGCGCGACGCCGGGGAGGTCAATGGCGCCGATGCGGCCAACGGCTCGGCAACGCGGCGCCGTGGCGGCGCCGGCGCGCGCAGCGGCTTCGGCGACCTCGACGCGCCCGTCGGCCGGCAGCCCGGCGCCGGCGAGACGTCGATGTCGGGGTGAAAGGTGCGCACCATCCAGGCGTGCAGCGGATGGCTGAGCGCATGCCACACGCGCTCGGCCGAGGGTACGTCGAAGGCGAGGACGTGGTGCGCGAGGCCGCCGGCGTGCGCCAGCGGCACCGGCCCCGAGCCTTGTGTGAGGCACTCGAAGCCGAGGCTGCGGTAGCCGCGGATCAGCGCGGCGCTGCGCGCGCCGATCACCATCTTCTGCACCTGCAGCGACAGGCACACCAGGTAGCAGGCCTTCATCAGCGCGCGCTTGACGAGCCGATCGTCGGCACCGGGCGCCACCGCGAGCCGGGTGACTTCGGCCAGGTGGCCCTCCCTCAGTCCCTCGGGTAACGCGTAGCTGCTCTCCAGCAGCAGCGGGCGCTGCGCGTTGGAAGCGATGCGCGCGGTCCCCACCGGCGCGCCGGTGGCCTTGTCGCGTGCCAGCAGGACCACCGTGTGCGGCAGCAGATCGACCGGATCCGGCTGTCGCATGGCGGGCGCGAGCTCTGGCACGTGGTGTCCGTAGGCGCTGGCACGAACCCCGCGGGCATCCGCAAGCTGCGCCGGCGTCCTGGCGACGCCCAGTTCGAACGACAGTGCCTCGATGCCCATCCCTCGCCATCCGGCTGGTTTGCATGCGGCGGGCACCTTATCCGCCGCTGGGACACGCTATCCCTCAAACGTGGGGGTTGCCCCCCATGCAAACCCTGTGTTGCGGCCTCGACGCGGGCGCTCGCTCCCGAGTCGCGCCGCGTGCGGCGCTCAGTCGCCGCCGATCCAGATGAACTTGAACAGGAACACGAGCGCGATCAGCCACACCATCCAGTGCACCTCGCGCACGCGGCCGGTGAACAGCTTGACCGCGGCGTAGGTGATGAAGCCGAACGCCAGGCCGTTGGCGATGGAGTAGGTGAAGGGCATGGCCAGCGCGGTGACGGCTGCCGGCACGACCTCGGTCGACTCGTTCCAGTCGAGGTCGACCAGTTCGCGCAGCATCAGGCAGGCGACGAAGAACAGCGCCGGCGCCGTCGCGTAGGCGGGCACCGCACCGGCCAGCGGAGAGATCGTCAGGCAGGCCAGGAACAGCACGGCGACCGTGATTGCGGTGAGGCCGGTGCGGCCGCCCGCCTGCACGCCGGCGGCGCTCTCGATGTAGGCGGTGGTGCTCGAGGTGCCGAGCAGCGAGCCGGCGAAGATCGCGCCCGAGTCGGCCAGCAGCGCCTTGTTCATGCGGTCCATCTTGCCCGGCACCAGCAGTCCTGCGCGCTTGGCCACGCCCATCAGCGTGCCGGTGGCGTCGAACAACTCGACCAGGAAGAACACGAGCACGACGTTGAGCAGGCCATGCGCCGTGGCGCCCTTCAGGTCGAGCGCGAAGAACGTCGGCGCGATCGACGGCGGCGCCGAGAACACCCCGGCGAACGTGTTGCCGCCGAAGAAGAACGACAGCACCGTGACCAGCAGGATGCCGATCAGGATCGCCCCGGGCACCTTGAGCCGGTCGAGCGCGACGATGGTGACGAAGCCGATCGCCGCCAGCACCACCTGCGGATGGTGCAGGTCGCCGAGCGTGATGTAGGTGGCCTTGGACGGCGCGACGATGCCCGCGCTCTTGAGAGCGATCAGCGCGAGAAAGAGCCCGATGCCGACCGCGATCGCCGTGCGCAGCGAATGCGGGATGCCGCGGATGATGAGCTCGCGCAGGCCGGTCAGCGTGACGACGAGGAACAGGCAGCCGGAGACGAACACGGCGCCCAGCGCCGACTGCCAGGGCCAGCCCATGCCGAGCACGACGACGTAGGCGAAATAGGCGTTCAGCCCCATGCCCGGCGCCAGCGCGATCGGGTAGTTCGCGTACAGCCCCATGATGGTCGTGCCGAGCGCCGCGATCAGGCAGGTGGCGACGAACACCGCGCCCTTGGGCATGCCGGCGTCGCCCAGGATCGACGGGTTGACGAACATGATGTAGGCCATCGTCAGGAAGGTCGTGACGCCGGCGATGACCTCGGTGCGCACGGTCGTCTCGTGCTCGGTGAGTTTGAAGAGGCGCTCGAGTAGCGAGCCGCTCGAGGGTGTCGGCGGGCGTGCGACCGCGACGCTGCTTTCGTTTGCCTGCATGGCTTGTCTCCTGGTCGTGGTGGGGAACTGCGGGGTCGGTAAACGGGAGATGGGGAGGGCGGCTGCGCGCGAGCGGGCTCGTCGACCTACCGGTGTGGCGATGCGGGGCGCCGGGATCGCGGCGCGCCGCTACGCCGCCGCCGGCGTATCGGCGCGGCGCCAGCGCTCGACGCCGGCCACGCGCGTCGACACGAGGTTTCGGTCGTCGGCCAGCGTGAGCCAGGCGAAGACGCGTTCGTGCAGGCCCGCGGCCAGTGCGTGGCGGCGCTCGGCGACCGTGCCGCGTGCCCAGTCCCACACGCACAGGTCGGCCAGGCGGCCGGCGTCGAAACTGCCGATCTCGGCGTCCAGGCCGAGCGCGCGCGCCGCGCCGCGCGTGGCCGCATGCAGAGCGACCCAGGCGGTGAGCCGTTCGCCGCGCAGCGCCTGCATCTTGTAGGCGTCGGCCAGCGTGCGCTGCATCGACAGGCTGGTGCCGCCGCCGACGTCGCTGGCCAACGTCACCGCGGCGCCAGCGGCGGCCAGCGCGCGCCAGTCGAAGAGTCCGCTGCCCAGAAAGAGGTTGGACGAAGGGCTGTGCGCGATCAGGGCGCCGCTGGCCGCCAGCGCCGCACGGTCATCGGCGTCGAGCCAGATGCCGTGCGCCAGCACGCTGCGCCGGTGCAGCAGTCCGGCGCGCGCGTACACGTCGAGGTAGCTGCGCGCCTCGGGGTAGAGCTCGCGCACCCAGCGCACCTCGTCGCGGTTCTCGGCGACGTGGGTCTGCATGTACAGCGTCGGGTCGGCCGCGCACAGGGCGCCGGCCATCGCCAGTTGCTGCGGCGTGCTGGTCGGCGCGAAGCGCACCGTCACCGCGTAGGCCAGGCGGCCGCGGCCGTGCCAGCGCGTGATCAGGTCCAGGCAGTCGCGCTCGGCGCCGGCGACGTCGTCGCGCAATGCGTCGGGCGCGTGACGGTCCATCAGCACCTTGCCGGCGATGACGCGCATGCCGCGCGCCTCGGCAGCCGTGAACAGCGCGTCCACCGAGCCCTTGTGCACCGTGGGGAAGACCATGGCCGCCGTGGTGCCGGTGGCCAGCAGGCCGTTGAGGAACAGGCCCGAGACCATGGCCGCGTGGGCCGGGTCGGCCATGCGGGCCTCGGCCGGGAAGGTGTGGGTCTCCAGCCAGTCGAGCAAGGCGGTGCCCCAGGCGCCCAGCACGTCGATCTGCGCGCTGTGCACATGGGTGTCGATGAAGCCGGGCAGGATCAGCCGGCCGGCGTGGCGCTGCTGCGGCCAGCTCGCGTCCGGCGCCTCGGCCTGCACACCGGCGACGCGACCGTCCTCGATCAGCAGCCAGTGCGCGGCGCGGTAGCGGACCCCGTGCGGCGACGGATCGTCCAGCGCCGGCTCGCCGGCGAAGTCGAGCAAGTCGCCGAACAAGGCCAGGCGGGTCGGGCTGTGCGGCATCAGGCGCCCGCCTTGCCGCCCGGGCGGCCGGCGGCGTCGGCCGCCAAGCCGCGCGCCACCTCGCGCACCTGCTCACGCACCCAGCGTGCACCGGCCGAGGCGTGCGTGCGCTCGTGCCACAGCTGGTAGTAGGCCAAGGCCGGAAAGCTCACCGGGCAGCGCACGATGCGCACCGGCAGGCGGCCCAGATGCCTCAGGCAGAACTGGCGTCCGGTGGTCAGCACCAGCCGGCTCTGAGCAACCATCGTCGGCACCAGGCTGAAGTGGGCGCTGCGGACCGTGATGCGGCGCTGCTTGCCCTGCAGGGCCAGGTGCTCGTCGATGATGCCGCGCCCGCCCGCGTGCAGTGCCGTCGGCGCCACGTGGTCGCTGTCGAGATAGCGGGCCTCGTTCCACTGGCGCGGGTTGGTCACCGCGGGATGATCGGCGGCGACCAGGCACACGACTTCGTCCGAGGTCAGTCGCCCCAGGTGCAGCTCGCCCGGCGGCTGCAGCCAGTTGCCGATCACCAGGTCGACCTCGCCGGTGGCCAGCTTGCGCCGGTAGTCGAAATCCGCCGACAGCGGGTCGATCTCGATCTGCAGCAACGGGGCCTCGCGCTGCAGCCGGTGGACGATGCCCGGCAGAAAGAGCGGATCCAGGTAGTCGCTGGCGGCCACCCGCACGACGTGGGTGGCCCGCTTCGGGTCGAACCGGGCCCCGGCAGCGCCTCGCCCGAACAACCGGTCCGCTTCCTGCAACAGATGCTCGGCGGGCGCCAGCAAGGCTTGCGCGGTGTCGGTGGGCACCATGCCGGTGCCGCCGCGCACCAACAAGGCGTCGCCGGTCAGCGTGCGCAGGCGCCGCAGCTGGGCGCTGACCAAGGGCTGGGTGCTGCCCAGCCGCAGGGCGGCGCGCGAGACACTGCGTTCCGAGATCACGGTGTGGAGGACCTTGACAAGATGGAGGTCGATGTTCGCGAATTCCGGCCGCATGGTCATACGCCTTTGCATATCCACTTCATGTGTCATATCGTATAGAAATCCCGTATCCACGGGCTACTGTCCTGCCATGCTTGAAGATTCGCCCCGCCCGATCCGCTTCGTCTTTCGCGGCCAGACCGTGGAAGTCCCCGCCGCCGAACCGACCCGCAGCGTGCTGCAGTGGCTGCGCGAGGACGCCCGGGCCTGCGGCAGCAAGGAAGGTTGCGCCGAAGGCGACTGCGGCGCCTGCACGGTCATCGTGGCCGAGCTGGCCGACGCGGTGCAGGGCGACTCGCGCGCGGTCGTGCGCGACGGCGTCGCGCTGCGGCCGGTCAACGCCTGCATTCGCTTCCTGCCCACGCTGGACGGCAAGGCCTTGCTGACCGTCGAAGACCTGGCCGGCAGCGGTCCCGACGCGACGCTGCATCCAGCCCAGCAGGCCTTGCTGGACACGCACGGATCGCAATGCGGCTTCTGCACCCCGGGCTTCGCCGTGTCGATGGCGATCTCGCACGAACGCCACCGCTGCAGCGGCCGGCGCCCGGGACGCGCCGAACTGGCGGACGACCTCGCCGGCAATCTGTGCCGCTGCACCGGCTACCGACCCATCCTCGACGCCGCCGAGCGCATGGGTGAGCAGCCCCAGCACGGCCTGGCTCTGGAGGGCCTGGCCGACGCCCTGCGCGCGCTGCAGACGGCCCCGGCGCTGGACTGGCCCGGGCGATACCACGCGCCCCGCCGCCTGGACGACCTCGCGGCGCTGCGCGTGCGCCTGCCCGAGGCGCGGCTGGTGGCCGGCGCCACCGACGTGGGCCTGTGGGTGACCAAGCAGCTGCGCTCACTCGGCGACATTCTCTGGCTGGGCGATGTGGCCGAGCTGCGGCAGATGCGCGTTGCCGACGGCGGGCTGAGCATCGGCGCCGCCGTGCCACTGGAGGACGCCTGGCACGCGCTGGCCCGGCGCTGGCCGGCGCTGACCGAGATGGGCCGGCGCTTCGCCGGGCCGCCGGTGCGCCACGCCGGCACGCTGGTGGGCAACCTGGCCAACGGCTCGCCGATCGGCGACAGCGCGCCGGCGTTGATCGCGCTGGGGGCCCGCCTGCGCCTGCGCCGGGGCGCGCGGCGCCGCGAGCTGCCGCTGCAGGACTTCTATCTCGACTACATGAAGAACGCGCTGGAGGCGGGCGAGTTCGTCGAGGCCGTCTGGATACCGGCCGACGCGGCGGCATCGGCCGAGGGCTGGACCCTGAGGGCCTGGAAGATCTCGAAGCGGTTCGATTGCGACATCTCCGCCGTCAGCGCCGGGCTGGCGATCCGGCTGCAGGGCGATGCGGTGGTCGAGGCCCGGCTCGCGTTCGGCGGCATGGCCGGCATCGTCAAGCGCGCCGCCGCCGCCGAGGCGGCGATGCAGGGGCAGCCCTGGGACGAGGCCACGCTGGCCCGCGCGATGACCGCGCTCGACACCGACTTCAGCCCGCTGAGCGACCTGCGCGCCAGCGCCGGCTATCGCCGCCTGGCCGCACGCGGCCTGCTGCAGCGGCTGTGGCTGGAAACCCGGACCACGAACCCGCTGCCGGCCGACGCGCTGCGTGCGTTCGCCGGCACGCATTGAGGTGCCGCCGATGGACATGACCTCGCCCCGGCCTCCGGCCGCCTCGTCCGAATCCGCCGTGGGCCGCCCGTTGCCGCACGAATCGGCGCACCTGCACGTGACCGGCCGCGCGGCCTACACCGACGACCTTCCCGAACCCGCCGGCACGCTGCACGCGGCGCTCGGCCTGTCGCCGGTGGCACATGGCCGGCTGCTGTCGATCGACCTTGCCGCGCT
>JAGWTJ010000252.1 GCA_028869005.1 Burkholderiales bacterium | reverse complement strand
GGTCCACCGGCAGTCGGTGTTCGCCGCCGACGTGGTCAATGAAGGCCTGGAGGTGTTCGTGGCCGGCGTGCTGCAGACGCTGCGGCAGACCCGGCCGCCCCCCGCGCTGGCGGCGGGCGACCTGTTGGTGTTCGTCAATCACGACCGCGGCGACGCCCGCATCGCCGGCGAACTGTGCGACTTCTTCGATGCGCAGGGGTTGGGCTTCCTGCGCCCCGAAGCGCAGGACAGCGCAGAGGCGATGCGCGCCGACCTGGAGGACAACCTGCGCCTGTGCGACGGCCTGGTCGTGGTCTTCGGCAGCACGCAGCCGGTGTGGGTGCGGCAGCAGCTCAAGGAGACGCTGAAGATCAAGAGCGTGCGCGAACGGCCGCTCGGGCGCGTGCTGCTGTGCCAGGCGGAGCCCGACGCCGACAAGCCGGACCCCGGCATCAAGCTGCCCAACCAGCGCATCATCGACTGCCGCCGCGGCATCGATGCGAATGCGCTAGCGGCGCTGAGCGACTTCGTGCGCGACCTGCGCGGCACGGCGCCATGAACGCGAGCACGCCCGGCGACTTCGCGTCGTCGCCCTACCCCGGCCTGCGGCCCTTCGGCGAGGACGAGGCGGAGCTCTTCTTCGGCCGCGAGGAGCAGACCGACCAGTTGCTCGACCGCCTGCAGCGCACGCGCTTCCTCGCCGTGGTCGGCCCGTCGGGCTGCGGCAAGTCCTCGCTGGTGCGCGCCGGCATGATCGCCGCGCTGCAGACCGGGCTGATGTCGGGCACCGGCGCGCACTGGCGCATCGCCCAGATGCGCCCCGGCGCGCGGCCGCTGTGGCGCCTGGCGAACGCGCTGGCGGCACCGGAGGCGCTCGACATCGATAGCGAGGGCGGTGAGACGGCGCTCGCCTTCGCCGACGCGACGCTGCGTCGCGGGCCGCGGGGCCTGGTCGAACTGCTGCAGGACCGCTGGCTGCCTGAAGATGCCAACCTGCTGCTGCTCGTCGACCAGTTCGAGGAGATCTTCCGCTTCCGCCAGGAGGGCAGCGCCGACGAGGCCGACGCCTTCGTCGCGCTGCTGCTGGCGTCCGCGGCGCAGGCCGACTTCCCGGTGTACGTGGTGCTGACGATGCGCTCGGACTTCCTTGGCGAGTGCGCGCTGTTCCACGGCCTGCCCGAGGCGATCAACGACGGCCAGTACCTGACGCCGCGCATGACGCGCGAGCAGACGCGGCGCGCCATCGTCGGCCCGGCGCGGGTGTTCGATGCCGACGTCGAGCCGGCGCTGGTGACGCAGTTGCTCAACGAGATCGGCACCGATCCCGACCAGTTGCCGCTGTTGCAGCACGCGCTGATGCGCATGTGGCAGCACCTGCAGGCCCGCCGCGGCGCAGCCGGCGGCACGCCGGTGCTGACGATGGCCGACTACGCGGCGGTCGGCTCCATCGCCCGCGCGCTGTCGGCGCACGCCGATCAGGTGTTCGACGAGCTTGACGAGCGCGACGAACTCGATGCTGCCGACCAGCGCGACGCGCGCGGCCGGCACATCGCCGAACTCATGTTCCGGCGGCTGACCCACCGCGCCACCGGCAAGCGCGACACGCGCCGCCCGGCACGGCTGGACGACGTCGCCGCGGTGGCGGGCGTGCCGCAGCAGGCGGTGATCGCGGTGGTCGAAGCCTTCCGCCGCCCCGACCGCAGCTTCGTCACGCCGCCGGCGGGTGTTCCGCTCGCCGCCGACACGGTGCTCGACATCGGCCACGAGAGCCTGATCCGGCGCTGGGACCGGCTCAACGGCTGGGTCGATGCCGAGGCCAAGTCGGCCGACATGTACTTCCGCCTGAAGGATTCGGCGCGGCGCGAGCAGGACGGCCGCGCCGCGCTGTGGCGCTCACCCGAGCTTGAGGAAGCGCTGGCCTGGCGCACCCAGGAGGCGCCGAACGCAGCCTGGGCGCTGCGCTATGGCACGGCCGACGACTTCGCGCTGGCGATGCGCTTTCTCGAGCGCAGCGCCGGGCAGCAACGCACCGAGCAGGAGCTCGCCGAACAGTCGCGGCGCGACAAGGAGGCAGCGGAACGGCAGCGCCGCGACGAACGCGAACAGTGGCTGCAGGCCCAGGTGCGCGCCGGCCGGCGCTTCCGCCTGCTGTCCTTCGCGCTCGGTGCGCTGGCCCTCGTCGCCCTCGTGCTGCTGTACGCCGCTGTCGATTCCACCCGCCGCGCCGAAGTCGAACGGCGCAACGCCGAGGCGCAGGCGGCGCTGGCACTGGCCCGCCAGCTCAACGTGTCGGCCGAGGTCGCCGCCGACGACACCATGCAGGGTCTGCAGCGCAGCCTGCTGCTGACGCTCGAGTCGCTGCGCACGCAATGGACGCCGGAAGGGCATGCGGCGCTGCTCGCCCGCATGGACCTGCTGCCCGACGCCCCGCGCCGCACCTGGCGCCTGCAGGCAGGCCGCATCGGCGCGCTGGCACCCGGTCCGGACCTGCGCTGGCTGGCCGTCGCCGCTGAGGGCGGCACCTTCGTGCTGTCGCCCGACGCCGCCAGCGCGCCACTCAAGCTGAACCCTTCGGGCCACGGCGACGTCGCCACGCTGGCCGCCAGCCCGGACGGCCACTGGCTGGCGGCGCGCTGCGACGTGGAAGTGTGCCTGTACGACACCGCGGACTGGCAGGTCGCCCGCCGCCTGCCGGTGCCGCGGCCGGCGCGCAGCTTCCTCGACTTCAGCCGGGACGGCCGCTGGCTGGCGGCAGTGAGCTTCCGGCCCCCGGTCATGAAGCTGTACGACACCGCCACCTGGCAGGAGCGCGCATCGGTCGAGATGGAAGCGGCCCCCGCCTGGGTGCTGCGCTTCGGCCTGGACGGCAAGCTCATCGCCACCTCGGGCAGCGGCCGCCTCGGCCTGTGGCGCACCGACGGCCTGCAGCCGCTGGCCTCGCTCGAGATCAACAATTCCTGGGGCGAACCGCTCGCCTTCGCCCCCGACGGGCGCACGCTCGCGGTGCAGGGCGAAGGCAACACGCTGCAACTGGTCGAGGTCAGTACCAGTGCGGACGGCACCGCCATGCTCGTCATCGACCGCGAGCGGCGCATGCTGCGGGCGTCCTCGCGCGGCCCCGCGGTGTTCAGCACCGACGGGCGGCAGGTCGCCGTCACCCAGCCCGGCCACGACGCGGTGCGCGTCGGCGATGTCGACGGCGGCCGCGAGCGCACCCGCATTCCGGGTGCCGCGGGGGCGCTCGCCTTCCTCGCCGATGGCAGGTTGCTGGTCGGCAACCTCGACGGCACGGTGGTCGAATGGCAGGCGATCGAGAAGTCGGTGCGCAGGCTGCCGCACGACGCTGCCGTGCGTGCCGTCGCCTTCGGCGCCGACGACCACAAACTCGCCACCGCCAGCGGCACGACGCTGCGCGTGTTCGACACCGCGACCTGGGCCGAGGCGGCACGCAGCACGCTGCCGGCCGCGCCCGACGGGCTCGCCTTCAGCGCCGATGGCCGCTGGATCGCCACGATCACCGAGGACGGGCTGCAACTGGTCGACACCGCGGCCCGGCCATGGCAGGCCATCGGCCCGCTGCCGCATGAAGGCCGCATCCACACCCTCGCCTTCAGCCCCGACGGGAAGGCCGTGGCGACGACCACCGCGGCCTCGTTCTCGCGCGGCGTCGGCTTCACCCGGCCCACCACGCGCCGCGTGTGGTCGCTGGAAGGCGGCCGCGAGATGGGCTGGATGTTCGACGTCGAGCACGACCGCAAGGGGCCCTACGGCAGCTTCAATGCCGCGCAGGAATCGCTCGACAAGCTGGGCGCGACCTCGGGCGGCGACGGCACTCTTGCTGCGCAGGCGGCAAGCTGGCCGGCGGCCTACACGGTCGACCGCGAGGCCGGCGCGCCCGACCGGCCCTGGCTCAGGTCGCTGACTGCGCGCAAGACCGCGCTCGTCAGCAGCGCCATCGAGCGCGCGGCGCGCGCGCAGGTCGGGTCGTTCTCCGACGCCGCCTTCAGCAGCGATGGCCGCTGGCTGGCGACGGCCGGCGAGGACGGCAATGTCCGGCTGTGGCACTTGGCGCCCGACGATGTCGCCGCCGACACCTGCGCCCGCCTGACGCGCAACCTGAGCTGCGGCGAGTGGCAGGAGACGCTGCCCGACAGGCCCTGGCGCAAGACCTGCCCGGCGCTGCCGGACCCGCCGGACATCGCCGACTGCCGGCCGACGCCACAGACGCGGTGAAAGCGCGGGAAGTGGGGAGGGAAGGCACAGGCGGGTGGGCAAGCACAGGCCTTGCAACCAATCCGCACGATCGTGATCGAATTTCGCTGACTAAAGAATTGATCGGGCTCGATCGACATGGAACTCACCGACCTGCGCGCGCTGGCCGACGCTCGCGCGCTGCTGGAACAACCCACGCTTGCCGCACGCCTGAGCGACTTCGTCGGCAGCCCGCTGGAAAAAGGCATGGCGCGCCTGCCGTCGGGCTGGCGCGAGCGCATCGCCACGGCCACGCACGACGCCCTCGGCCGCGCCATGGACACCGCCGCGAGGACGCTGGACGAGGCGCCACAGCCCGCCTCGCCGCGCCTGCACAAGGCGCTCGGCACGCTCAGCGGCGGCGTGGGCGGCGCCTTCGGGCTGGCAGGGCTGACGCTGGAGATTCCCGTCTCCACCGTGCTGATCATGCGTTCCATCCTCGACATCGCCCGCGCCGCAGGCGAGTCGCCCACCGATTCAGGGACGCGGCTGGCGGCGCTG
>JAGWTJ010000251.1 GCA_028869005.1 Burkholderiales bacterium | reverse complement strand
TGTACCCGGCGCGAACGTGATCAGAGTTTCACGGTCGCGCCGGTAAGCCATCGGCCGCAATCCGGTCTTCACAGCACAGCTTGGCTACACTGCACGCATGAGTGAACGCATCACCACGCGTGCCGCCAATCTGGGTCCGCCCCAGCCGGCGGTGCCGGGCACGCCGCAGGCGCGACCGAGCGTGATCCAGCTCGTCTTCCGCGAGAAGGGCGCGCTCTATGCCGCCTACATCCCGCTGCTCGCCGAGGGCGGGTTGTTCGTGCCGACCACGCGCGACTACCGCCTGGGCGATGACATCTACCTGCTGCTGTCGTTGCCCGACGATCCGCAGCGCTACCCGGTCGCCGGCAAGGTGGCCTGGATCACGCCGGCCAACGCTTCCGGCGGACGCACGCAGGGCGTGGGTGTGCGCTTCCCGAACGACGACAAGACGCGCCTGCTCAAGAACAAGATCGAAGAGTTGCTCGGCACGAGCCTGCAGTCGTCCAAGCCGACGCAGACGATCTGAGCGCGCCCGGGCATGGCTTCGTCGTTCCCGCCCCCTGGGTTAAGGCGCCTCGGCGAAGCCGCATTCGACCCGGTCGCCGGCAGCGCCGCCTGTGCGCGAGCATGTACGTCGATTCGCATTGCCACCTGAGCTTTCCCGAGCTGCACGGACGCATCGACGACATCCTTGGCGCCATGGCCGCGGCGCGGGTGTCGAGGGCGCTATGTATCTGCACCACGCTCGAGGAGTTCCCGCGCGTGCACGCGCTGGCGCTCGCGCACGACAACCTGTGGGCGACGGTGGGCGTGCATCCCGACAACGAGGGCGTGGCCGAGCCGACGCTCGATGATCTCGTCACCCGGGCGCAGCTGCCGCGCGTGCTCGCCATCGGCGAGACCGGGCTCGACTACTACCGTCTGAACGGTCGCAGCGTCGAAGACATGGCCTGGCAACGTGCGCGCTTTCGCGTTCATATCGAGGCGGCGCGCGCGACCGGTCTGCCGCTCGTGATCCACACGCGCAGCGCGGGCGAGGACACGCTGGCGATGCTGCGCGCACACGGAGGCAGCGCGCTGCGCGGCGTGTTCCACTGCTTCACCGAGACTCTGGACGTCGCGCGCGAAGCGGTGGCGCTCGGATTCCATGTCTCGTTTTCGGGCATCCTCACGTTTGGCAATGCCGATCAGCTTCGCGAGGTGGCGCGCTGGGTGCCACTCGAGCGCTGCCTGATCGAGACCGACAGCCCCTACCTGGCGCCCGTGCCCTTTCGCGGCAAGACCAATTCGCCGGCCTATGTGCCGTACGTGGCGGCAAAGCTCGCCGAAGTCAAGGGCCTGCCGCTCGCGGACGTGGCGCGCGCGACGACGGCCAATTTCGAGGCCCTGTTCGGCACGCCGGCTGTGCCGTTGCGCGGGTGAAGCCGTGGCGCCGGGTCGACGCGCGCTCTTCCGGCTGGTCTGCGCGGCCGCGGTGTCGGCCGTCGCCTGCGCGGCGCGCGCCGGGTCCTACGACGACTTCTTCCGCGCCGTGCGCGGCAACGATGCGCGCACCGTGCAGTCGCTGCTCGAGCGCGGGTTCGATCCGAATTCTCCGGACGAGAAGGGCAACGTCGGCCTCTTTCTGGCGATGCGCGACGGCGCACCAGAGGTCGCCGCAGTGCTGCTGGCGCGCCCCGAGTTGAAGGTCGACGCCGCCAATACGGCGGGCGAAACGCCGCTGATGATGGCGGCGCTGCGCGGGCAACTGGTCTGGGTCGAGCGCCTGATCGCACGCGGCGCCGCCGTCAACCGCGATGGCTGGACCCCGCTGCACTATGCGGCCAGCGGGCCGGAGCCGCGCGTCGTCGCGCTGTTGCTCGACCGCGGTGCGGCCATCGACGCGCGCTCGCCCAACCGCACCACGCCGCTCATGATGGCGGCCGGCTACGGCGCCATCGACAGCGCCGACCTGTTGCTTGCGCGCGGCGCGGACGCCAGAGCACGCAACGATCCCGGGCTCAGCGCGGCCGACTTCGCCCGCCGCGCCGGGCGTGCCGCGCTCGCCGCTCGCCTCGACGCTGCGGTCAGATGAGCCGCTGTCGGCGCCGGCGGCGCCTGGCCTTCGTGTCAGAAATCATCCGACACGCGCATTGGCGCCGCGCCCACTTGGGCAAGACGAAGTGCCGGGCCTAGAGTTGCCGATATCGACTCGTCGCCAACTGCGGAGTACCGAGATGACCCAGCCGATCGCCACCGCGCACAACCCGTTCATGCTGCTGATCGATCCTGCGGCAGTCATCGCGGCCGTCGAGAAGTCCGAGCGTCTGGGATTGCTCAACCGGCACCTATGCCGGCCGCTCGACCGGCCGACGCCGAGCAGCATGCGCGGCACCGAAGAAGCCGACACCGCCGAGGGCGCCGGCGAGCCCGATGCGGCGTTCGGCGAGTCGGATGCGCCGTTGACGCGAGCCTAAGCCCGCACTGCGGGTCGTGCGGGACGCGGCAGCAAGGCGGCGCGCCCGCGCATACGGATAGATTTTGTACGCTATGACAATGTCTTATCCGACAAAGCGAAAGTAAATTATAGAAATTGGGGCAATGGTCAGCTCCGCCCGACCTCCAGCGGCCGTGCACCGAGCCGGATGCCGCATTGCTCGGTCACTCGCGCCTCGCCGCAAGACCACACGTGTCAGGGCTGAAGCCATCACGAGCGCTTGTGCCGGATGGTGGCGCCCAGCAATCGGGGTTCAGTTCAAGCGGATGTCGGCGCCACGCCACGCGTGCCGCCGGCCATAGGCACGTCCAGAGCGTCGCGATGGCAATCAACCGGTCCGCTGCCAGCGTCCTCGCTTCTGCCCGGTGCGACGCGACACGAACAGGCCCAGCAGCGCCGCCCCGAGCAGCCATAGGATGCCCGGCTCCGGTATTGCCGCCGAAGCACCCGCGAACTGCGAGGATGCCTGGTCATACCCGCCGCCGACTGCCGGCGTGTAGACGGCGAGCCCGAACGTGAGCCCGCCCGGCCAGCCTGGTCCGAAGGCGTCCGGCACTGTGACCCCGTCGCTCCACAAGCCGACGACGTCGCCGTTGTCCAGCGCGAACATCACGCCGAAGATGTCGAGGAAGCCGCCGAAGAAGGGATACGGGGGTGACCCCGGCGGACACACCAGTGGCGACCCATCCAGGTAGAACAGGTTGTCGTAGGAATTCTGGCCGGCGCTCGAGGTAAGCCAGCTGAAGCTCTTCGGCAGATTCTCGAAGCCGCCGGGTGGGCTGGGAAGCGGCGGTGGCGTCCCGCTGTTGGTGGCCAGAACGCCCGTGATCGCCGAACCATTGAAGCTGCCGCTGGCATTGGTGATGTGCTGGGCGCCGACGGGATCCCATTGCGACAGGGTGGGGGTCGCGTTGGACACGTTCGGGTCGTAGCTCGAACTCGCATCGGGATCAGGCGCGAGCGTCAGGTCGGCGTAGCCGCTGCCGGCGGCGCCGCCGAAGTTGATCCTGACGGTCCCGGCACCGGCGTAGGGTGCCGCCAGCAAGGTCGCCAGCACAGCGCCGGCTGCCAAGCGCGATGGCTCGACGGAAAAGGCCTTCCTTCCACTCATCATTACGATCTCCGAGAATAGCAACACGCGCCGCGAATTACGCGACAAGGCCCTCCCGTTACCGGTCTATGCAAATTTCGCGCCATGCACGCAAGTCGTTGTTTCACTTGACACGCGCGGTTGGCATCACGCTCAGCATGGCGGCGACTGCAAAGAAAGTCGACAACCATCAGACGTCCGAGGCAAGAAGGCGCAATGGTCGCCGTCTCGATCGAGGAAGCTTCGAGCGGCCCTCGTCCCGCGCGTGTTGGCCGATTCCAGCCGACTGCGCCGTGGGCGAATTGCGCGCAATGGTCGTGTCCCAGCGCCCGGGCGATTCGCGCGGGATGCGGGTTGCCGAGGTCGTCCATGATCGACCGCCAAACTGGCAGTGCGCGGGGCGCGTGCTCGATGCTGTAGGGGTGGAAGTTCATAGGTGAACCGCCCCCGCCGGCGTCGCATCAACTAGCGACAATGTGTATTATGTAAATATAGACACGCTATATTTTGAGGCCGATGCACACGTTGCACGACGAGAGTGGACCGTCGACCCGCGCCGCCCGAATTGCCGATCAACCGCGCAGCGCATTAAGGCGCTCAGAAACGATAGGCGATGCCCAGGCTGTAAGACCACGGGTCGATCTTCGCGTCCAAGGTCTGCCCGGTCGACAGCGTCGCGCGCGTCTTCAGTGCGGTCTTGGCGACGCTGGCGTCGAGGCTCCAGTTGCCGGTGAGGTGCGCCGCGAGGCCGAGTTGTGCCGTGAGAGCCCACTTGGACTGCATCGACAGCGTCGTCGGATTCGACGGCGTGCCGCCGGTGAGCGCGGTTAGCGCCGCGGTGCTCCTGGCCTTGTAGAACTTGGCGTAGGTCGGGCCGAGGCCGACGTAAGGCCGAAAGTCGGCTTCGGCGCCGAGGAAGCGGTATTGCACCAGCAACGTCATCGGCAACGCGCGCACCTCGCCGATCTTGCCGACGCCGGCGATCGCGCCCTCGCCGAGGATGTCGTGCTTGAAGCCGGCCGCGAGCGGCACGTCGATCGCGATGGCGTCCGTCAGCATCCAGGTGACGCCCGCGGTCGGCCGCGTGTCGCTTCGGATGCCGGCCTTCGTGCCCGGGAACGACGGCGGCGTGAGGTCGCCGCTGCTCACGGCGGGCGCAATCTGCGTCGCGCCGGCATGCACGATCAGGCTGCCCGCCGATTGGGCCCAGGCCGCACCGCCGCCGCACAGAGCGAGGGCCGCCAGCACGCGAACGCCACGGTG
>JAGWTJ010000025.1 GCA_028869005.1 Burkholderiales bacterium | reverse complement strand
CGCGTCGGCGCCGCGCTAAGGCTTCGCGCCGGCGCTGGCCGCGGGCGCAGCCGGCGCGGCACCCGAAGCGGCCGCCGCCGGCTTCTCGGCGAACTTGCCGACGTACTCGACCTTCGCCGCGGCACGCAGCGCCTTGACATCGTCGTCGACGATCTTGCGGCGGCGCTCACCGAGGATGAACTGCTCGATCGCCGGTCGCGCCTGCTCCTCGGTCACCGGCTGCATGCGCGAGCCGACGAGGGCGATGACCTGGACACCGGTGGCAGTCGGCGTGACGATGGCCTGGCCGTCCTTCAGGCGCGCAAACTGATCGAGGCTGCCCAGCGGCAGCTGCTCGGCGGCGCGTACCGCCTGGTTGCCGACGAAGTGCAGGCCGTTGGCGTTCAGGTAGGCGACGAACTCGCCGACGCTCTTGACTTCAGCGAGCTTGGCGCGCAACGGCCCGATCTGGTCGGGCCGGGCCTCGACCAGAAGTTCCTGCAGGCTGTAGATGCGCCGCTCGGCGAACAGCGCCGGCTTGTCGTCGTAATACTTCTTCACCTCCTCGGCGGTCGGCTTGGGCGCCGTCTCGCCGAGCTTCTCGGTGTAGGCGCGCGCCAGCACCTCGCGGCGCGCCTCGTCCAGCGCGAGCGCGACGCGCGGATCGCCTTCGAGCTTGTCGGCTTCGGCCTTGCGTACCTCGAGCTGCTGGTTGATCAGCTGCTCGAGGATCTGAGCGCGCGCGGCGTCGAACTGCTCGGGGCGCAGGCCGCGCTGCTGCTGCAGCAGGAAGTCCACGCGCGCGACGCTGATCGCGTCCTTGTCGACCTTGGCGGCAACCGGACCGGCGTCGACCATGCTCTTGTCGCCGCAGCCGGCGAGCAGCAGCGCGGCGCCGCAGAGAAGGCCGGCGAGCGGCCAGCGGCGAATGCGGGTGGTGCGCAACTTGGGCGTCATGGAGGGTCCTGCGGTGAAGTCCGAAGCGGCCAAAACGGCCGGGCGGCGTGGTGCGATGCCGGCACGGCGCAGCGACGAGTTGCCGCGCCTTCGCGGACGCGGCGCAGTGTAGCGTCGCCGCGGCCCGCGCCGGTCGCCCTCGGGTTGGCCCGGCTCTGGCGGGCGCCTCGTCGGGCGCGACGCCGAACGGGGGCGCGACGAAGTGCCGCTCCCGCGGCGCTCAGCACTTGATGCCGACGTGCAGCGCGACGATGCCGGCCGCCAGGTTGTGCACGTCGACATGGCCGAAGCCGGCCGTCTTCATCATCGCCTTGAGCGTCGCCTGGTCCGGATGCATGCGGATGCTTTCGGCCAGATAGCGGTAGCTGTCGGCGTCGTTGGCGATCCAGCGGCCGAGCAGCGGCATCACCTTGAACGAGTAGAAGTCGTAGGGCGTGCGCAGCGCGGCGGCGGGCTTGGAGAATTCCAGCACCAGCAGCCTGCCGCCGGGGCGCAGCACGCGCGCCATCTCGGCCAGCGCCGCCTCCTTGTGCGTCATGTTGCGCAGGCCGAAGGCGACGCTGACGAGGTCGAACGCGGCATCGGCGAACGGCAGCCGCTCGGCGTCGCAGGCCACCGTCGGCAGCACCGTGCCGCGGTCGAGCAGGTGGTCGCGTCCGACGCGCAGCATCGATTCGTTGATGTCGGTGAGCACCACGCTCCCGCCGGAGCCGACCGCGGCGGCGAACTCGCGCGCCAGGTCGCCGGTGCCGCCGGCGATGTCGAGCACCTGCATGCCCGGGCGCACGCCGGCCACCGCCACCGCGTAGCCCTTCCACAGCCGATGCAGCCCGAACGACAGCACGTCGTTCATCAGGTCGTAGCGCGTGGCGACCGAGTCGAACACGCCGCGCACGCGACGCGCCTTGTCGCCCTCTTCGACGTTCTCGAAGCCGAAGTGCGTTTCAGCCATCCGCCTGCTCAGTGGTGCCCGCAGCTGGCACCGGCGCGTGCCGACGCCATCGGCGTGTCGCGCGACGCGCCCGCCTCGGCCAGCCGGCCCTCGTAGCGCTGCCACAACTCGGCTTCGTGCGCACCGAGGTAGTACAGGTACTCCCACGAGAAGATGCCGCTCTCGTGGCCGTCGGAGAAGCGCGGCTGCACCGCATAGTGGCCGATCGGCGTCACCTCCTGGATCGTGACGTCGCGCTTGCCCGTCTGCAGCACCTCCTGGCCGGGCCCGTGGCCCATGACCTCGGCCGACGGCGAATACACGCGCATCAGCTCGAAGGGCAGGCGGAACGTCGCGCCGTCGTCGAAGCCGATTTCGAGCACGCGCGACGCTTCGTGGACGGTGATGGAGGTGGGTTGGGGGATGGCCATGGCAAGGCGGGTGGTTGGGTGACGCGCTCCGACGCGGCGCGGTCGGGGCAGCGAGAGCTGCGAGGTCGGCAACGACGATGCGGCCAGTGTATCGCCGGCCCGCGAACGCTCCGGTCGAAGCCGCGGCAGCCCCCCTTCGACATCGTGGGCAGCGCCGCCCGGCAGCGCAAGCGCAGCTCAGACCAGCACGCGCTCGATGCCCCCGGCGTTGGCCCGCGCCACGTAGTCCTCGAGCCAGGTCGGCCCCAGCAGATGGCGCGCCATCTCGACGACGATGTAGTCGGCCTCGAGCAGGCCGCCCGCCAGGTCGTCCTGGTAGCGCGTGAGGCCCTGCAGACAGCTCGGGCAGCTGGTGAGGATCTTCAGCGGGCCCGCGAGGCCGGTGGCGGCACGCAGTTCGGCCTCGTCGCGGCGCAGCTCCTCCTCCTTGCGAAAGCGCACCTGCGTGCTGATGTCGGGCCGCGACACCGCCAGCGTGCCGCTCTCGCCGCAGCAGCGCGCGCTCTTGACCACCGGCACGTCGAGCAGCGCGCGCACGGTCTTGGCCGGCTCCTGCAGCTTCATCGGCGAGTGGCACGGATCGTGGAACAGGTAGCCGGCGGCGCCGCCGGACAGCTTGATGCCCTTTTCCAGCAGGTACTCGTGGATGTCGACGATGCGGCTGCCGGGGAAGATCTTGTCGAACTGGTAGCCCTGCAACTGGTCGAGGCAGGTGCCGCAGCTCACCACCACCGTCCTGATGTCCAGGTAGTTGAGCGTGGTCGCGACGCGATGGAACAGCACCCGGTTGTCGGTGATCATCTTGTCGGCGCGATCGGTCTGGCCGCTGCCGCGCTGCGGGTAGCCGCAGCACAGATAGCCCGGCGGCAGCACCGTCTGCACGCCGGCGTGCCACAGCATCGCCTGCGTCGCGAGGCCGACCTGGCTGAACAGGCGCTCGCTGCCGCAGCCGGGGAAGTAGAAGACCGCCTCGGTCTCGGCGCTGGTCGCCTGCGGGTCGCGGAGGATGGGGACGTAGCGCGCGTCCTCGATGTCGAGCAGCGCGCGCGCGGTCTTCTTCGGCAGGCCGCCCGGCATCTTCTTGTTGACGAAGTGGATGACCTGCTCGACCAGCGGCGCCGCGCCGAGCGTGGCCGGCGGCGCCGCGGTCTGCCTCCTGGCCACCGGCTGCAGCAGCGTGTGCGCCAGGCGCTGCGCGGGATAGGCGACGCCGACCATCGCCGCGCGCATCGCCTTGATGGTCTGCGGGCGCGTGGCGTTGAGGAAGGACATCGCCAGCGCGCCGGCCGGACGCAGGCTCTTCTTGCCCATGCGGCGCAACAGCTCGCGCATCGCCATCGACACGTCGCCGAAGTCGATCTTCACCGGGCACGGCGCGAGGCACTTGTGGCACACCGTGCAGTGCTCGGCCACGTCCTCGAACTCCTCCCAGTGCGCCACGCTCACGCCGCGGCGCGTCTGCTCCTCGTACAGGAAGGCCTCGATCAGCAGCGACGTGGCCAGGATCTTGTTGCGCGGGCTGTACAGCAGGTTGGCACGCGGCACGTGCGTGGCGCACACCGGCTTGCACTTGCCGCAGCGCAGGCAGTCCTTGATGCTGTCGGCGATGGCGCCGATGGCGCTTTGCTGCATGATGAGCGATTCGTGCCCCATGAGGCCGAAGCTCGGCGTGTAGGCGCCGCTCAGGTCGGAGGCGAAGGCGTCGTCGGCCGCCGCCGCGCCGCGCAGCAGCTTGCCCTTGTTGAAGCGGCCCTCGGGGTCGATGCGGCGCTTGTAGTCGGCGAAGGGCGCCAGCTCCTCGTCGCTCAGGAACTCGAGCTTGGTGATGCCGATGCCGTGCTCGCCGCTGATGACGCCGCCCAGCCGCCGCGCCAGCGCCATGATGCGCGCCACCGCCTCGTGCGCCGTCTGCAGCATCGCGTAGTCGTCGCTGTTGACCGGGATGTTGGTGTGCACGTTGCCGTCGCCGGCGTGCATGTGCAGCGCCACCCAGACGCGGCCGCGCAGCACCTCCCGGTGGATGGCCTTGCAGCGCGCGATGATCGGCTCGAAGGCGCCGCCGACGAGGAGCTGCTGCAGCGGCTCGAGCAACTGCGTCTTCCACGACGCCCGCAGCGTATGGTCCTGCAGCAGCTCGAACACGGTGCGCCCGCTGTCGCCCTGCAGGTTGTCGAGGTGGGTGAGCCAGGACTTCCACAGCGCACGCACCGCGCGCAGCAGCGCCAGCGCCAGCTGCACGCGGTCTTCCAGCAGCACGGCGTTGGGGATCTCGCCGGCGTCGTCGTGCTTGCCCAGCGGCATCGGTTCGCGCGCGAAGAAGGCCTCCAGGCGATCGGCGAGTGCCAGCTTGTTGCGCAGCGACAGCTCGACGTTGATGCGCTCGATGCCCTCGGTGTACTCGCCCATGCGCGGCAAGGGGATCACCACGTCCTCGTTGATCTTGAAGGCGTTGGTGTGGCGCGCGATGGCCGCGGTGCGCTTGCGGTCGAGCCAGAACTCGCGACGCGCCTCGGCGCTGGCCGCGATGAAACCCTCGCCGTCGCGGCTGTTGGCGATGCGCACCACTTCGCTGGCGGCGCGCGCGACGGCGCCGTCGTCGTCGCCGACGATATCGGCGATCAGCACCATCTTCGGCAGCCCCGACGCGCCGGCTGCGGCCAGCGCACGTTTGCTCTTGGTGGCGTAGCCCACCGCCTTCAGGTAGCGGTCGTCGAGGTGCTCGAGGCCGGCCAGAGCGACCTCGTGCCGGCCGAACAGGAAGTCCTTGATCTCGACGATCGCCGGCACCGCGTTCTTGGCGTTGCCGAAGAACTCGAGGCATACCGTGCGCACCTCGGCCGGCATGCGGTGCACGATCCAGCGCGCGCTGGTGACGAGGCCGTCGCAGCCTTCCTTCTGGATGCCGGGCAGGCCGGCGAGGAACTTGTCGGTAACGTCCTTGCCCAGGCCCTCCTTGCGAAAGACACGGCCCGGGATCTCGAGCAGCTCGGTGCGCTCGAGCCTGCGGCCCGAGGCGTCGAAGTGACGCAGCTCGAAGCGCGCCAGCGCCACGTCGTGGATCTTGCCGAGGTTGTGATCGAGGCGCACGACCTCGAGCCACTTCGCCTCGGGCGTCACCATCTTCCAGCTCGCCAGGTTGTCGAGCGCGGTGCCCCACAGCACCGCCTTCTTGCCGCCGGCGTTCATCGCGATGTTGCCGCCGACGCAGCTCGCCTCGGCGCTGGTCGGATCGACGGCGAAGACGAAGCCGGAGCGCTCGGCGGCGTCGGCCACGCGCTGCGTGACGACGCCGGCCTCGCTCGCCAGGGTCGGCACCGGCGCGGCGACGCCGGGCAGCGTCACCCACTCGAGCGCGGACAGCGCCTCGAGCTTCTCGGTGTTGATGACCGCGCTCTTCCAGGTCAGCGGCACGGCGCCGCCGGTGTAGCCGGTGCCGCCGCCGCGCGGGATGATGGTCAGGCCGAGTTCGATGCAGCCCGCGACCAGGGCCGCCACTTCGGCTTCGCTGGCCGGCGTGAGCACGACGAAGGGATATTCGATGCGCCAGTCGGTGGCGTCGGTGACATGGGCCACGCGGCTCATGCCGTCGAACTTGACGTTGTCCGAGGCGGTGCAGCGGCCGAGCACGCGGCGCGTCGCACGGCGCAACGCGGCCACTTCGCGAAAGTGCGCTTCGAAGCGCGCGGCGGCGGCGCGCGCGGCGCCCAGCAACTCGCCGACCAGCGCGTCGCGCGCGCCGTCGTCCTGCGGCGTGCGGCGTTTCTCGATCTCGCCGAGCCGGTGCTCGAGCGCCTCGACGAGCAACGCGCGCCGCTGGGGATTGGCGAGCAGGTCGTCCTCGAGGTACGGGTTGCGCTGCACGACCCAGATGTCGCCCAGCACCTCGTACAGCATGCGCGCCGAGCGCCCGGTGCGGCGTTCCTGGCGCAGCGCCTGCAGCAACTCCCACGCGGGCGCGCCGAGCAGGCGCAGCACGATCTCGCGGTCGGAGAACGAGGTGTAGTTGTAGGGGATCTCGCGCAGCCGCGGCGCGTCGGCGTCCCGCGTCTGTGCCCTGTCCTGCGGCGGCAGCGGCAGCGGGTGCGGTGCATTCATGCGGCGCGCGGCGTGACGATCGATATTCCCGCGGCGCCCCGTGGCCGCCCGTCGGACCCGCATGCTACCGCAGCGCAGCAAGCGCCCTGCGCCGTGCCTGCCGTGCCTGCCCTGCCGTAGTGCGGCGGGTTATCCCCGTTGCCGCGGGCGCGTCATCCGTGACAAAACCCGTGGCTCGTCAGGCCGGGCGAGGATCATTGTTTCGCGAGCGGCCGCCCCCATCAACGGAGAGTCCATGAACCGCAGAAACTTCGTGCTGAGCGCATCGCTCGTCGCCGGCCTTGCCGCCGCCGGCTCGGCGCAGGCCCAGGTCCAGATCCAGTGGTGGCACGCGATGAGCGGACCGCTCGGCGAATGGGTCGCCGACCTGGCCAAGGACTTCAACGCCAAGCAGAAGGACTACGTCGTCGTGCCCACCTACAAGGGCACCTACGGCGAGACGCTGACGGCCGGCATCGCCGCCTTCCGTGCCGGCAACGCGCCCGACATCCTGCAGGTCTACGAGGTCGGCACCGCGACCATGATGGCCAGCAAGGGCGCCATCAAGCCGGTGGCCGAAGTCATGACCACGGGCGGCGCCAAGTTCGACCCGAAGGTCTACATCCCCGCGGTGGCCGGCTACTACACGGCGCCGAACGGCCAGATGCTGTCGCTGCCGTTCAACAGCTCGACCACCGTCTTCTACTACAACAAGGACGCCTTCAAGGCCGCCGGCCTCGACCCCGAGAAGGCGCCCAAGACCTGGCCCGAGGTGGCCCTGGCCGCGGCCAAGCTCAAGGCCAGCGGCCACAAGTGCCCGTTCACCACGAGCTGGATCAGCTGGACGCAGCTCGAGAGCTTCTCGACCTGGCACAACGTGCTGTTCGCCACGCTCAACAACGGCTTCGGCGGCCCGGCGGCGCGGCTGGTGTTCGACTCGCCGCTGCACGTGCGCCACTTCGACAACCTGGCCAACATGAGCAAGCAGGGCCTGTTCGTCTACAAGGGCCGCGACAACAAGGCCGACGTGAGCTTCCCCTCGGGCGAGTGCGCGATGATGACCGGCTCGTCGGGCCTGTACGCACGGGTGGCCAAGGAGGCCAAGTTCGCCTACGGCATCTCGACGCTGCCCTACTACCCCGACGTTCCCGGCGCGCCGCAGAACACCATCATCGGCGGCGCCAGCCTGTGGGTGATGGGCGGCAAGAAACCCGAGACCTACAAGGGCGTGGCCGCATTCTTCAAGTACCTGTCGCAGCCCGAGGTGCAGTCCGCGAGCCACAAGCTCACCGGCTACCTGCCGATCACCACCGCCGCCTACGAGCTGACCGAAAAGTCGGGTTTCTACAAGCAGTACCCGGGCACCGACGTGGCGGTGACGCAGATGATCCGCAAGACGACCGACAAGTCGCGCGGCATCCGTCTGGGCAACTTCAACCAGATCCGCACCATCATCGACGAGGAGACGGAGCAGATCTGGACCGGCAAGAAGTCGCCCAAGGAGGCGCTCGACGCGGCAATCAAGCGCGGCAACGAACAGCTCGAGCGCTTCCAGGCCGCGAACAAGGGCTGATCCGCTTGCGGGTGGTGCGGGCGCAGGTCCGTCCGGTGCGGGCCCAGTCAGGCGATGGCGGTTGAAAAGCGCGTTCTCTTTCGCTCGCGCTGGCTGCCGTGGCTGCTGCTGGCGCCGCAGGCGGTCGTCATCGCCGTGTTCTTCTACTGGCCGGCGGCACAGGCGCTGATCCAGTCGTTCCAGTTGCAGGACGTGTTCGGGCTGTCGGTCAGCTGGGTCGGCCTGGACAACTTCCGCACGCTGTTCGCCGATCCGTCCTACCTGGGCTCGTTCCGCATCACGGCGTTCTTCTCGCTCGCGGTGGCCATTTCCGGCATCGCGATCTCGCTGGCGCTGGCGGTGTTCGCCGACCGCATCGTGCGCTTCGCGCTGTTCTACAAGACCTTCCTGATCGTGCCGTACGCGGTCGCGCCCGCGGTCGCGGGCGTGTTGTGGCTGTTCATGTTCTCACCGACGCTGGGCGTCGTGGCCTGGGCGCTGGGCCGTCTGGGCATCGGCTGGAACCCGCTGCTCGACTCCGGCAACGCGATGACGCTGATCGTGATGGCCGCGGTGTGGAAGCAGATCTCCTACAACTTCCTGTTCTTCCTCGCCGGACTGCAGTCGATCCCGAAGTCGCTGATCGAGGCGGCGGCGATCGACGGCGCCGGCCCCTGGCGGCGCTTCTGGACGGTGCAGTTCCCGCTGCTGTCGCCGACCACCTTCTTCCTGCTCGTCATCAACGTCGTCTACGCGTTCTTCGACACCTTCGCGATCGTCGACGCGACGACCCAGGGCGGCCCGGGCCAGGACACCATGATCCTCGTCTACAAGGTGTTCAACGACGGCGTCAAGAACGGCGACCTCGGCGGCTCGGCGGCGCAGTCGGTGGTGCTGATGGCCATCGTCATCGCGCTCACCGTGGTGCAGTTCCGCTGGGTCGAGAAGAAGGTGCAGTACTGATGGTCGAGCGCAATCCGACGCTGGTCGTGGCGAGCCATGCGGTGATGTGGCTCGGACTGGCGGTGGTCATCTTCCCGCTCTACCTGGCCGTCGTCGCCGCCTCGCACACGCCGGCCGAGATCATCGCGGTGCCGATGCCGCTCGTGCCCGGCGGCCACCTGTTCGAGTCGTTCCGCGCGGCGCTGCTGGGCGGCAGCGACGGCGCGGGCTCGACCGCGCCGGTGGCGCGCATGATGTGGATCAGCCTGGTGATGGCGCTGGTCATCACCGTCGGCAAGATCGCGATCTCGCTGCTGTCGGCGTTCGCCATCGTGTACTTCCGCTTTCCGCTGAAGAACTTCTTCTTCTGGGCGATCTTCGTGACGCTGATGCTGCCGGTGGAGGTTCGCATCATGCCGAGCTACAAGGTCGTCGCCGACCTCGGCATGCTCAACAGCTACGCCGGGCTCACCATCCCGCTGATCGCCTCGGCGACGGCGACCTTCCTGTTCCGCCAGTTCTTCCTCACGGTGCCCGACGAGCTGGTCGAGGCCGCGCGCATCGACGGCGCGGGCCCGCTGCGCTTCTTCAAGGACGTGCTGCTGCCGCTGTCGGCCACCAGCATCGCGGCCCTGTTCGTGATCCAGTTCATCTACGGCTGGAACCAGTACCTGTGGCCGCTGCTGGTGACCACCAGCGAGGACATGTACCCGGTGGTGATCGGCATCAAGCGCATGATCGCCGGCGGCGACGCGGCCAACGAATGGAACGTCGTCATGGCCACGGCGCTGCTGGCGATGATCCCGCCGGCGCTGGTCGTCGTGCTGATGCAGAAGTGGTTCGTCAAAGGCTTGGTCGACACCGAAAAGTAATCACTCGAATGGCCGCCATCTCGATCCGCAACGTCAGCAAGAGCTACGGCCACGGAGCCAAGGCCAACCGCGTGATCCACGGCGTCAGCGCCGAGATCGCCGACGGCGAGTTCATCGTCATCGTCGGCCCCTCGGGCTGCGGCAAGAGCACGCTGCTGCGCATGGTGGCGGGGCTCGAGGAGATCACGGGCGGCGAGATCGCCATCGGCGGGCGCGTCGTCAACGACATCGAGCCGGCACGCCGCGACATCGCGATGGTGTTCCAGAACTATGCGCTCTATCCGCACATGAGCGTGTTCGACAACATGGCCTATGGCCTGAAGATCGCCAAGGTGCCGGCGGCCGAGATCCGCCGGCGCGTCGACAAGGCGGCAGCGATCCTGCAACTGCAGCCGTTTCTGGCGCGCAAGCCGCGCGAACTCTCGGGCGGCCAGCGCCAGCGCGTGGCGATGGGACGCGCCATCGTGCGCCAGCCGCAGGTGTTCCTGTTCGACGAGCCGCTGTCCAACCTCGACGCCAAGCTGCGCGCACAGACGCGCCTCGAGATCCAGAAGCTGCACCGCGAGCTCGGCGTGACGTCGCTGTTCGTCACGCACGACCAGGTCGAGGCGATGACGCTCGGCCAGCGGCTGATCGTGATGAACGCCGGCCGCATGGAGCAGATCGGCACGCCCGAAGAGGTCTACGCGCGGCCGGCCACCACCTTCGTCGCCGGCTTCATCGGCGCGCCGCCGATGAACCTGCTGCGCGGCCACGCCGAGGGCACGCACTTCGTCGCCGAGGGCGACGCCACGCTCGCGCTGCCGCACGCCGCGCCGCGCGACGGCGCGCTGATGCTGGGCGTGCGCCCCGAGCACACCGACATCGGCGCGGCCGGCGGCTGGGCGCTCGAGGTCGAGATGCTCGAGATGCTGGGCGCCGAGCGGCTGGTGCACGGCCACGTCGGTCCGGCCGCGTTCACGCTGCGCATCGACGGCACGCGGCAGCCGCCGCACGTCGGCCAGACGGTGCATGTCGCGGTGGAGGCCACTCACCTGCACTGGTTCGATCCGACCGACGGCCGGCGCGTGGCGTGAGCCGCACGATGAACCCCTGGCCCTATCCGCCGTGGATTGCGCATCGCGGCGCCGGCAAGCTGGCGCCGGAGAACACGCTGGCCGCGTTTCGCGCCGGCGCCGCGCACGGCTATCGCGCGTTCGAGTGCGACGTCAAGCTGAGCGCCGACGGCGTGCCCTTCCTGCTGCACGATGACACGCTCGATCGCACGACGCCCGAGCGCGGCACGGCCGGCGCGCGGAGCTGGGGCGAGCTGGCGCGCATCGACGCCGGCGGCTGGCACTCGCGCGGCTACGCCGGCGAGCCGATCCCGAGCCTCGCGGCCATCGCGCGCTTCGTACGGCGCAACGGTTTCGCGCTCGACCTCGAGATCAAGCCGACACCGGGCACCGAGCACGCCACCGGTACGGCCGTCGGCCACGCCTGCCGCGCGCTCTGGGCCGGCGATGCGCTGCCGCCGCTGCTCAGCTCGTTTCGGCCCGACGCACTGCAAGGCGCACGCGATGCGGCGCCCGAGATGCCGCGCGCGCTGCTGGTCGACACGTTGTGGAGCGGCTGGTTCGACGTCGTTCGCGCGCTCGACTGCGTGGCCGTCGTCGCCAACTACCATCTGATGGACGCGGCGCTCGTCGCACAGCTGCACGGCGCCGGGCTGCGCGCGCTCGTCTACACGGTGAACGACCCGGCGCCGGCGCGCCAACTCGTCGCGCTCGGCGTCGATGGACTCGTCACCGACGCCGTGGACCGCTTTTCTCCCGGCACCCACGGCGTCGTCGACTGAACTTGGCTCGGCTGGCGCCCGCGCCGCCCTGCGGCGGCACAAGCGGGGAGCGCCAGATGCGACCCGGCGGCGTGTCGATTGTTCTTACAGGCCGCGGGCCCACTTCCCGCACGGAATCGACTGCACGAGAAAATACGACTGCGCATCAATCACTTGGGAACGATCGCGAAGTTCGGCTCGAAAATTGCTTCACTTCGAGCTCCTTCCACCGATGTGAGCCGATCATGACGAATGCTGTCTCGCGATCTGTCAAGAAGCTTGCCGCAGCCGCCGTGGCGGGGCTTGCGCTGACGGCGGCGGGTGGAGTCGCGCACGCGGCGGTGTACGTCGTCAAGTGGGATCCGCTGTTCAATCCAACCTTCTCGGCGACGATCGGGTGGACCGGCTCGGCGCACATCACGGTCGACAGCAGCTGCATCGTGCCCAATACGATCCAGACGCCCGGCGTGTCGTGCGGAGCGGCCAGCCTGGACAACGCGTCGCTGTCGTTCTTCGATCCGTTCCCGGGCAACTCGGTGGGTAGCGTCTCGTTCGCGGGTCTGCTGCCGGCGCCCGCATCGCTCAGCATCGGCGCCACCGGACTGCCCGACGGCATGACGCTCACGGCCGCGCTCACCGGGGATCTGGGAGCGAACTTCTTCCCGTCCGATCAGACCGACTATCTCTACTCGCTGGACTTCATCATCGGTGCCCTTCCGGGCGACTACAGCGGCCCGGTGCTGACGCTGACCGAGAACGGCAACCCGCGGAACCGTTTCACGAGCGTGACGGACCCCAACAGCCCCGACGTGCCGACGGTCATCTGGACCCCGGAGCCGGGTTCGCTGGCGTTGGTGGGGCTGGCGCTCTCGGCGCTGTGGTGGGGACGCCGTCGCGCGACGACCTGAGCGCCGGGGCGCAGGCGCGCAGCGCTGCCGCCAGGTCGCCGCTCTGCAGCACACGCCATTCGCGGCCGAACTCGACCTCCTGCAGCGTCGCGCGCAACGCGTCGACGAACCGGCCCCACTGCCGCTCTCGCACCGGCGAGCGCACGAGTTGGAGGCGGTTGCGCTGCTCCTGCGCGGCGCCGGCCAGACGCGCGCCGAGCCCGATGTCGCCCAGGCGTGTGGCCATCTCCGCGTGCGCCTCGAGCGCTTCGATCAGCTCTTCGCGCATCTCGAAGTCGCCGAAGGTCTGCAGCGCCTGCGCCAGATGCGCGGCGGCTGCATCGACGTTCCCGGCGCGCAACGCCACCCTGCCGAGCCAGTGCAGCGCGTGCGCCTCGCCGCGCCGATCGGCAGCGCCGCGGCACACCGCCAGCGAGCGTTCGAGCAGGGCCTGCGCCTGCGGGGTGCGATCGGCGTCGAACAGGCACTGCCCGAGCAGCAGATCGGCCTCACCTTCGACTTCGCGCTGACCCAGCGCACGCGCCAGCGTCAGGCAGCCTTCCAGGTGCGACTGCGCCTGCGGCAGATCGCCTTGGTACACGGCGATCTGCCCGAGGTGCAGCAGTCCGATCGCTTCGCCCTGACGGTCTTCGAGCGCAAGGAAGATGTCGCGCGCTTCCAGTTCGCACGCCGCCGCGCCTTGCGCGTCACCCCCCTGCAAGCGCGCCAGCGACAGGGTCGACAGCGTCGCCGCGATCTCGACCGGATGATCCAGGCGCCGCCTGAGCGCCAGGCACAGCTCCAGCAACTGCCGCGCCTGCCCATGGTCGCTCTGGCTCTGCGCCAGCGCGGCGCCGACATACGCGGCATGGGCATGCGCCAGGTCCGACGCCTGGACGGCCGGCAGCGCCAGCGCCGCACGCACCACGGCGCGCCCTTCCGACGAGTAGCCGCGCAAGGCCCAGAAGGCCATCAGCGCGACGGCGAACTTGACGGCGATGAAGGCATCGACAGCGCCGGACAGCGCGAGTGCGATGGCCTGCCGCAGATTGTCCAGATCGACTTCGGCGCGACCGATCCATGCCGCCTGCTCCGCACCGTTGATGCCGTCGCGGATAGCCTTGGCCTGCACGAAGAAGTAGTCGCAGTGGCGCTGCGCCGTCGCTCGATCTTCGCCCTGGTCGCCGAGCTTTTCGAGCGCGTAGTCGCGGATCGTCTCCAGCATCCGGTAGCGCGGCGCGCCGTCCGCTGCCGCGCTCGTCATCAGCGACTTCTCGGCCAGCGACGCGAGCCCGCCGGCGACCCTCAGCTCGTCGAGCGGCGCTGCGCCGCACACCGCGGAGGCGGCTTGCGCATCGAAGCCGCCCACGAAGACGCCGAGGCGGTTCAAGAGCAGCCGCTCGTCGTCGTCCAGCAGGTCGTAGGACCAGTCGACCAGCGCGTGCATCGTCCGCTGGCGCGGCTGCAGCTTGCGGCTGCCGCCCTCGAGCAGCGCAAAGCGCCGCTCGAGACCGGCGTCGATCTCGTCCAGCTCGAGCGTCCTCAGGCGTGCGGCCGCCAGTTCGATGGCCAGCGGGATGCCTTCGAGCCGCGCCACGAGTCGAGCCAGTTCGACCCATTGCGCCGACGGGGCCGCGACGCCCGCGTCCGCTTCGCCGACCTCGAAGTCGGGCCGATGCGCACGCGCGCGCTCGACGAACAGCCGCACCGCACTCGACTGCCGCAACGCCGCCTGAGGGTCGCCGGCCCGAGGCAAGGGCAGCGGCAGGATCGGATACGACTGCTCGCCGGGCAGGTCCAGCGGTGTGCGGCTCGACGCCACGACCCGCACCTGCGGTGCGGCGCGCAGCACGGCGTCGATCAGGTCCCCGGCGGCTTCGATCAGGTGTTCGCAGTTGTCGACGATGAGCAGCATGCGGCGCGGCTTCAGCGCCGCGCACAGCGTGTCGATGAGCGGCCGATCGGGCTGCTCGCGCACGCCCAGCGCTTGCGCCGCTTCGGGCACCACGAGCGCCGGGTCGCGCAGCGGCGACAGGTCGACGAACCAGGCGCCGTCGGCAAACAGCGGCAGCGTCTCGGCCGCGAGCTGAAGCGCGAGCCGCGTCTTGCCCATGCCGCCCATGCCCAGCAGCGTGATCAGGTGGGCCCGAGGCAGGCGTGACGCGAGATCGGCCAGTTCCTTCTCGCGGCCGACGAACGAGGTCATCTGCCGCGGCAGGTTGTTCGGGATCTGCGCCACCGGCAGCCAGCGCTCGCCGCTGCGCACGACCCGATGCGCCTTGTCGCCGTCCGCCGGCGGCACGAACCGAGCGTCCGGGTCTCCGATCTCGAACAGTTCGATCGGCTCGGCGACGCCCTTCATGGCCCAGTGACCGTGCGATTGCAGCCGCAGCGCGGCGCCGTCGAGCGAGTGCACCGCTTCGGCCGTCGCGAGCGTCTGTCCACCCCGCGCCGCCGACATCACACGCGCCGCGATCGGCTTGGCCAGGCCCTCGACCTCGAGCGGCTTGGCGCCGCGCGCGACGTCCGCGGCGCTGTTCTCGCGCAGGCTCACCGGCCCCAGATGCAGGCCCGCGCGTGCCTCGAGCGCCACCGGCAGGCGCCGCAGCGCATGGTGATAGGCCTGCGCGTAGC
This sequence comes from Burkholderiales bacterium, assembly GCA_028869005.1. Lineage (GTDB taxonomy): Bacteria > Pseudomonadota > Gammaproteobacteria > Burkholderiales > Burkholderiaceae_C > Rubrivivax. The sequence continues at coordinate 6,989 of JAGWTJ010000025.1, read as the reverse complement.
CGGCGGCGTCGATGGCGCTGTCGAACAGCAGCAGCATGCCGTCGGTCTTGTCGATCTCGCGACCGCGCCAGGCCGGCAACAGGTCGCGCGCGGTGCGGTCGTGCGCCGCCCAGACGGCGGCCATCGCTTCGTCGCCGATGTGCTCGGACAGCCGGGTGCTGTCGACGACGTCGGTGAGCAGCAGGGCCTTGATCGTCGTCATGGCGTCATCATGGCGTCAAGGTGCCGGACAGACGCGCTGCGACACGGCCATCCGTCAGGTGGCCCTGACGTCGGCCTCCAGCCCGAGCCATTCCGTCGTCGGCTCGGGCTCGGGCAGCCGGCGCAACTGGCGGATCAGCGGCAGCCGCCACGCCGCCAGCACCAGCGCGAACGACGTGCCGGCGGCAAAGGCGAGCGTGGCACGCAAGCCCACGTGCTCGCCGAGCCAGCCGCCGAACAGCGCCCCGGGCCCGGCGGCGAGCAGCGTCAGCCAGCGCATCGTGCTGGTCATGCGGCCGAGCAGCGGCTCGGGCGTCACCGCCTGGCGCAGCGCGAGGAAGTTGATGAAGATGAAGACCGCGCCGCCGGCAAACAGCATCATCATCGCTGCGAACGCCGCGATGCCGAGCGCACCGGACGGCGCCGCCGCCGCCATCAGCCAGCCGGTGCCGACGATCGCGTAGCCCGCGACCAGACAGGGCCCGGGCCCGAAGCGATGGCTCAGGCGCCGACCGAACACGCTGCCCAGGATGGTGCCGGCGCCGACGCCCGTGTAGCACAGACCCACCTGCTGCTCGCTCAGCCCGAGCGTGCGCGTGGCGAACAGGATCTGCACCGTCACCGCCGCGTAATGCGCCATCTGCCACAGCCCCATCAGCAGCGCCAGCGTGACGAGCAACCGCTGGCGCGCGACGAAGCGCACTCCGGCGGCCAGCTCGCGCCAGAACGGCGCATTGCGCGCACGCTCGTCACGCCGCTCGCTGACGTGGATGCCCTTCAGGATGCCGGCCGAACCCACCAGCAGCACGGCGTTGACGACGAGCGCCAGCGGCGCACCGAACATCTTGATGAGCAGCCCGGCGAACCCCGGCCCCGCCACTTCGGCGCCCGACGACGCCAGCGCGTTCTTGGCGTGCGCCTCGACCAGGCGCTCGCGCGGCACGACCTGCGTCAGCACGATCTGCGCCGCGCTGCCGGCCACCGTGTGCACGGTGCCGAGCACGAAGCCGACGACGTACAGCCAATGCATCGTGAGCGCGTCGAGCCACCAGGCCAGCGGCACGCTCGCCGCCGCCGTCGCCACCGCCAGTTCGCCGATCACGTACACCGGCAGCTTGCGCACGCGGTCGAGCCACACGCCCGCCGGCAGCGACAGCAGCACGAAGGGCGCGAGCTCGATCGTCGTCAGCAGCCCCATCTGCGTCGGCGTGGCCTGCAGCAGCACCGCCGCGGTAAGCGGCAGCGCCAGGATCATCACCTGGTTGCCGAAGCTGCTGGTGAGGATCGAGGCCCACAGGCGCGCATAGGCACGGTCGCGCCACAGGTCGCCTTCGGGCAGGCGCAGCCAGCACGCGATCCGGTTCGTCAGCCGGCCGCGTCGCGCGCGCGCCGGCAGGCAGGTCGTCTCAGGACCTGTAGTCGGCATTGATGCTCACGTAGTCGTGCGACAGATCGCAGGTCCACACCTGCGCCTCGGCGGCGCCGCGGTGCAGGTGCACGCGGATCGTGATCTCGCTGCCCTTCATCACACGCTGGCCGTCTTCCTCGCGGTACTGCGGCCGCCGGCCGCCGCGTTCGACGACGTGCACGTCGTCGAGGTGCAGATCGATCAGGCCCTGGTCCAGATCGGCTATGCCGGCGTAGCCGACGGCGCAGAGGATGCGGCCCAGATTGGGGTCGCTGGCGAAGAAGGCGGTCTTGACGAGCGGCGAATGCGCGATCGCGTAGGCAGCGAGCCGGCATTCGTCGACGCTGCGGCCGCCTTCGACCTTGACGGTGATGAACTTGGTCGCTCCCTCGCCGTCGCGCACGATGGCCTGCGCGAGCTGCTCGGCCACCGCGCACACGGCGTCGCGCAGCGCGCGGCCCTCGGCGCTGTCGAGCGAGGTGATTTCGGCGTGACCCGCACGGCGCGTGGCGATCAGCACGAACGAATCGTTGGTCGAGGTGTCGCCGTCGATCGTGATGCGGTTGAAGCTAAGCTCGGCCGCCTCGCGCAGCAGCGGAGCGACCAGCGCCGGCGCCAGCACGGCGTCGGTGGCGACGAAGCCGAGCAGGGTCGCCATGTTGGGACGGATCATGCCGGCGCCCTTGGCGATGCCGGTCACCGTCACCGTACGCCCGCCGATCGTGAGCTGACGCGACGCCGCCTTGGGCAGCGTATCGGTGGTCATGATGCCTTCGGCGGCCAGCGCCCAGGCGTCGGGCGCGAGCGCGGCCACCGCCGCCGGCAGGCCGGCCTCGATGCGCTCGACGGGCAGCGTCTCCATGATGACGCCGGTGGAAAACGGCAACACCTGCTCGGCCGCGATGCCGAGTTGCGCGGCCAGCGCCGCGCAGCTGCGGCGCGCACGTGCCAGGCCGTCGGCACCGGTGCCGGCGTTGGCGTTGCCGGTGTTGACGACGAGGGCCCGGATGCCGCGCCCGTCACGCAGCGCGCCCAGGTGCTCGCGACACAGCTGCACCGGCGCCGCGCAGAAGCGATTCTTCGTGAACACGCCGGCCACCGCGGCCCCCTCGTCGAGCGCCAGCACGACGAGGTCGCGCCGGCCGGCCTTGCGCACGCCGGCCATCGCCGTGCCGATGCGCACGCCGGCGACGGTGTGCAGCGACGCGGGATCGGGAGCGGCAAGGTTGACGGGCATGGCGCGCAGCTTCGAAAGCGATGAAGCCGCGAAGTGTAGAAGCGCGCTCGCTCTCGTGCTCGCGGAGCGGCGTCCGCGCTCACCCTCCCGGGCGATCGTCAGCGCACGTCGCAGCCGCGGGCCCGCGTCAGGCCAGCCGCCCGTGGCAGTGCTTGTACTTCTTGCCGCTGCCGCAGGGGCAGGGATCGTTGCGGCCGACCTTGGGCACGGCGGCGGCGACGGTGGTCGGATCGGCCTCGTGGCTGACGCTGCCGTCCTCGTTCGGGTGCTGGTAGCTGACGTTGGAGAGCTGGCTCGCCTGCTCCTCGATCTGCTGCGCGGCCTCGGACGCCTGCGCCTCGGTCTGGATGCGCACCGACATCAGGATGCGGGTGACCTCCATTTTCACGATGTCGAGCAGCTGGCTGAACAGCTCGAAGGCCTCGCGCTTGTATTCCTGCTTGGGGTTTTGCTGCGCGTAGCCGCGCAGGTGGATGCCCTGGCGCAGGTAGTCGAGCGCCGCCAGGTGCTCGCGCCAGTGGCTGTCGATGCTCTGCAGCAGCACCATGCGCATGAAGGGCGTGAACTGCTCGCTGCCGACCAGGTCGACCTTGGCCTTGAAGTGCTGGTCGGCAGCGGCGACGACGCGCTCGAGCACGTCCTCGTCGGTGATCGATTCGCTCTTCTCGACCATCTGCTTGAGCTCGATCGGCAGCTGCCATTCGTCGGCCAGCACCTTCTCGAGCGCCGGCAGGTCCCACTGCTCCTCGAGGCTCTCGACCGGCACGTAGCTGCGTACGACGTCGGTCATGGTCGCGCGGCGCAGGTTGGCGATGCGCAGGTCGAGGTTCTCGGCCTCGAGGATCTCGTTGCGCTGCTGGTAGATGACCTTGCGCTGGTCGTTGGCGACGTCGTCGTACTCGAGCAGCTGCTTGCGGATGTCGAAGTTGCGCGCCTCGACCTTGCGCTGCGCGCCTTCGATGCTGCGGTTGACGATACCGGCCTCGATGGCCTCGCCTTCGGGCATCTTCAGGCGCTCCATGATGGCCTTGACGCGGTCGCCGGCGAAGATGCGCATCAGCGAGTCGTCCAGGCTCAGGTAGAAGCGGCTGGCGCCCGGGTCACCCTGGCGACCCGAGCGGCCGCGCAGCTGGTTGTCGATGCGCCGGCTCTCGTGGCGCTCGGTGGCCACGATGCGCAGGCCGCCCTGCGCCACCACCTGCTCGTGCAGGCTTTGCCATTCGTCCTCGAGCTTGCGCGCGCGCGCCTTCCTGTCGTCGTCGGACAGCTCGGGGTCGGCTTCGAGCAGCTGGACCTGCTTCTCGACGTTGCCGCCGAGCACGATGTCGGTGCCGCGGCCGGCCATGTTGGTGGCGATGGTGACCATCTTCGGCCGCCCGGCCTGGGCCACGATCTCGGCCTCCCTGGCGTGCTGCTTGGCGTTGAGCACCTGGTGCGGCAGCTTGGCCCGGTCGAGCAGCTTGCTCAGCACCTCGGAGTTTTCGATCGAGGTCGTGCCCACCAGCACCGGCTGACCGCGCTCGTAGCAATCGCGGATGTCGTTGACCACCGCGTCGTACTTCTCCTTGGTGGTCTTGTAGATGAGGTCGTTGTCGTCCTTGCGGACGGTGGGCTTGTTGGGCGGGATGACCACCGTCTCCAGGCCGTAGATCTCCTGGAACTCGTAGGCCTCGGTGTCGGCGGTGCCGGTCATGCCAGCGAGCTTGCCGTACATGCGGAAGTAGTTCTGGAACGTGACCGACGCCAGCGTCTGGTTCTCGCTCTGGATAGTCACGCCTTCCTTGGCCTCCACCGCCTGGTGCAGGCCGTCGCTCCAGCGCCGGCCCGTCATCAGGCGGCCGGTGAACTCGTCGACGATGATGACCTCGCCCGACTGCACCACGTAGTGCTGGTCGCGGTGGTAGAGCTGATTGGCGCGCAGCGCGGCGTACACGTGGTGCATCAGCGCGATGTTGGCCGGGTCGTACAGGCTCGCGCCTTCGGCCAGCAGCCCGGCCTTGCCGAGCAGTTCCTCGGCCTTCTCGTGGCCGGACTCGGTGAGGAAGATCTGGTGCGCCTTCTCGTCGACCGTGAAGTCGCCCGGCTCGATGACGCCTTCGCCGGTGCGCGGGTCGGCTTCGCCGATCTGCTTCTTGAGGCCCGGCACGATGGCGTTGATGCGCACGTACAGCTCGGTGTGGTCCTCGGCCTGGCCGCTGATGATGAGTGGCGTGCGCGCCTCGTCGATGAGGATCGAGTCGACCTCGTCGACGATCGCGAAGTTGAGGCCGCGCGCGACGCGGTCGCGCACGTCGAGCACCATGTTGTCGCGCAGATAATCGAAGCCGAACTCGTTATTGGTGCCGTAGGTCACGTCGGCGGCGAACGCGGCCTGCTTTTCCTCGCGCTCCATGCCGGGCACGTTGACGCCCACCGTCAGGCCGAGGAAGCCGTACAGGCGTCCCATCCACTCGGCGTCGCGCCGCGCCAGGTAGTCGTTCACCGTCACCACGTGCACGCCCTTGCCGGCGAGCGCGTTCAGGTACACCGGCAGCGTCGCCACCAGCGTCTTGCCCTCGCCGGTGCGCATCTCGGCGATCTTGCCCTCGTGCAGCGCGATGCCGCCGACCAGCTGCACGTCGAAATGGCGCATCTTGAGCGCGCGCTTGCCGGCCTCGCGCACGACTGCGAAGGCCTCGGGCAGCAACTCGTCGAGCGTGGCGCCCTTGGCCAGGCGCTCGCGGAACTCGTCGGTCTTGGCGCGCAGGGCAGCGTCGTCGAGTTGCTCGAACTGCGGCTCGAGCGCGTTGATGCGCACGACGCTCGTGCGATAGGTCTTGAGCAGGCGGTCGTTGCGACTGCCGAAGATCGCGGTCAGGAACTTGGGGACCATGCGGCGGGTGTCCGGTTCGGTGCGGTTCGGTGCAGGGCCGTCGCACCGAAGGCGCCGCAAGGCGCCCGTGGAGCATCGGCAAGGCGCGCGGACTCGGCGAGAAGTGACGAGATGCGGCTAAGCGACGAGCGAGCGCGGTGCGGGTGAGTCGCTGGCGGACCGCCGGCGGCGCAGCGTCGCGCCCCACGCACGAAAAGCGGGTCAGTTTACCACCGCGCCCACGAGGCATCCGGGCGCGCGTCGCTAGACTCGTCGTATGAACGCGCCGCCGCGTCGACCCTCCGCCAGCGCGCAGTCGCTGGCGCGCGCGCTCGACACGAGCGTCCCATTGGCGGGCCTGCTGGCACGCCTGCGCGAGTCCGACGCGCGCCTCGCGGCCATCGTTTCCGTGCTGCCGGCCGGTCTCGCAGCCTCGCTGCGCGCCGGGCCGCTCGACGACAAGACATGGACGCTGCTCGCCGATCACGCGGCGGCCGCGGCCAAGCTGCGGCAATGCGTGCCGGAGATCGAGGCAGCGCTGGCCGCCGGCGGCTGGCACGGACCGGCGCTGACAATCAAGGTCCGGCCACGCTCCTAGCGTGCGCCGTGGCGCCGGCCGTGGTGCCGGCTATCCGAATCGAACGGATGACCTTCCGCTTACAAGGCGGGTGCTCTACCTGCTGAGCTAAGCCGGCCGGGGCGACGATTGTAGGTGCCGGGCATGGGCGTCCCGGGCGCAGGGCGCGCGGGACGGTTGCCGCGCGAGGCTACTTGACGCGCTTGAGCGTCGGGCGGCCGCCGCCGGGGCCGGACGGATCGGGCTCGGTCGGCGGCGCGCTCGCATCGTCGCCGGGCGTCGGTGCATCGGCCGGCGCGTCGCTGCGTGCCAGATGCAGGCCGCGGGGGACCACTGTCGACGCCGCGTCGGCCGGCACAACACCGTCGGCATCGGCGGACTCGGTGGGCCTCGGGAACGCCATGCCCTGCCCGTTTTCGCGCGCGTAGATCGCCACCACATGGTCCACCGGCACGACGATGTCGCGGGCGACGCCGCCGAAGCGCGCCTTGAACTCGATGAACTCGTTGCCGATCTGCAGCCCCGAGGTCGCCTCGAAGCCGACGTTGAGCACGATCTCGCCGTTGTTCACGTACTCGGGCGGTACCCTGACCGCCGCGTCGACGTGCACCGCGATGTACGGCGTGAAGCCGTTGTCGGTGCACCAGTCATGCAGCGCGCGCAGCAGGTACGGCCGCGTCGAACTGCCCTGGTTGTCGGCTCCGGCGCTCATCGT
>JAGWTJ010000250.1 GCA_028869005.1 Burkholderiales bacterium | reverse complement strand
GCCGCCCGGCCGAGCGTTCGCGTCCGCCGCCGCGGCCGCCACCTCAGCCATGGGCGCCTTCCAGCTCGACATCGGCACTGCCCATGTAGGCCTCGAGCACTTGCGGGTTGCGCGAGACCTCGGCGTAAGGGCCCTCGGCGATCACCTTGCCGAACTGCAGCACCGTGATGACGTCGGCGATGCTGCCGACCACGCCCATGTTGTGCTCGACCATCAGGATCGTGCGGTTGGCCGCCGCCTTGCGGATGAGCTGCGTCACCATCTCGACGTCCTCGTGGCCCATGCCCTGCGTCGGCTCGTCGAGCAGCATCAGCTTGGGCTGCATCGCCAGCGTGGTCGCGATCTCGAGAGCGCGCTTGCGCCCGTAGGGCAGCTCGATCGCCGGCCGGCGCGCGAACTCGGCGAGCCCGACCTCGGCCAGCAGTTCCATGCAACGCCCGTCGAGTTGCGCAAGCGTGCGCGCCGAGACGAGGAAGTTGGTGGCCGTGCCCAGCGTGTGCTGCAGCGCCACGCGCACGTTGTCGAGCACGCTCATGTGCGGGAACGTCGACGAGATCTGGAACGAACGCACCATGCCGCGCCGCGCCACCTGTGCGGGTTTCTCGCGCGTGATGTCCACGCCCTCGAACAGGATGTGTCCGCGCGTGGGTTCGAGGAACTTGGTCAGCAGATTGAAGCAGGTGGTCTTGCCGGCGCCGTTAGGCCCGATCAGCGCATGAATGGTTCCGCGCTGCACCTGCAGGCCGACTTCGTCGACGGCGACGAAACCCTTGAACTCCTTGACCAGGCCGCGCGTTTCGAGGATGACGTCGGTGCTCATGCGGGCGTGGGGACAAGGTGGCGTGAGGTGCACGCACTTCGCGCCGGCGCGCCGCGACGCCGGCGGCACGCCGAGCGACGTCGCAACGGCGGCCGGAGTCTACGCGGCGGCGCCGCGCGCCGCCTCGGGATTGTCCCCGCCCAGCGCCGCCACCACCTCGGGCGGCGCCTGCACGAGCTCGATCAGCACGCCCTCGCCGCCGAGCGGGAATTCGTCGTTGCCGCGGGGGTGGACGAAGCAGATATCGTGGCCCGACGCGCCCTTGCGGATGCCGCCGGGCGCAAAGCGCACGCCGTGCGCCGTCATCCACTCGACGGCCCTGGGCAGGTCGTCGACCCACAGACCGACGTGGTTGAGCGGCGTCGCGTGCACCGCGGGCTTGCCCTGAGGGTCCAGCGGCTGCATCAGGTCGACCTCGACCGCGCAGGGCCCGCGGCCGAGCGCGCACACGTCCTCGTCGACGTTCTCGCGCTCGCTGCGGAAGGTGCTTCGGGTCTCGAGGCCGAAGATGCCGACCCACAGCGCGCGCAGCCGCTCCTTGCTGGCGCCGCCGATGGCGATCTGCTGCACGCCGAGGACGCGAAAGGGCTTGGGTGCGGGCTCGGGCTCGGGCTCGGGTCCGGGACGGTTGTCGCTCATGGCGGCGCTCACTGGAAGCTCAGGATCGGCTGGTCGACGGCCAGGCTCTCGCCCTGCCCCGCCAGCACTTCCTTGACGACGCCGTCCTGCGCCGCGGTGAGCACGTTCTCCATCTTCATCGCCTCGATCACCGCCAGCCGCTCGCCCGCGTGCACCGCCTGCCCGGGGACCACGGCGAGCTGCGCCAGCAGCCCCGGCATCGGCGAGAGCAGGAACTTGCTCAGGTCGGGCGGCGGCTTGAACGGCATCACGCGCAACAGTTCGCTGGCGCGCGCCGACATCACCATGGCCTCGATGCGCCGGCCGTTGTGCGCCACGCGCGTCCACAGCCCGGTGCGCTCGACCTGCGCCGTGAAGTCGCGACCGTTGCAGGTGCCGCCGAAGCGGATGCCGCGAAAACTCCAGTCCTCGCTGATGGCGTAGCTCCTGCCGCGCAGCTCGACCGTGATCGCGCCGTCGGCGCGCACGCGCACCGGCACATGCTCGTGCGCGCCGTCCGCTCCTTTGACGACGACGACGAAGTCTTCGCCGATGCGCATCTCGTGGCCCGGCAGCTGGCCGGTGATGCGCGCCGCGCGCTCGCGATAGCGGCGGTAGGTGACGGCGGCCAGCGCGAGCAGGAAGTCGGGGTCGTCGTGCGGCACGTCCTCGGCGCGAAAGCCCTGCGGATACTGCTCGGCGATGAAGCCGGTATCGAAGTCGCCGGCGGCGAACGCGGCATGCGCCAGCAGGGCCGACTGGAACGCGATGTTGCTGGCCACGCCGCGAATCACGAAGCCGTTGAGCGCCTCGCGCATGCGGCGGATGGCGTCGCCGCGATCGAAGCCGTGCACCACGACCTTGGCGATCATCGAGTCGTAGTACATCGGGATCTCGCCACCCTCGTAGACGCCGGTGTCGACGCGCACCGCGCCGCCCACGGGCACCGGCGCGGCGGCCTGCATCGTCGTCGGCGGCGGCAGGTAGTGAACCAGGCGTCCGGTGCTGGGCAGGAAGTTGCGCAGCGGATCCTCGGCGTTGATGCGGCACTCCAGCGCCCAGCCGCGGCGCGCCACGTCGGACTGGGTGAACGCCAGCGCCTCGCCGGCGGCGACGCGGATCATCTGCTCGACGAGGTCGATGCCGGTGATGCACTCGGTGACCGGATGCTCGACCTGCAGCCGCGTGTTCATCTCGAGGAAGTAGAAGCTGCGGTCCTTGCCGACCACGAATTCCACCGTGCCCGCGCTCTGATACTGCACGGCGCGCGCCAGCGCCACCGCCTGCGCGCCCATTGCCGCGCGCGTGGCGTCGTCGAGGAACGGCGAAGGCGCCTCCTCGATCACCTTCTGGTGGCGGCGCTGCAGGCTGCACTCGCGCTCGTTGAGATAGACCAGGTGGCCGTGCGCGTCGCCCAGCACCTGGATCTCGATGTGGCGCGGGTGCTCGACGAACTTCTCGATGAACACGCGGTCGTCGCCGAAGCTCGCCCTGGCCTCGTGGCGGCACGAGGTGAAGCCCTCGAAGGCCTGCTGGTCGTCGCGCGCCACGCGCAAGCCCTTGCCGCCGCCGCCGGCACTGGCCTTGATCATCACCGGGTAGCCGATGTCGCGCGCGATCGTCACGGCGTGCTCGGCCGAGTCGATCGCCTCGTTCCAGCCCGGGATGGTGTTGACCTTGGCCGCGCGCGCCAGCTTCTTGGAGGCGATCTTGTCGCCCATCGCCGCGATGCTGTGATGCTTGGGGCCGATGAAGACGATGCCGTCATCCTCGACGCGTCGGGCGAAGGCCTCGTTCTCGCTCAGGAAGCCGTAGCCCGGGTGCACCGCCTCGGCGCCGGTGCCCTTGCACGCGGCGATGATCTTGTCGCCGAGCAGATAGCTCTCGCGGCTGGGCGGCGGGCCCAGGCGCACGGCCTCGTCGGCCAGCCGCACGTGCAGCGCAGCGGCGTCGGCGTCGGAGTACACGGCGACCGTGGCGATGCCCATCTTGCGCGCCGTCTTGATGACGCGGCAGGCGATTTCGCCCCGATTGGCGATGAGGATCTTCTTGAACACTTCCGTCTTGCTCCGTCTTGTCGGCCAGGCGCTGTCGAACGCTGCCGGGATTACTGCAGCCCGAGCTGCTTGCGCATGGCCTTGTTCTTCGCGTCGGCGCGCTGGTAAGCCGGCCGCGCGTTCAGCCGCTCGACATAGGCCGAGAACGACGGCGTCGGCTCGATCTGCTTGAAGTCCATCATGTAGCGCAGCGTGCCGCCCAGCACCACGTCGGCCATCGAGAAGTCGTCGCCGAGAACGAAGGATTTGTTCGCGATGGCGCTTTCGGTCGCCGCGACCATCGAAGCGAAGCTGCCCCAGCCGGCGGCGCCTTCCTTGACGGTCCAGCCCGAGTGTTTGGCCATCACGGCGGGCTCGATGACGCTGGGAGCGAACAAGGACCAGCGCAGATACGTGCCGCGTTTCGGATCGTTCAGCGCCGGGGCCAGCCGGCCGGCGGCATAGCGATCGGCCAGATACAGCGCGATCGCCGCCGCCTCGGTGACGACGAGGTCGCCGTCGACCAGCGTGGGCAGCTTGCCCATCGGGTTCTTCGCCATCAGCTCGGGGCCCTTCTGCTCGCCCTTCATGATGTCGACGACCGTCAGCTCGTAAGGAGCGCCGGCTTCTTCGAGCGCCCAGACGGTGCCGGAGGCGCGCGAGTACGGGTGGTAGTAGAGGCGAATGGACATGGATCTCTCCTGGGCCGGGTTGCGGCGCGAGCCGCAGTGTCGATGCGTCAGAGCTTCACAGCGGGATGTTGCCGTGCTTGCGCCATGGGTTGTCGAGCTTCTTGTCGCGCAGCATCACCAGCGAGCGGCAGATGCGCCGGCGCGTCTCGTGCGGCTGGATCACGTCGTCGATGTAGCCGCGCGCGCCGGCGACGAACGGATTGGCGAAGCGCGCCCGGTACTCGGCCTCGCGCGCCGCGAGCTTGGCGGGGTCGCCCTTGTCTTCGCGGAAGATGATCTCCACCGCGCCCTTGGCGCCCATCACCGCGATCTCGGCGTTGGGCCAGGCGAAGTTCACGTCGCCGCGCAGGTGCTTGGAGGCCATCACGTCGTAGGCGCCGCCATAGGCCTTGCGGGTGATGACGGTGATCTTGGGCACGGTGCACTCGGCATACGCATACAGCAGCTTGGCGCCGTGCTTGATGATGCCGCCGTACTCCTGGCTGGTGCCGGGCATGAAGCCGGGCACGTCGACAAAGGTCACCACCGGGATGTTGAAGGCGTCGCAAAAACGCACAAAGCGCGCGGCCTTGATCGAGCTCTTGATGTCCAGGCAACCGGCCAGCACCAGCGGCTGGTTGGCCACGATGCCCACGGTCTGGCCGTCCATGCG
>JAGWTJ010000249.1 GCA_028869005.1 Burkholderiales bacterium | reverse complement strand
GAGCCCAGCAGCCACATCAGCAGGAAGAAGGCCATCATCGCCGTCACGAAGTCGGCGTAGGCGATCTTCCACGCGCCGCCGTGCGCGCCATGCCCGCCCTTCTTGACGCGCTTGACGATGATCGGCTGCAGCTTCTTGGCGTCGCCCGCCATGTCAGCTCTCCCCCCCCGAAGCGCCTTCGGCGCCTCCCCCCCGGGGGGGAGGCGCGAGCAGCCCGGCAAAGCCGGCTCCGCCGCGGCCGCTTGGCCGTACCGCGGCGCGCGGGATCACTTCTTGCCTTTCACGTGGCCCTCGAGCTCGGCAAAGCTCGGCCGCTCGGTCGAGTACAGCACCTTGCGTCCGAACTCGATCGCCACCTGCGGCGCGTAGCCCTGCATGCTGGCCAGCAAGGTGGTCTTGATGCACTGCAGTTCCTTGGTCGCCTCGTCGACCTTCTGCTCGAGCAGTCCGGCCAGCGGCTCGGCGAAGCCGTAGGCCAGGAAGATGCCGAGGAAGGTGCCGACCAGGGCCGAGCCGATCATCGCGCCCAGCACCGCCGGCGGCTGGCCGACCGAGCCCATCGTGTTGACCACGCCCAGCACCGCGGCCACGATGCCGAAGGCCGGCAGCGCGCCGGCCAGGCGCTGGATCGCCGCCACCGCCGCGTGCTCCTCGTGGTGGTGGGTCTCGATCTCGCTGTCCATCAGCGACTCGATCTCGTGCGCGTTCAGGTTGCCCGAGACCATCATGCGCAGGTAGTCGGTGACGAACTCCTGCACATGGTGGTCGCTGCCGACCGTGGCGTACTTCTGGAACAGCGGCGAGCTGCCCGGATCCTCGACGTCCTGCTCGATGGCCATGAGGCCTTCCTTGCGCGCCTTTTGCAGGATGTCGTAGAGCAGCGCCAGCAGCTCCATGTAGCGGGCCTTGCTGTACTTGCTGCCCTTGAAGCACTTGCCGATGCCGGCGGCGGAGGCCTTGAGCACCTTGGTCTGGTTGTTGGCGATGAACGCACCCAGCGCCGCGCCGCCGATGGTGATCAGCTCGAACGGCAGCGCATGCAGGATGACGCTGATGTTGCCGCCGTGAACGATGAACACACCGAACACGCAGCCCAGGGCCAGGACCCAACCGATGAGGACGAACATGGGTGCTTGGTGCTCTTCTGGCGCCCCGACGCAGCGCACGAGCCGCGCGGGTGCATCGGGGTTATCGGCCCGCCCTGCCCCCGGTTGAGGCCTCTTTGGCCGCGCCGGCAGCCGGCGCGGCGCCGACGCGGTAGGCCAACACCTCGCGCCGGCCGCCGCCGTGCAGACGCGCCGTCGGCGCGACGCCGGGCACCTCGAACTCGAGGCTGACGAGCCAGCGGCCCGGACGCATCTCGGCCTTTGCCTTGGCCCAGGCACGCGCCATGGTCTCTGGACGCTGGAACAGGTAGACCAGGTCGAAGTCGGCCCATGACTCGGCCCACAGGTCGCCGCGCCGCACGCTTGCCCAGCGGCAACGCCGCATCGTCCACCAGGCCAGCGGCCGGCTCCACTCGACGCCCTCGATGCGTGCACCGGGCCAGGCACGGCGCAGTGCCGAGAGACCGTGTCCGAGCCCGCAGCCGGCGTCGAGCACGCGTTGCGGGGCGGGCGCGAGCACGCGCTCGAGCCCGTCCAGGCTGCCGCGCGCCGTCGGGAACCAGGGCGCATCGGACCAGGCACGCAGCGGATACAGGCCGAGCAGCAGCGCCAGCGCCACAAGCCAGGCCCACGCCGGCATCGAGTCGACCCATCCCGTCGCCAGCGCCGACAGCGGGAAGCCGGCGGCCACGATGGCGCGCCGCCAGCCACTTTGCGAACGCACCAGCGGAACGATCGCCAGCAAGGCAAGCACTAGCGCCAGCGTCGCCGGCGCCTGCAGCGCGCGCAGCGCGAGGCATAGGGCCCAGGCCAGGCACCAGCCGACGAGCGCCGGCAGCGGCCAGGGCCAGCGTGCCGGCGTCAATGCGTCGCCGTACGACCACAGGCGATGCAGGCGGCGTGCGGCGCGGGTGTTCGACGGGGCGAATGAGGCCATCGTCGCCCAATGTGCCTCAGCGCCACCGGCTCGAAAGCCCGGAAAAGACCGGCCGCAAGGAGCTTGCGCGGCAGAAACAGAGGCCCGCGCCGAGGCGCTTCAGCGCATCGCGATCAGGCGCTCGTGCGGCGGTCGCACGCGCACGCGCGCCGACGGCACCGGCGCCTTGACGGCATGGCGCCGCTCGATCGTGTCGCGCAGCGCGGGCACGCCCAGCGGCGTGCCGCCGGCCGCCACCAGCGTGGCCACGTACGGCAGGTTCGCGCGCCGGCCGCGCGCCACGACGATGCCGATCTCGCCGCTGGCCAGCTCGACGAAGCTGCCCGGCGGATAGAGGCCGACCGCCTTGAGCAGTGCGCCGCCGACCTCGTCGGGCATGCCGTCGGCGCCCAGGCACATCTCGCGCACCGCCTGCGCCGGCGACAGCGGCTCGCCGACGGCGCGACGGCTGACGCGGTCGGCAAAGCCATCGACCCGCGTCAGCAGCGCGGCCAGCCGGCGCGCCATCGGCAGTTCGGCCGTCAGTTCGGTCGATGGCGGCTCGGCCGGCGCTGTCTCGTGATGCTGGGCGACGATGTCGAGCAGCATGCGGTCGGTCACGCCGGCGGCCTCGAGCAGCCGCACGCCGGCGCGCGGATGGGCGGCGATCTCGGCACGCATCGCCGGCGTCGGCTCGCGCTCGCCGAGCGCCAACTGGTCGTGCAGGCGCTGCACGGCGACGTTCATGGTCAGCGCCGCCAGGGCCAGGCTGGTCGCTGCCTCCTCGGGCCAACCGAGCAACGGTGCCGCGAGTTCGCAGATCGCCATCGACAGCGCGGCATGGTGCGCGCAGTGCTTGGGCGGCGACTGGCCCGCCTCGTACACCAGGAGGTAGAGCGACGCATCGGAGCGACGCTCGAGCAGCGCACGCGCCTGGGCGTGCAGCGCGGCCAGCCGCTGGGGCCAGTCGACGAGCGGCGCGCGTTGCGCCTCACGCAGCAGCGCGTCGATCTGGTCGACCGACTCTTCCCACGCCAGCGCCAGCGGCCGCTCGTCGTGGCCGCGCGCGCGCACCGCGGTGTCGGGGCGCGCATTGGCGACTTCCTCGAGGACCGCGTTCTGGCGCAGCTTGGCGTCCATCGCCGCGCCGATGCGCCGTTTCCATTCGAGCGCGGCGCGCACGTCGGTGTAGAGGCCCTGGCGGGCCAGCGACGCGAAGCGCTCGGCGTCGCGCAGCACGGCGCCGGCGACGGCCAGCAGACGGCCGCTGCCGTCGTGCAACGGCACCGGGAGCGGCTCTCCCAGGCGCAGTTCGGCGTGATCGAAGGGGACGAGTTTCACGGTGGGTCGTGCGGCGCGGCAGGTGTTGGGCCGGCTGTGCTCGCTATATCGGCGGCGCACGGGGGAAAAAAAGCGGGTCCCGAGGGACCCGCTGCAAAGCACAGAAGACTGTGCCAGGAGGAGACGAGCAATGAACCGAATGACGTTTCGAATATCGGATGAATCGCGCTCGACCGGAGCCGGTGGCGCCGTTCAGTGGGCCGAAACCGTGCCGATGTCACGCGCCGCCAGGCTCAGGCTGCCGGCCAGGCGGCCCTTGCCGGCGCGCGCCGGCGGGTGGCACATGCCGCAGACATAGTGGCGCGCGATCTCGTGCGGATGCGTGACGAAATGCCCGCCGCACTTGCTGCACGGCGTCATCGTCAGCATGCCGTTGTCGACGAACTTGACGAGGCGCCAGGCGCGCGTCACCGACAGCAGCGGCTCCAGCCCCTGCGCCTTCATCTGCTCGACGTAGAGCTGGTAGGCCTTGATGACGGCGTCGATCTCGTCGAGCGCCGCCACCTTGTTGAGGTACTCGTGGATGTTGAGGAACAGGCTCGAGTGGATGTTGGGCTGCCAGGTCATGAACCAGTCGGTCGAAAACGGCAACTGGCCCTTGCTCGGGCTCCTGCCGGCGACCTCCTTGTACAGGCGCAGCAGCCGCTCGTAGCTCAGGTCGGTCTCGCTTTCCAGCACCTGCAGGCGCGCGCCCAGATGGATCAGCGTGACCGCGCGCTCGATCTGGCGGGCCTCGGTGAGGATGCTCTTGGTTCTGGCCATGGTGTCCTCCTGTTCGTGTTCGTCGTGCGCAGGCGCCGGGCTTTGCTCAGGCCGCCTCGCGATGGCGTCCGGCCATCAGGATCGACGCGTGCAGGCGGCTCATGCCGTCGTTGGCGGCGCCGCGACCATGGCTGGTGAGCAGGTTCCAGACGACGTCGTCGTCCATGCGGAAGCGGCACAGCAGCTGGTTGCCGGTGGCGATCTTCATCATCTGAGCCGGCGTCAGCGCGCCGATCAGGTCGGCCGTCTCCTCGCTGACCCCCAGGCGGAACAGCGCCTGCTCCTTGTCCTGGCGCACCAGGCTCTGCGCGAGCATCAGGTACGACAGGTTGGCTTCACGGATCTCGGCGAGGATCTGGTCGGGGGTCATGCGTGCTCCGGTGTGGGTGCGGGTGGCGAATCGATGACCTGCACTGTAGACACCGGAAAAGCACCGCGCGATCGGCCTACATCGGTGGCTTGAGTCCCGCTTCGTCCATCGCGCTTGTAGGGCGAATTCCTACAAGCCGGCCCCACACCGGCGTTGTGCCTACCCGCGCTCGATGCACGCGAAGGCGCTGTGGTTGTGACAACGTCGATGTCTGGGGGACATCGACGTTGCCGCAATCACTCCCGCGCCTGCGGCGCGCCCGCCCCTAGGAGCGTGGGCGGGGCCTAAGCCCGCTCGATGCGGGCGTAGGCAGAGTGATTGTGAATCG
>JAGWTJ010000248.1 GCA_028869005.1 Burkholderiales bacterium | reverse complement strand
GGCATCGAGCTGCCGCAGGCCGCGCGCGAGCTGCTGCAAAGCGGCCGTGGCGAGTCGGTCAAGCCGGGCGACGCGCGGCTGGCGCGCGCCGAGACGCACATCGTCGCCGCGCCGCAGATGGCGCTGGAGGCGGCGGCCGAGGTCGCGCGCCAGGCCGGCCACGGCGCGCATATCCTGGGCGACTCGATCGAGGGCGAGGCACGCGACGTGGGCAAGGTGCTCGCCGGCATCGCGCTGCAGGTGGCGTGGCGCAAGCAGCCGTTCACGCCGCCCTGCGTGCTGCTGTCGGGCGGCGAAACCACCGTCACGCTGCGCGGCAAAGGTCGTGGCGGGCGCAACGTCGAATGCCTGCTCTCGGCAGCGATCGCGCTCGACGGCCAGCCGCACATCCACGGCCTGGCCGGCGACACCGACGGCGTCGACGGCGTCGAGGAGATCGCCGGCGCCGTGATCGGCCCCGACACGCTGGCGCGCGCCTGGGCGCTCGGCATGCGGCCCAAGGACGAGCTGGACGACAACAACGGCCACGGCTTCTTCCAGCGCCTGGGCGACTCGGTCGTCACCGGTCCCACGCGCACCAACGTCAACGACTTCCGCGCCCTGCTCATCGAAGCGCCGGCGAACGCAGGCAACTAGCACGAACGAACGAGGACGGCGATGCGCAGAACCCGCAATGCAAAGATCGTGGCGACGCTCGGCCCGGCCAGCTCGTCGGCCGAAATCATCGAGCGGCTGTTCCTGGCCGGCGTCGATGTCTTCCGGCTGAACTTCAGCCACGGCGTGGCCGACGACCATCGCGCCCGCGTCGAGGCGATCCGCGCCATCGAGCAGCGCCATGGCCGGCCGATCGCGGTGCTCGCCGATCTGCAGGGGCCCAAGCTGCGCGTGGGCACCTTCGCCGGCGGGCCGGTGCAGCTCGAGGCCGGGCAGCCGTTTCGGCTGCAGCTCGACGCCTGCGCCGGCGACGCGCGGGCGGTGACGCTGCCGCATCCGGAGATCTTCGCCGCGCTGAAGCCGGGCGCCGAGCTGCTGCTCGACGACGGCAAGCTGCGCCTCGAGGTGGTGCGCCGCGACGCGCGCAGCGCCGACACGCGGGTCGTCGTCGGCGGCAAGCTGTCGGACCGCAAGGGCGTCAACGTGCCCGGCGTCGTGCTGCCGATCTCGGCGCTGACGGAGAAGGACCGGCGCGACCTGGCGACCGCGCTCGAGCTCGGCGCCGACTGGATCGCGCTCAGCTTCGTGCAGCGGCCCGAGGACGTGACCGAGGCGCGCGCGCTCATCGGCCGGCGTGCCGGCATCGTCACCAAGCTCGAAAAGCCCGCGGCGATCGACCGGCTCGATGAGGTGATAGCCGCCTCCGACGCCGTGATGGTGGCGCGCGGCGACCTCGGCGTCGAGCTGCCCGCCGAGCGGGTGCCTTCGCTGCAAAAGCGCATCGTGCGCGCCTGCCGCAAGCGCGGCCGCCCGGTGATCGTCGCCACCCAGATGCTCGAGTCGATGATCGAGAGCCCGGTGCCCACGCGCGCCGAGGCGTCCGACGTCGCCACCGCGGTCTACGACGGCGCCGACGCGGTGATGCTGTCGGCCGAATCGGCCGCCGGCAAGTACCCGCTGGCGGCGGTCGAGATCATGAACCGCATCATCGGCCAGGTCGAGGCCGATCCGCTGTACCGCCAGTTCCTGGAGGCTTCGCATACCGCCAACGTGCCGGGCGACACCGACATCGCCGACGCCGTGTGCTGCGCGATGCGCCGCGCCGTCGCGCTGCTGCAGGCCCGGGCGATCGTCTGCTGCACGCATTCGGGCCACACCAGCCTGCGCGCGGCGCGCGAGCGCGCCGAGGCGCCGATCCTCAGCGTGACGCCGCTGTTGAGCACGGCGCGGCGGCTGGCACTGGCCTGGGGCGTGCATTCGGTGCACGCCGAAGACGTGGCGAGCGTCGAGCAGATCGCCGAGCTCGCCGGCCAGCTGGTGCGCCGCGAGGGCTTCGCCCAGGCCGGCGACGCCTACGTCGCCATCGCCGGCATGCCCTTCGGCACGCCGGGCACGACCAACCTGATGCGCGTCGGCGTCGCCTGAGCGCGCCGCGCGCTGTCGCTGCCGTTCGCGTCATCCGATCCGTCCGAACCGTCCGCCCCATTCGATCCACCCGACCGCGGAGCCACCCCATGGGACATCTGAGCACCCACGTCCTCGACACCGCCCACGGCTGCCCGGCCGCGGGCATGAAGGTCACGCTGCAACGCCTGCAGCCGGGCGGCCGAGCCGACACGGTGAAGGCGATCACGCTGAACGCCGACGGCCGCAACGACGGCGGGCCGCTGCTCGATGCGCAGGCCATGGCGGCCGGCCGCTGGCGCCTCGTGTTCGAGGTGGCGGCGTACTTCCGCGCGCGCGGCGTGGCCTTGCCCGAGGTGCCCTTCATCGATGTCGTGCAACTCGACTTCGGCATCGCCGACGCCGCCGGCCACTACCACGTGCCGCTGCTCGTCAGCCCCTACAGCTACAGCACGTATCGCGGATCCTGAGCGGATCCGGAGGGCGCTCCTGAACGCGCTCCTGAACGGCGCCGGGCAGGGTAATCCCGAGATTTGTTTGCGTACATAACTGTATACACTTTTCCGCACCGCCCAACGACACGCAACCCGAGGAGACGAGTCGATGTCGACAACCGCTGTCCACCCCGTGGACGAAAGGCTACCCGCCGGCCGCCTGACCGCGCTCGGCCTGCAGCACGTGCTGGTGATGTACGCCGGCGCGGTGGCCGTGCCGCTGATCGTCGGCCGCGCGCTCAAGTTGAGCCCCGAGCAGGTGGCGATGCTGGTCTCGGCCGACCTGTTCGCCTGCGGCATCGCCACGCTGATCCAGTCGCTCGGCTTCGGCCGCTGGTTCGGCATCAAGCTGCCGGTGATGATGGGCGTGACCTTCGCCGCCGTCGGTCCGATGGTGGGCATCGCCAATTCGGTGCCGGGCATGGACGGCGCGCGCGCGCTGTTCGGCGCCATCATCGGCGCGGGCATCGTGTCGATCCTGATCGCGCCGCTGGTCAGCCGCATGCTGCGCTTCTTTCCGCCGGTGGTCACCGGCACCATCATCACCATCATCGGCGTCAGCCTGATGCGCGTCGGCGTGGGCTGGGCGATGGGCGGTCCGCCCAACCTGGCGCAGCGCGTCGACGTCGACAAGCTGGCGCTGATGGTCGATACCGCGAAGGCCAGCCAGGCCGAGGCGGCCATCAAGGCCGCCGCCGCCGGCGCCAGCGTGCCCAGCCTGTCGCTCGGATCGATTCCGATGCTCGACAACCCCGGCTACGCGGCGCTCGACAACATGGTCATCGCCGCGCTCGTGCTGGTCTTCATCCTGCTGCTGGTCAAGTTCGGCAAGGGCTTTCTCGGCAACATCTCGGTGCTGCTGGGCATCATCTTCGGCTGCGTCGTGGCGGTGATGCTCGGCAAGATGGACTTCGTGCGCGTCGGCAAGGCGGCGTGGGTCGACATCGTCACGCCGTTCTCGTTCGGCATGCCGACCTTCGACCTGTTCATGATCGCGACCATGGTGATCGTGATGATCGTCGTGATGATCGAATCGACCGGCATGTTCCTCGCGCTCGGCGACATCACCGGCAAGAAGATCACGCAGAAGGATCTGGCCGCCGGCCTGCGCACCGATGGCCTGGGCACGCTGATCGGCGGCATCTTCAACACCTTTCCGTACACGAGCTTCTCGCAGAACGTCGGCCTGGTGGCGGTGACCGGCGTGCGCTCGCGCTGGGTCACGGTGGCCGGCGGCACGATCATGATCATCCTCGGCCTGCTGCCCAAGATGGGCGCGCTGGTCGAGTCGATCCCGCAGTTCGTGCTCGGCGGCGCCGGCCTCGTGATGTTCGGCATGGTGGCGGCCACCGGCATCCGCATCCTGACGACGGTGGACTACAAGCACAACCGCAACAACCTCTACATCGTCGCGCTGTCGATCGGCTTCGGCATGATCCCGCTGGTCGCGCCGCGCTGGTCCGAGCACATGTGGCACGAGCTGCATCCGCTGCTCGAGAGCGGCATCCTGCTCACCGCGCTGGCGGCTTTCGTGCTCAACATCTACTTCAACGGCACGCAGGGCGACACGGCCGGCTCGATCGAGGCCGCCAAGGCAGCCGAGGCGCACTGAGCGCGCGCGGCTTGGAAGAGCCAGAAGAAGGCCCGGCGCTGAGGCGCCGGGCCTTGTGCGTTTGTGACCCGCACGACGCCCGCCGGCTGACCTGGGCCGACGCGGCCCATTCATCGCGATTCACGATCGGCATATAGCCGATTGCATCTTCTTTCGCCGGCGCATTCCTGCAACGATGCGCGGGTACCCGTGGCGGGAGCACCCGCCGGGCTAAATCCCTGGCCGCAAGGAGCCAGCGATGCAGTCCATGTCCATCGTCTTGCCTGTGCCGTCGGCAGCGCGTCCTTTCGATCGATCCCACCCGGAGCCAGCGCAGGCATGAAGCCCTTCGACTACTTTGCGCCGACCACGCTCGACGAGGCCGTCGCACTGCTCGGCGAAGGCGACGCGAAGGTGTTGGCCGGCGGCACCGATCTCATCGTGCAGATGCGCGAGCATGTGCGTCAGCCCAGCCGCGTGATCGACATCAAGAAGATCACTGGCCTCGACGACCTGAGCTACGACGCGCGGCAGGGACTGCGCATCGGGGCGCTGACGACCACGCGCCAGGTCGAGACCTCTGCGGTCGTCGCGCGACACTACGCGAGCCTGGCGCGTGCGGTGACCGATTTCGCGTCGGTGCAGGTCCGCCACCGTGCCACCGTCGTCGGCAACGTCTGCCGCGCCTCGCCGTCGGCCGACACGCTGCCGCCGCTGGTGGCCGA
>JAGWTJ010000247.1 GCA_028869005.1 Burkholderiales bacterium | reverse complement strand
CGTGCACGGCCGCCGGCCGGATGCGGTAGAGCCACGAGCGCCGGTTGACGTGGCGCGGCGCGGTGAAGGCGGTGGCCGAGAACTGCTCGGCGTACAGACCGTAGGGCGCCTTCTGCGGCGAGTTGCGGCCCTCGGGCAGGGCACCGGGCAGGGCCTCGGTGGCGAACTCGTTGGCAAAGCCGCTTTGGTAGCGGGAGATTTCATGCGCGGTCATGGCGGTGCGTCTCCGAAGAACGTGGCGCGCTGCATATCGCGGCGGTGTGCGGCGGCGCACGACAGGGTGCGGCGGCGTGCGACGACGAGACGGCTCGCGTGCCGGTGGGTGCGAGCCAATGTGCCCGGCAGCAACGCCGATGGCAAGAACCATGACGGCGAAGGAGCTTTGGCCGCGCCCGCACCGGCCCGCTCGCCTGCCCTGCGGCGCGCGCCTGCCGTCAGCCGCGCCAGGCCCAGCGACCCGACTGCTCCTCTACACGCCCCTCGGCGGCCAGCTTGTGCAGATGCGCCAGCAACGAGCGCCGCGCCACCGGGTACAGCGCCTCGGGGGCGTCGTCGTAGACGATCGGCAGCATCTGGTCGATGCTCGCCGTGCCCGCTGCGCGCAGCGCGTCGGCCACCTTGGCCTCGCGCCGCAGGCGGTGCGCGATCAGCGCACGCAGCACGTCGTGCGGGCGCGCGACGAGAAAGCCGTGGCCGGGCGCGAACCACTCGAGATCGACCGCGAGCAGCGCCTCGAGCGCGCGCAGATAGGCCGCCATGTCACCGTCGGGCGGATTGATGACGACGGTGGAGCCCTGCATCACGTGGTCGCCGGTGAACAGCAGCTTCTCTTCCTCGAGCAGGTAGCACAGATGGTTGGACGCGTGGCCGGGCGTGTGCAGCACGCGCAGCGTGACGCCCGGCGCGAGTTCGAGCCGCTCGCCGTCGGCCAGTTCGCGCTCGGGCTGGAAGCTCTCGTCCTGCCACTCCGGGTGCGCCGTGCGGCGCCCGTACACCGGTGCGCCGGTCGCTTCGGCCAGCAGCCGCGCCGCGGGGGAATGGTCGCGGTGCGTGTGCGTGACGAGGATGCGCGCTATGCGCCCGGGTGCCGCGGCGTCGAGCAGCGCCTGCACGTGTTCGGGCATGGCCGGGCCGGGGTCGATCGCGGTCCAGGTGCGGCCGTCGCCGACGAGGTAGCTGTTGGTGCCTGGTCCGGTCATCGGCCCGGCGTTCGGCGCCGTGACGCGCACGATGTTCGCCCCCAGCCGCACTGGACGACCGGGCGCCAGATCGGCGGTGATGTCGCCGCGGCCCTCGGGATCGAGCCGTGCCACCTCGGCGTAGGCCAGTTCGTCGGGCATCACGACGCGCAGCGTGCCGCGCGGCGACGCGACGCGGCGCGGCATCACGAGCGGGATGTCGCGGCGCTGGCGCGCCTCGCCGTAGGCATCGTCGGCGCGGCCGAAGCGGGACAGATCCTGCAGCGTGCGCCGCGTCACCGGCAGCAGCCGGAGCTCGCGCGCCGGCTCGAGCGCCGCGCGCGGCGTGAGCCACATCAGCTCGACCGCCTCGCCGCGGTCGGCCACCGCCTCCTGTCCGGCCGGCGCCAGCGCGGCGAAGAAGCGCGTGTCGAAGCGCTGCGCCACGCCCGGCGGCGTCAGCCAGTGGCTGTAGGCGGTCAGCGCGCCGGCGTCGAGCCGCAACTGCTCGGCGCGGCAGAACTCGGCCATCGACGCGCTGCCCGACTGCAGCCGCGCACGCCACGGCAGCAGCGTCGCAAAGCGCGCCGACGGCAGCGCCGGGGCCGCCAGCAGCAGGCCCACCTCCTCGAAGCTCTCGCGCAGCGCGGCGACGTAGTAGTCGAGGCCGCCGGCGTCGACGCCGAGCCGCGCGCTCGCCTCCTCGTCGCTCGGGCCGAGCACGTGGCCGTGCGCGTCGCGGTCGCGCGCGTCGAGCACGCCGCCGGGAAAGACGACGGCGCCGCTGCGGATGTCGCCGTCGCGCTCGGCACGGCGCAGCATCAGCACCTCGAGGCCGTGTTCGCCGTCGCGCAGCAGCAGCAGCGAGGCGGCCTGGCGCACTTCGCGCGGGGCGCTACGGCGTTCGCTCATGAGGCGAGCTCTCCGAAAACGTGGCGGGTCGAAGGAGCCAGACTCGAGCGGATGCGCGTCGCCGATCGGTCCGACCTCATCGCACCGCCCCTTGCGCGCGCAGCGCAGCGATGGCGGCGCCGTCGTAGCCGGCCTCGGCGAGCAACTCGTCGGTATGCGCACCGATCTCGGGCGCGCGCCGGGGGGCTGCCGCGGGCGTGCGATCGAAGCGCGGCGCCGGGCCCGGCTGCACGACGCCGTCGATCTCGACGAAGCTGGCGCGCTCGCGCGCATGGCGATGTGCGCTCGCCTCGGCCAGCGTGAGCACCGGCGCGAAGCAGGCGTCGCTGCCCTCGAGCCGCGCGCTCCACGCGTCGCGCGTGTGCGTGCGCACGGCCGCGGCGATGGCCTCGCGCATCTCGGGCCACAGCGCGCGGTCGTACTGGCGCGCGACGAAACGCGCTTCGAGGTCGAGCGCCGCAGCGAGCTGCGCGAAGAACTTGGGCTCGAGCGCCGCCAGGCTCACCCAGCGGCCGTCGGCGGTCTCGTAGCTGTCGTAGAACGGCGCGCCGCCGTCGAGCAGGTTGGTGCCGCGCTGCTCGGACCACTGGCCGGCGGCAGCCAGCCCGTAGAACATCGCCGCCAGCGAAGCGGCGCCGTCGACCATCGCCGCGTCGACCACCTGCCCGCGCCCCGAGCGCTGGCGCTCGAACAGCGCGGCCAGCACGCCGAACGCGAGATAGAGCGCGCCGCCGCCGTAGTCGCCGACGAGATTGAGCGGCGGCAGCGGTCTTCCGCCGGCCGCGCCGATGGCATGCAGTGCGCCGCTGAGGGCGATGTAGTTCAGATCGTGGCCCGCCGCGTGCGCCAGCGGCCCGCTCTGGCCGAAGCCGGTCATGCGGCCGTAGACGAGGCGCGGATTGCGTGCCTGGCAGTCCGCGGGCCCGAGGCCGAGCTTCTCGGTGACGCCGGGGCGAAAGCCCTCGATCAGCGCATCGGCCCGATCGACGAGGCGCAGCACGGCCTCGCGCCCGGCGGGCGACTTCAGATCGACCGCCAGCGAGCGCCGGCCGCGCGCCGTGACGTCGTGCCGCGGCGCCATCGCCACGCCGAGTCCGCTCGCCTCGAGGCGATCGATGCGCACCACGTCGGCACCGAGATCGGCCAGCAGCATGCAGCACATCGGGCCGGGGCCGATGGCGGCGAGCTCGACGACGCGCAGTCCGTTCAGTGGTCCCATGCGCCGAGTGTGCCCGAACGCGGCCACCACGACACCGCGTCACCGCCGCCCCGGGCTTTGCGAAGCTTTACGGCACGACGGTCAACCGATGCCGCCGCCGCCTCGTTGGCGTCGACATGAGCCTAGCCATGTCCGACCTGTCCCGCCTTTCGCGCCTGTCCCGTCTGCCACGCGAGGGCTTGCAGTTGCTGGCCGCAGGCAGCGCGGCGCTGCTACTGGCCGGTTGCGTGGTCGCCCCGGTGGGCCCGGGGGGGCCGCGCTACGCCCACCGCGCGCCGCCGCCCCCCGCCGCGGCCCCGGCAGGGCCGACGATGTACTTCTACCCCGAGCGGGGGCAGGACGCCGCCCGCCAGGACCGCGACCGCTACGAGTGCTATCGCTGGGCCGCGCACGAGACCAGCTTCGATCCCGGCATGACGCCGACCTCCGCACCGCCCCGCATGGCGGGCCCGCCGCCGCCCAACGGCGCCAACGTCATCGGCGGCGCCGCCACCGGCGCCGTCATCGGTGCCATTGCGGCGCCGGGCCGTTCCGCCGGCGAAGGCGCGGTGATCGGCGCCATCTTCGGCACGCTGCTCGGCGCCGCGGCCGAGCAGAACCAGCAGTACGCCTACGAATCGGCGGCGGCGCGCAACGCCCAGATGCAGGCCAGCGCACGCGTGCCGATGGACGACTTCCGGCGCGCGATGTCGGCCTGCATGGGCGGGCGCGGCTACCGGGTGAACTGACATGGCACGACTTCTTCGCACCGCTTCGCCGCTGCGGCGGACAACTTTGCTCGAACGTGCGACCGTGGCCTGCGCCGCGCTCGCGCTCGCTTGCAGCAGTCTCGCCGTGCGGGCCGATCCGCCCGGTCGCGACGGGCCGCATCGCGGCGAAGGCGCACGCGCGATGCAGGGTGCGCCGTCGCCCGGCCGCTGGTACGACAGCGCGCATGGCCACAACCGCTACTACCCGGCCCGCGGCAGTGCGGTGCGCGCGTTGCCGCAAGGCAGCCGCGGCGTCGTCTGGGGCGGCGTGAACTACCACTATCACGGCGGCGTCTGGTATGGCCCGGGGCCGCGCGGCTACGTCGTCGTGCAGCCGCCGTTCGGCATCGTGATCGCCGACCTGCCCGTCTTCGCCACGGTGGTGACGCTCGCCGGCATCGGCTACTTCTACGCCGACGGCGTCTACTACCGGGATCACGTCGGCGGCGGCTACGAGGTCGTGCCGCCGCCGCCCGACACGGCGGCCGCGCCACTCGAGCGCAGCTTCGTCTACCCACGCAACGGCCAGAGCGCGCAGCAACAGGCGAGCGACGAGTACGAGTGTCACCGCTGGGCCGTCGGGCAGACCGGCTTCGACCCCACCGCCGCCGCCACCGGCGGCACGTCGGCCACGCCGACACAGCGCACCGACTACGAGCGCGCGCGCACCGCGTGCCTCGACGGACGCGGCTATACGGTGCGTTAGCCGAGGCCTCGGCTAACGCACCGGCACACCCGGCAGCACGCACAGCATTTCGTAGAGCAGGTTCGCTGCGAGCAGCGCGGTGTTGCCGGATGGATCGTAGGGTGGCGCCACTTCGACCAGATCG
>JAGWTJ010000024.1 GCA_028869005.1 Burkholderiales bacterium | reverse complement strand
TGGGCGAAGTGCGCGTCGAGATAGCGCGTGCCCGCATACGCCGCGGCCAGCGACCGCGCCGACGCCCCCGGGGACTCCAACACCACGCCGATGCGCACCTTGCGCGCGTCGAGCGAGACCGCGTAGGCGAACAGCACCAGCAGCACCACCGGCAGCACGAAGGCGATGAGCAGCGTCGACGGATCGCGCAGCGCCTGCAGGCTTTCCTTGTGGATCAGTGCGGCAAGGCGCTGCCAGTCGATGCGGCGCAGGCCGGCCGGACTCGTCACGCCGCCACCTCGTGCTCACGGTCGGCCGACTCGACCAGATGGATGAAGGCGTCCTCCATGGTCGGGTCGGGCCGCTTCGCGCTGGCCGCGCTGCGCTTGAGCGCATCGGGCGTATCCAGCGCGATGAGCCGCGCGCGCGACAGCATCGCGACGCGGTCGCAGTACTCGGCCTCGTCCATGAAGTGCGTGGTGACCATGATGGTCACGCCCTTGCGCGCCAGGCCGTTGATGTGGGTCCAGAACTCGCGCCGCGTGACCGGATCGACGCCCGAGGTCGGCTCGTCGAGGAACAGCACGGGCGGGCGATGCATCAGCGCGCAGGCCAGCGCCAGGCGCTGCTTGTGCCCGAGCGGCAGCGCGTCGGGTGCGGCGGCGAGCCAGTCACGCAGGGCGAAGGTCTCGATCATCTCCTCGATGCGCTCGCGCCGCACCTTGCCTTCGAGTTGATAGACGCCGGCCGAGAACTCCAGGTTCTGGCGCACCGACAGCAGCCCGTACAGCGAGAACTTCTGCGCCATGTAGCCGAGCCGGGCCTTGGCCGCGCCGCTGGCGTGGCGCAGGTCCAGGCCCACGACGTGCGCCTCGCCCGCACTGGGCCGCAGCAGCCCGCACAGCATCTTGAAGGTGGTGGACTTGCCGGCGCCATTGGGGCCGAGCAGGCCGAAGACCTCGCCCTGCCTGACCTCGAAGCTGACGTTGTCGGTGGCGGTGAACTCGCCGAAGCGCTTGGTCAGGTTGCGGCACGAGACGGCGATGTCCGAGCCCAGCTCCACCGGCGGCAGCCGCTCGGCCAGCGCCGACGTGCCGCCCGGGCCGCCGCCGAGCAGATCGATGAAGGCGTCCTCGAAGCGCGCCGGCACACGGGCCAGCGACACCTGCGAGCGATCGGCGAGCGCCTGCACCTGATCCGGCGCCGCACCGTCGCGCAGCACGACGCGCACGCCGGCGCCCTGGATCACGCCGTCGCTGACGCTCGGCAGGTCGAGCACTTCGGTGAGAAGCGCGCGGCGTTGCGAGCCGACGTTCTCGAGGCGCAGGCTGCGGCCCTCGAGCAGCGAGGTCAACCGCTGCGGCGGACCATCGAAGAGCAGCTGGCCGGCGTTGAGCAGCAGCACGCTCGCACAGCGCTCGGCCTCGTCGAGATAGGCGGTGGACCAGACCACGGCCATGCCCTCGTCGGTGAGCGAGCGCACCATGCGCCACAGGTCCTGGCGGCTGACCGGATCGACACCCACGCCCGGCTCGTCGAGCAGCAGCACCTTGGGCCGCGCCATGAGCGCGCAGGCCAGGCCGAGCTTTTGCTTCATGCCGCCCGAGAGCTTGCCCGCCAGGCGCCTGGTGAAGGGCGCCAGGCGCGTGAATTCGAGCAGCTCGGCAAAGAGCGTGGCGTTGCGCTGCACATCCAGGCCGCGCAGTTGCGCGTACAGGCGCATGTTCTCCATCACCGACAGGTCTTCGTACAGGCCGAAGCGCTGCGGCATGTAGCCGCTGGCGACGTGGATGGCGTCGTTGTCCCGCACCACGTCGTAGCCGGCCAGCGTGACACTGCCGGCGTCGGGCGCGAGCAGGCCGGTCAGGATGCGCATCAGCGTCGTCTTGCCGGCCCCGTCCGGCCCGACCAGGCCGGTCAGGCGCCCGTAGTCGATGCGCGCGCTCAGGCCACGCAACGCATGCACCGAGCCGAAGTGCTTGTCCACGCCTTCGATGACGACCGCCGCCGCGGGCGTGCCGGCAGGCGCTGGCACCAGGGCTGCGGTCGGCTCGGGAGTGTCGATCGGCATCTCAGCGTCCCTGCGGCCGCGCGCTCGCGCCGCCATCGGCTTCGACCTCGATCGTCACCGGCATCCCCTGGCGCAGCGCGGAGTCGCCGTCGCTGACCACGATGCGCAGGCGGTACACGAGATCGGTGCGCAGATCGGTGGTCTCCACCGTCTTGGGCGTGAATTCGGCGCGCGGCGAGATGAAGCCGACCTGCCCGCGATAGGTCTTGGCCGACGAGTCGCTGCTGACCCGCACCGCGGTGCCGGGCGCGATGCGTCCCAGATCCCGCTCTCCGATGTAGGCGCGCACGTAGACGGGTCGGTCCAGGCTCAGGCTGTAGACGGTGCTCTGGCTCGCGACCATGCTGCCGGGCTCGCGCACGCGCGCGATGACGGTGCCGGCGCTCGGCGCGAGCAGTTCGGTGTCGGCCAGCGCGGTCGCGGCCTGCGCGCGCGCGGCCTGCGCAGCGGCAACGCGCGCCTGGCCGGCAGCGACGTCTTCCTTGCGAAAGCCTTCCAGCGCCTGCGACAGCGCCGCCTGCGCGGCGCCGACGGCGGCAGCGGTCTGATCTCTGGCGGTCCGCGCGGCATCGACGGTGCGCTGGCTGCTGGCGCCCGAGGCGAGCAATCCGCTCTGGCGTTGGTAGTTGCGCTCGGCATCGCCGGCCGCAGCCCGGGCCTGCGCGAGCGCCTCGCGTGCCTGCGTGATCTCCTGCGGCCGCGCTCCGCGCCGCAGCTTGGCAAGCTCGGCCTGCGCGACCTGAACCGATGCCTCGGCAGCCGCCAGGGCGTCTCGATAGGGCTCGGCATCGAGAGCCGCCATGCGTGCACCGGCGCTGACGGCGTCGCCCTCGTCGAAGGACATCTGCAGCACGCGCCCGGGTTGGCGGAAGGCCAGCTGCACTTCGCGGATGTCGACGTTGCCGTACAGGCGCAGCCGGCCGTTGTCCTGGGCGCCGCGCTGCGCCCACAGCCACCAGGCGCCCGCGGTGACGGCGCTCACGGCGACGATCACGATCGCGGCCTTCGCGGCGCGCGGCAGCGTGCGCACGTTCACGGCCGGACCCCGATGCCGCGCAGGTAGATCGCGAACACGCCGGGCGCGTTGCGGCGGATCTGCGTCACCTTGCCTGCCAGCAGCGACTGCATCACCAGCCCCTGGATGGTGCCGATGAAGAGCACCGCGGCCGACGCGACATCGAGCTGTGCATCGAGCTCGCCCTGCGCCTTGCCGGCTTCCATCAGACGCTGCAGCCGCTGCTCGTACTTGCGGATGACCGTCTGCACCATGCGCTTGGCCAGCGTGTCGTCGGCGCGCTGCAATTCGCCGAACAGCAGGCGCGGCACGCCGGGATGCTTGGCGACGAACGCGATGTGCGTCATGAACATCGCCTCCAGCGCGGCGCTGGGCGACGCCACCCCGACCGCCGCCTTGTCCACGCTGGTCAGCAGCCGCTCGGTGACCCAGGACATGGCGGCCTCCAGGATGGCGTCCTTGTTCGGGAAGTGACGAAAGAGCGCGCCTTGCGTCAGGCCCATGCGATCGGCGATGTCGGTGGTCGTGATCTCGGCCGGGTTGTGCTCGGCGGCCAGATCGACCACGGCCTGGACCGTGGCCGCGCGGCGTTCCTCGGCCGACAGGTAGAGGGGGCGTTCAGCCATGGCTCGGGTTCGGATTAGTTAGTGACATATTACTATCATAGAGCTCCTGCCCCACGTCCTGCAAGAAGGTCATTTCAGGCAGGCCGCTTCGGCCTGGAGCCGGATTCGAGCGGTCGGGGAGCAGCGAGCAGGAGAGCGCACGACCTCAGCCGCGCGGCAGCGCGATCGCGGCCGAACGCGGTTCGCGCCGCGCAGGCGACCGCCGGCGACTTCGACTCGACGTCAGCGCGGCCGGCGCAACGGCATCCAGCCGGGCAGCATCGAGGCGAGCACGCCGTCGCGCAGCACGAGGTGATGCCACAGCGCCGCGGCGGCGTGCGCTCCGGCCAGCCACATGATGGCGTCACCGAGCCAGCCGTGAACTTCGGCGATGGTCGCGCCGAGCGCGTGCGATTCAGTCAGCAGCGGTCCGATCCGCACGCCGGCCAGCAAGGTGAGCGGATGCCCTTCGAGCCAGGCCCCGGTCGCCGCGGTGGCAGGCAGTGCGAGCAGCAGGACGTAAAGCGCCACCTGGACGGCCTTGGCCGCGATGGTCATCCAACGCGGCGATGGCGGTGACGCCGGCCTGGCGGCTGCGAACCGCCAGACGAGCCTGAGCAGCGTCAGACCCAGCACGATCAGTCCCAGGCTCTCGTGAAGCTGCCGCTCGAAGTCGCGGCTGGCGTCGTAGACACGGTTCTCCGACCCGCCCGGACCGTACGCGAAGGCGACCAGCACCACGATGACGGTGAGCCAGTGCAAAGTCATTGCAGTCGCGTTCCAGCGCAGCGCAGCGTTCGGTGCCATGGCCCATTCTGCGCCTCAAGCCGCGCCGATCAGGATCCCGGCGGCCAGAACGATCCCCCCGCCGACGACCACCTGCAGCACCGCCAGCGCGAACGGCGTCTCCATGTAGCGCCTGCGCACCCAGGCGATGACCATCAGCTCGACGGCGACGATGACGATCGCCAGCGCCGTGGCGACGCCGAACTGCGGGATCAGGTAGGGCAGCGTGTGGCCGAGCCCGCCGACGGAGGTCATCAGGCCCGTGACCGCGCCGCGGATCACGGGGCTGCCGCGGCCGGTGAGTGCGCCGTCGTCCGACAGCGCCTCGGCAAACGCCATGCTGATGCCCGCGCCGATCGCGGCAGCCAGCCCGACGAGGAACGTGTTCCAGGTGTTGTGCGTCGCGAAGGCCGCCGCGAACAGCGGCGCCAGCGTCGACACCGAGCCGTCCATCAGCCCGGCGAGACCCGGCTGGATGTACTGCAGCACGAACATGCGCCGCTGCGTCTGGCGCTCGCTGTGCACCGTCTTGGCCGTGATGAACCTGTTCCCCAGCGTCTCGGCCTGCGCCTCGTGCCGGCTTTCCTCGGCCGCGAGGTCGCCCAGGAGCTGGCGGATCGCCGCATCGCTCGTGCGCCGTGCGGCCTGCGCGTAGAAGCGCCGCGAGTCGGCCTCCATGATCTCGGCCTGGGCGCGGACCTTGTCCAGGTCGAGCGGCTGTGCGAGCCAGACGGGTTTGCGCCTGACGAAGCCGCGCACGTCCTCGCGGCGGATCAGCAAGATGCGCTCGCCGAAGCGCTGGCGGTACAGCTCGATGAGCCGATGACGGTGGCCGTCCTCCTCGGCGGCCATGGCGCGGAACAGCCGCACCGTATCGGGATAGTCGGTGGCGAGAACTTCGGCGTAGGTGTTGTAGATGAGCGCGTCCTCCTCTTCGAGCGCGATCGCCAGACTCATGATCTGCTGCTCGGTCATGCGCGAGAAGTCGAGCGTCGCCCCGAGCCGGCGGCTCGAGACGGGCGAGGACAGCAGGGAATCGAGTGCCATGGCGCTGCTCCGGGACGCGACGAGTCGACCTGGGCGCCAGCGCAGGCGTGGCACGCGCAGCGATCGACGTTCGACGGCGCGTCCCAGGGTCCCGCTGGCCGCAGGCAAGCGTCGATGCTGCACCCGTTCGGCCTCGATGCAAAGCGGCCCATCGCCCCGCTCGCGCGGTGGCGACACCTGAACGTCCGATGAATCCGGCGTTCAGCATCGGTTCATCGGCCGCGGCGCAGAGTGCCGTCACAGTCACTCGCGACTGCAAACCAAGGAGACCCTCATGCGCACTACCCTAAGCCTCGTCGCCATCGCCATGCTGGCCACCGCCATCGGCGGCCCCGCGCTCGCCGCAGGCCGCAACCGCAGCCAGGAACCCCCAACGCTCACCGAAGCGCGCGTCGCCGACGATGTCGGCCAGGGCATGCAGGCGGTGCCCAACAACGCGACCCCTCAGGATCGCGCCCACGGCTGGCGCTACTTCTCGGATCCCAAGGCAGGCCGCGCCGTCGTCATCAGCCCGCAAGGGGACTACTACCTGAGCCAGGGCCAGGGGCTGCGCTGGGTGGCCGGGGCGCAGGCCTGAGCAGAGGGGCGGCGCCGGGCGCGCGCCGCCGGCGCCCGCCGCGCCCGTCAGTGCTGAGGCAGCTTGATGGTCTTCCAGCCGCCGTGGTCGAAGTACTTGCCGTAGGCGTTGGAGGCCTGCGCGACCTGCACGACGCCTGCCGCTCGCTGCCCATCCCCGTGCTTGCCCTGTGCAGCCTCGGCGCCCGCCATCAGGTCGGCGACGATGAGGTGCAGCTGCGCATCGGCGTCGGCGGGCAGCTTGCAGTTCTCGACCATGTAGGCGACCTGCTGGTTGACGGCGTTGCCGAAGGCGTCGTAGCCGGCGCTCGTGGCCTTGCCCGCGTGGGCGTCCGGCAGGATCTGCGTGACGGAGGCGCGGATGGAGGTCATCGCCTTGCGCAGCGGCGCGTCGGTGCCCCACTTCTTGCCGGCGTTGAACTGCAACGGCTGCTTGGCGGCGCTGCCGTGGTCGTCGTGCGCGGGCGCCGCGGTGGCCGAGGTGGCGGCCAGGGGCGAAGCCAGCGCGACGGCCAGCAGCAAGGCGGTGAAGGTCTTCATGAGATTGCTCCTTGGAAAAGTCGAACGATGCAAGGCGACCGCATGCGGATTGCGTGGCCGCCTTGCCGTGTTCAACGAAGGGCGCGCCGAAAAGTTCCCTGCGTCCTGCGACTCGCTGCACCGCTTCTCGCGCCGCCTCACTTGCGGTGCAGCAGTTCCTCCTCGGTCGCTTCGTCGGTGTAGCGCCCGAGCAGCAGTTGCAGCAGTCTGGCGCGCTGCGGCTCGTCGAGCATCTCGCGCTCGGCCAGCAATTGGGCGATCACACGCTGCTGTTGCGTAGCCTGCAAGCTGGCGATGGCCGCCTGCTCGCTGTCGATGGCTGCACGATCGGGCGCAGCCGCGAAGATGCGGCGCACCAGGGCCTCGCGGTGACGACGGATCTCGCTCCAGTTCGACGACAGGTCGTGGAGGAACGGCGTCTCCAGTTCGGCCCATTGCGCGCGCTGCGCGGGCGTGAGCTGCAGATAGTCCGGCAGCTGCACCGCGGCGGCCATCTTGCCCGCGGGCGGCGCCAGCAGCACGGGTCGCGCCACGAGCGCCGCGAGCACTCCCAGGTTGAGCGCCAGCGAGACGGCCAGCAGGATGCGGATCCAGGTGGGGTATTTCATGGCAGGGCTCACGGCAGTCGGTTCGGCAGTGGGTTCGGTGGTCCGTCAGGCATTCGGCAAAGCTCGGTGGCGGCGCACAGCCCGCCCGGAGGAACGGGGTCGAAGACGCGGACCATGGCCGGGCCGCGCGCCGTCACCGCGGCCCCCGCGCCCAGCAGCAGCCCGCCCAGCCACAGGCCCGAGACCAGCGCGGCGCCGGCGGCCAGGCCGGTGGGCATCCAGCCCGACAGGCTCGAGCCGGGACGTCGGGGTCTGGGCCGATGCCGCGGCAGTTGCTGCTGCCACTGCGCGGCCAGATCGAAACCGAGCGCGGGCGAAGGCAGCGCATGCAGCGCCTCGCGCAGCGCCTGCAGCGCAGCCAGCTGCCGACGGCAGATCGGGCACGCCTGCAGGTGCTGGCTCAGCGCGGTTTGCGCCGTCTCGCCGAGGGTGCTGTCGACCAGGGCGCTGAGGTCTTCGGTGCGAGGGCAGTTCATGGCGGTGCCTCCGTTCAATTGGGCATGAGTCGCAGCAGCGCGGTGCGGGCGCGGGCGATGCGCGACTTGACGGTGCCCAGCGTGATGCCCAGCACCTGCGCGATGTCTTCGTAGGGCATGTCCTCGATGTCGCGCAGCAGCACGATCTCGCGGTGCTCGACCGACAGCCGCGCCAGCGCGCCTTCCAGCGCCGCGATGCGCTGGCGCGCCTGGAGGGCCGCCTCGGGCGTGCGGTGGTCGGCGGGCAGGTGTTCGGGCAGCACCTCGTCCAACGCGACGAATGGCACGCGCTGCGCGCGTCGAAGCTGGTCCAGCGCCAGGTTGCGCGCGATGCGAAAGAGCCAGGTGGATAGGCGGGCATCCGGGCGCCAGCGAGGCAGGGCCTGATAAGCACTGAGAAAGGTCTCCTGGGTCAGATCGCGCGCGTCCTCCCGCGAACGCGTCATGCGCACGAGAAAGCGGTAGATGCGGTCCTGGTGCCGTGCGACGAGGCCCGCGAACGCCGCGACCTCCCCGCGCTGGGCGCGGGTGATGCAGTCGGCTTCGTCAAGCTCGCTCGAAGGCCCCATTGGCGACATCAACGCGTGGGCTGCGAAAAAGTTCCATCGTCCGACGGGCACGCCGGCCGCGTGCGCGCACCCGCCTCAGGCCAAGCTGCGCGGGCGGGTTGATGCGAGCGCACCGCTTGCGGATGCTCAATCCCGCCTCGCGCTCGCGGGCGTAGCGTGAGCCGCCTATCGCATCGGTCGAAGTCGACCCGGGAGCGCATCGTGAGCCTTCTACGCATGATCATTCTGGCGTCCGCATTCGCAGGCGCGCTCGGTGTCGCGTCTGCGCAGCCAGGCGGCGGTGGTGGCGGCCCCGGCGCGGGCCCGGGACCGGCAGGGGCCGGACCGGCAGCCAGCGCACCGGGTGCCGGCCCGGGCATGGGCATGGGGCCCGGCATGCGAGGCCAGCGCGGCCGGGGCGCGGCCCGTTGGGGCTCGAACGCCACCTACGGCTGGTCGCTGATGACATCGCAGGAGCGCACCGAGCATCGCCAGCGCATGCAGTCGATGACGAGCTATGCGGATTGCACGGCCTACCGCGACCAGCACCACGAGCAGATGATGGCGCGTGCCAAGGAGCGCGGCGTGGCGGCGCCGGCGCAGCCGCGGCGCGATGCCTGCGCGGGCTTGAAGAAGTAGCCAGCGCCGTCACTTGCCGCTGTCGCTCCGCCGTCCCGCATGCCCCCGCCGCGAGGGCTGTGATTGGTGGACGCAGCGGGCAGTGCTAAGGTTGTGCTCCGTCGAGCCTTTGAAGGAGAACGAGATGGCCGAAGCGAGCACCGCACCGAAGGACGAACTGATGGCCGAACTGCGCGCCGTCATCGCCAATGCCGAGGATCTGCTCGAGCGCGCCGCGGACGAGGTCGGCACCAACTCCGTCGGTCTGCGCGAGCGTCTGCGCCAACGCATGTCCGACGCCAAGGACAGCCTGTACACGCTGCAGTCCGCGGCCACCGACAAGGCCCGTGCCGCGGGCCGCGCCACCGACGACTACGTGCACGAGAACCCCTGGCAGTCGGTGGCCATCGGCGCCGGTATCGGATTGCTTTTGGGCATGCTGATCGCCCGCCGCTGAACCGGCGCCGGCCATGACCGGTTCCGCCGGCGGCAGCGGCCTGGCGCAATCGCTGCGCCGGCTCGCCGACAGTGCGGTCGCCGTCGCGCAGACACGGCTTGCGCTGCTCGGCACCGAGCTCGAGCAGGAGAAGCAGCGCCTCTACGACGCGGTGGCCGTGCTCGCACTCGGGCTGCTGCTGATCGGGGTGGCGCTGGTGCTGTCGGTCGGCTTCGTGGTGATGCTGTTCCAGGAGGGCTACCGGCTTGCAGCGCTGGGCGTACTGACGCTCGCCTTCGGCGCAGCAGGCTTGTGGCTGTTGCGACAGGCGCGCGCACGGCTGCAAGCCGGCGAGGGCGGCCCGTTCGCGCTCAGCCTGGCCGAGTTGCGACGCGACCGGCGCGGCCTGGGCGACGGCGAGCCCCCCGCCGACCCGCGTTGAACCGCCGGCCCATGCGCGCCGACGCGGCCCGTCCATGAGCAGCGGCGCGACCATGCCGTCGCGCGCCGCACGCACGGCCGTTCTGCAGCAGCGCCAGTGGCAGTTGCTGCAGCGAAGTGCGCAATTGCGCGCCGACATCGCGCAGGCCTGGCAAGGCGTGCAGGGGCCGCTGGGCGCCGCCGACCGTGTGCTCGCCGGCTGGTTCTGGCTGCGCCGGCACCCGGAGCTGCCGCTGATGGCGACGGTGGTGCTGGTGGTGCTTCGGCCGCGTCGGGTCTGGCGCTGGGGCGGGCGGCTGTGGTGGGTCTGGCGGCGTTGGCGGCGCGTGCAACGCTGGCTCGACACGGGGCGCTGAAGCCGTCGCACCAGCCTGACGCACCGCTTCGTAGAATCTCGCTCCTCTCTGGCACGCTGCCCGCCGCCGCGCGCCGGTCCTTCCCACAGCCCCTGGATCCACACCATGCCCTGCTGTGCTGCGGCGCGACGCGTCGCGCTCCTCGCTCTGGTCACCGCTGCGCTGTGGCCGCTCGCCTGCGCGCCTGCCGCCGCCCAGATGCAACGCAACTTCCCCGCCACCGCGCTGCGCGGCGAGGTCGTCTTCACGCAGCCGCCGGCCGTGCTGCTCAACGGCGAGCCGGCGCGCCTAGCGCCGGGCGCGCGCATCCGCGGCGAGAACAACATGTTGCTGGTGCAGTCGGCACTCGCCGGACAGCGCCGCACCGTGCACTACACGCTGGATCTCAGCGGCTCGCTGCTCGAGGTGTGGGTGCTGACGCCCGCCGAGCGCGCCAAACGTCCCTGGCCCACCACGCCGGCGCAGGCCGCGGCCTGGAGCTTCGACCCGCTGGCGCAGACCTGGACCAAGCCATGAGCGGCGCCGCATCTTCCACCTCGGAAGTGTCGGAGGTGCCGGGCAAGGCGGGCCAGGCAGCTAGGAAGGTCTACATCCGCACCTTCGGCTGCCAGATGAACGAGTACGACTCGCAGAAGATGGTCGACGTGCTGCACGCCGCCGCGGGCTACGAGACCACGGACGACGTCGAGCAGGCCGACCTCGTGCTCTTCAACACCTGCTCGGTGCGCGAGAAGGCGCAGGAGAAGGTGTTCAGCGACCTGGGCCGCGTCAAGCACTTGAAGCGCAAGGGCGTGCTGATCGGCGTCGGCGGCTGCGTGGCAAGCCAGGAGGGCGAGGCCATCGTCGAGCGCGCGCCCTACGTCGACCTCGTGTTCGGACCGCAGACGCTGCACCGGCTGCCGCAGATGATCGAGGCGCGGCGCAGCGAGCGACGCGCGCAGGTCGACGTGAGCTTCCCCGAGATCGAGAAGTTCGACCACCTGCCGCCGGCGCGCACCGAAGGCGCAAGCGCCTTCGTCTCGATCATGGAGGGCTGCTCCAAGTACTGCTCGTACTGCGTCGTGCCGTACACGCGCGGCGACGAGGTGAGCCGCCGCTTCGACGACGTGCTGGCCGAGGTCGCCGGTCTGGCGGCGCAGGGCGTCAAGGAGGTGACGCTGCTCGGCCAGAACGTCAACGCCTACCGCGGCGCGATGGGCGACACCGGCGAGCGCGCCGACTTCGCGCTGCTGCTCGATCACGTGCACGAGATCGCCGGCATCGAGCGCATCCGCTACACGACCAGCCACCCGAAGGAGTTCACGCCGCGCCTCATCCAAGCCTACGCCCGACTGCCCAAGCTCGTGAGTCACCTGCATCTGCCGGTGCAGCACGGCAGCGACCGCATCCTGATGGCGATGAAGCGTGGCTACACGGCGATGGAATACAAGAGCCTCGTGCGCCGCCTGCGCGCGGCGCGGCCGGACCTCAGCCTGAGCTCGGACTTCATCGTCGGCTTTCCCGGCGAAACGGCCGACGACCATGCGCGCACGATGAAGCTCATCGAGGACATCGGCTACGACGCGAGCTTCAGCTTCCTCTACAGCAAGCGACCCGGCACGCCCGCCGCGTCGCTGGCCGACGACACGCCGCACGAGGCCAAGCTGGCGCGGCTGCACGAACTGCAGGCGGCGCTCGACGCCAACGTGCGGCGCATCGGCGCGAGCCGCGTCGGCAGCGTGCAGCGTATCCTCGTCGAAGGGCCGTCGCGCAAGAATCCGGACGAGCTGATGGGCCGCACCGAGTGCAACCGCATCGTCAACTTCGCCGCCGAGCCGCTCGCGGCGCGCCTCGTGGGTCGCATGATCGACGTGCGCATCACGGCTGCGCTGCCGCATTCGCTGCGCGGCGAGGTGCGGCTTGCGGGCGACAAAGCCGGCGCGCCTAGCGCCGCCGGCCGAAGCCCCGCCACCACAGCGTGAGCGCGCACGCCAGCACCATCGCGCCATAGGTGGCCATGCGGCCGTCGTGACCGAACACGACCAGGCCGGCCAACGACACGACGGCCGAGACGCCGGCGGCGGGCAGCGCCAGCGCACGCCAGCGCACGGCAGCCAGCTCGCGCCGCCATGCCAGCTTGGCCAGCGCCGCGGCCAGCGCACCGAGCATCAGCGCGGGCAGGAACAGGTTGACGATGTGATCCAGCGCCTCGAGAGGGTCCATAGCGATAGCGCGGCTCGATCCGGGGGTTTGCCCCAAGGCATGACATGTGACTGCGGCTTGACGCACGACAAGCCGGAACAGGCCCGAAATCTACAATGTCGGCCGTGAGTTTCTTTGCGCTCGGCCTCAACCACCATACCGCGCCGCTCGATCTGCGCGGGCGGCTCGCGTTCGCGCCCGAGCAGCTGGGCGGTGCGCTGCGCGGCTATGCCCAGCGCGCCTCGCTCGCGGCGCCCGAGGCGGCGCTGGTCAGCACCTGCAACCGCACCGAGTTGTACGTGGCGGCGCCGGCGCCGGCGCCCGAACTCGTGCGCCCGGCGCTCGACTGGCTCGCCGAGCAAGGCGGCGTGCCGAGCGGCCGCCTGGAATCGCACACCTACCTGATGCACGACCGCGAGGCGGCGCGTCACGCCTTCCGCGTCGCCTCTGGGCTCGACTCGATGGTGCTGGGCGAGCCGCAGATCCTGGGCCAGATGAAGCAGGCGGTGCGCCTGGCCGACGAGGCCGGCACGCTGGGCACGACGCTGCACCAGCTGTTCCAGCGCAGCTTCTCGGTCGCCAAGGAAGTGCGCAGCTCCACCGAAATCGGCGCCCACTCGATCAGCATGGCCGCCGCGGCCGTGCGCCTGGCCTCGCAGCTGTTCGAAGACCTCGGCCGCATCCACGTGCTCTTCGTCGGCGCCGGCGAGATGATCGAGCTCGTCGCCACGCACTTCGCGGCGCGCTCGCCCGCGGGCATGGCGGTGGCCAACCGCACGCTCGAGCGCGGCGAGAGGCTCGCCGCCCGCTTCGGCGCGCAGGCGATGCGGCTGGCCGACCTGCCGGCGCGGCTGCACGAGTTCGACGCCGTCATCTCGTGCACGGCGAGCTCGCTGCCCATCATCGGCCTCGGTGCCGTCGAGCGCGCGCTCAGGCTGCGCCGCCGCCGCCCCATGTTCATGGTCGACCTGGCCGTGCCGCGCGACATCGAGCCCGAAGTGGCGCGCCTGGACGATGCCTACCTCTACACCGTGGACGATCTGTCGTCGCTGGTGCAGACCGCCGGCGAGAAGCGCCAGGCCGCCGTGCAGCAGGCCGAGGCCATCATCGATGCCGGCGTGCAGAGTTTCGCGCACTGGCTCGACCAGCGCGCCGCGGTGCCGCTCATCCAGGCGCTGCAGCGGCAGGCCGACGACTGGCGCGGCGTCGAGCTAACGCGCGCGCAGCGCATGCTGGCGCGCGGCCAGGCGCCCGAGGAGGCGCTCGAGGCGCTCGCCCGCGGCCTCGCCAACAAGATGCTGCACGGTGCGCTGGCCGAACTGCACGCCGCCGACGGCGAAGAGCGCCAGCGCCTGGCCGACACGGTCTCGCGCCTGTTCCTGCGCGGCAGCAGCCGCACGCCGGGCGTTGAACGCTAGCTGACGCAGCGGCTGCGCCGGCCCGGCAATGGGCAGGCGCGTCGCGGCGGCGGCCCGCGCCGATCCGAGTTCAAGCCATGAACCCCACCCTTCGCGAGCAGTTCGAGCGCCTCACGCTGCGCCTGGCCGAGCTCGACCAGATCCTGGCCGATGCGCAGGTGGTGGCCGACCTCGGCCGCTGGCGTCGGCTGGCGCGTGAGCAGTCCGAGGTGCAGGAGGTGGTCGAGCGCTGGCGGCGCTATCGGCAGCGCGAGAGCGACCTCGCCGCAGCGCGCGAGATGCAGGCCGGCGAAAGCGACGCCGAGATGGCGGCGCTGGCGGCCGAGGAGGTCGCCGCCGCCGAGGCCGAGCTGACGCAGCTCGACGCCGAGTTGCAGACCGCGCTGCTGCCCAAGGACCCGGACGACGCGCGCAACGCCTTCCTCGAGATCCGCGCCGGCACCGGCGGCGACGAGTCGGCGCTGTTCGCCGGCGACCTCGCGCGCATGTACCTGCGCTACTGCGAGCGCCAGGGCTGGCGCACCGAGGTGCTGAGCGACAGCCCGGCCGAGCTCGGCGGCTACAAGGAGCTCGTGGTGCGCATCGAGGGTGCCGGCGTCTACGGGCAACTGCGCTTCGAGAGCGGCGGCCACCGCGTGCAGCGGGTGCCGGCCACCGAGAGCCAGGGCCGCATCCACACCAGCACCTGCACGGTGGCGGTGCTGGCCGAGCCCGACGCGACCGAGGCGATCACGCTGGATCCGTCCGAGCTGCGCATCGACACCTTCCGCGCCAGCGGCGCCGGCGGCCAGCACATCAACAAGACCGACAGCGCGATCCGCATCACGCACCTGCCGACCGGTCTCGTCGCCGAATGCCAGGACGACCGCAGCCAGCACCGCAACAAGGCCAAGGCGATGGCGGTGCTGCAGGCGCGGCTGCGCGAGCGCGAGCGCAGCGAGCGCACGGCGCGCGAAGCCGCCACGCGCAAAAGCCTCGTCGGCAGCGGGGAGCGCAGCGATCGCATCCGCACGTACAACTTTCCGCAGGGACGGCTGACCGACCACCGCATCAACCTGACGCTGTACAAGCTCGCGCAGGTGATGGACGGCGACCTCGGCGACGTCGTCGCCGCACTGCACGCCGCACGCGTCGCCGAGCAGCTCGCGCAGCTCGAGTCCGGCACACCGTGAGCGTGCGCATCGCCGATCTGCTGGGCGAGGCGCAGGCAGCCGGCGTGGGCCGTGCGGATGCCCAGCGCCTGGCCGCGCACCAGCTCGGGTGCAGCCGCGAATGGGTGATCGCACACGACGACCAGCTGCTGTCCGACGCGCGCGATGTCGACGTTTTGCGCAAGCTGCTGCAACGGCGCGCCGCGGGCGAGCCGCTCGCCTACCTGGTCGGCAGGCGCGAGTTCCACGGCCTCACGCTGCTCGTCGACCGCGACGTGCTCGTGCCGCGGCCGGAAACCGAGCTGCTGGTGGAGTGGGCGCTCGAGCTGCTCGAAGAAGGGCGGCGGGCGCAGCCGACGGCATCGCCCGACGTGGTCGACCTCGGCACCGGCAGCGGCGCCATTGCGCTCGCCGTCAAGCATGCGGCGCCGTGGGCGCGCCTGAGCGCCAGCGACGCCAGCGCAGCCGCGCTCGAGGTGGCCCGACGCAACGCGGCACACCTCGGGCTCGCCGTCGACTTCGTCGCCGGCGACTGGTGGCAGCCGCTCGCGGGGCGGCGCTTCGCTCTGGCGCTGGCCAACCCGCCCTACATCGCCAGCGGCGATCCGCATCTGGCGGCGCTGGCGCACGAGCCGCAACGTGCGCTCGTCGCGCACGGCGACGGACTCGACGCGCTGCGCCGGATCGTCGCCGGCGCGCCGCAGCACCTGCGCGCCGGGGCCTGGCTGTTGCTCGAGCACGGCCACGACCAAGCCGACGCCGTGCAAGCCATGCTCACCGCCGCCGGCCTGAGCGAGGCCCGAACGCGCGCCGACCTGGCCGGCCTGCCGCGCTGCACGGGGGCCCGCTGGTCGGGGTGAGAGCGTGACATCGTTCACGCAGCGC
This sequence comes from Burkholderiales bacterium, assembly GCA_028869005.1. Classification (GTDB taxonomy): domain Bacteria; phylum Pseudomonadota; class Gammaproteobacteria; order Burkholderiales; family Burkholderiaceae_C; genus Rubrivivax. Next base: position 6,726 of record JAGWTJ010000024.1, on the reverse strand, counting down.
CGCGCGGACGGAGTCGCTTGCGCGCAGGTGTTGCGCCTTCTTTACGAGCGTTGCGGTGGGCAGCGATGCAGTGCCGGCAGACCGAGCGCATCATGTCCTCGTACGGATTCGACGGAGGCGACATGAGACCCACGCGCTTGCCCGCCCTGATCGCCGGTGCCTTCGTGCTGGCCGCGCCCGGTCTGCCGGCGACGGCGCAGACCGGTCTGGCGCTGCCCGCTGCAGACCGGCTGTGGCCCGACGTGCAGGCGCGCGTCGTGCTGCAGACCAGCCCGATGTGGTCGGCGCAGCCGATGGTGCTCGTGCGCCCTGGCGAGGCGGCGCCGCTGCGGGGCGTGCGCGGCGGCGCGCTGTTCGGCGACTACGTCTTCGCGCGCCGCAGTCTCGGTAGCTTCCGCGCCACCGGTGGTCTCGTGCTGGGCGCCTGGTCGGGCGCGCCGATGACGCTGCCGACGAGCGGCGCGCGTTTCGGCCTCGATCTGCTCGACTCGGCGGCCCCCGGCGGCGAGTGGAGCGCCCTGCCCTACGTCGGGCTCGGCTACAACTCGCCTGCCGTGTGGGGCGCGCTCTCGGTCACGGCCGATCTGGGCCTCGTCGCCGGCCGCCCGTCGGGCGTCGGCGACGTCGGGCGCGCACTGCTCGGCAACCAGGCGCTCGATGCCGCGCTGCGCGAGTTGCGCCTCGCGCCGCTGGTCAAGCTCGGCGTGCGCTACGAGTTCTGACGCGGCCGCAGGGCAAGACCCCGGGTCGCCGGCAACACGGGCTTTGCCGCATACTTCGCGCCCATCCACCCACTGCCTTCGGGATCGCAACGATGAGCGACGTCAAGCAACGCATCGACGAATTGGTCAAGGGCCACCGCGTCATGCTCTTCATGAAGGGCACGGCCCAGTTCCCGATGTGCGGCTTCTCGGGCCGCGCCGTGCAGGTGCTCAAAGCCTGTGGCGTGGACCAGTTCGACACCTTCAACGTGCTCGAGGACGAGGAAGTGCGCCAGGGCATCAAGGACTACGCCAACTGGCCCACCATCCCGCAGCTGTACGTCGACGGCCAGTTCGTCGGCGGCTCGGACATCATGATGGAGATGTACCAGTCGGGCGAGTTGCAGCAGATCCTGACCAAGTCCTGATGCCATCGGCGTCGGCGGCGCGCGCTCAGGCGTCCCGGATGTTCCAGGCCCTGCGCGCCGCGAACACGGCGTTCGGATACTCGGCGCGGCCGCGGCTGCCGTTGTAGCGACCGAGTGCCATGAACTCGTCGCCGCGTTCGGCGTCGAGGTAGTGGCGCAGGATGACGCAGCCGAAGCGCAGGTTGGTCTGCAGGTGAAACAGGCGCCGCGCGTCGCCGTCACCGATCAGGCGCGCCCAGAACGGCATTACCTGCATGTAGCCGCGCGCGCCCGCGCTGCTGATCGCGTATTTCCGAAAGCCGCTCTCGACCTGGATCAGCCCGAGCACGAGCGCGGTGCCCAGCCGCGCGCGGCGGCTCTCGTACCACACCGCCTCGAGGAATTCGACGCGCATGTAGTGGTCGGCCTTGCGGCGCCTGAGTCTGTCGCTGGCCGCGCCCAGCCACTCGAGATGCGCCAGCCGCTGCTCGATAGTGTCGAAGCGCGGCCGCGGCGGCGCCTCGTCGGCGATGGCCGCCGACAGCGCCGTGCGCACGGCGTCGGCCAGCGGCTCCTCGACCTGCGCTCCGGCGTGCGCCGCGCGCGGCGCCAGCGCGCCGACGCAAGCCCCGGCCGCCGCCAGCAACGAGGCGCGACGCGTGAGCGTCATGCCTGCGTCACGCGCCGAGGCGCTCCCGCGCGCTGCGCGCCGCGTCGCCGAGCGGCACCGCGGCCGCCGCGCTGTCGCGCCGGCCCTGCACTTCGACCGTGCCGTCCTTCAGGCCGCGCTCGGAGACGACGATGCGCAGCGGCACGCCGATCAGCTCCCAGTCGGCGAACATGACGCCCGGCCGCTCGCCGCGGTCGTCGAGCACCACGTCGACGCCCAGCGCCGCGAGCTCGTCGTGCAGCCGCTCGGCCGCCTCGCGCACGGCCGGCGTGCGCTCGTAGCCGATCGGGCAGATGACGGCCGCGAACGGCGCGATCGCCGCCGGCCAGACGATGCCGCGCGCGTCGTGGTTCTGCTCGATCGCCGCGCCCAGCAGCCGCGTGATGCCGATGCCGTAGCAGCCCATCACCATCAGCTGCGGCTTGCCGGTCTCATCGAGGTAGACGGCGTTCATCGCCTGGCTGTACTTGGTTCCAAGCAGGAAGACGTGGCCGACCTCGATGCCGCGCTGGATGGCGAGCACACCCTTGCCGTCGGGGCTGGGGTCGCCCGGCACGACGTTGCGGATGTCGGCCACGACGTCGGGCGCCGGCAGGTCGCGGCCCCAGTTGACGCCGGTGTAGTGGAAGTCGGCCGCGTTGGCGCCGCAGACGAAGTCGTGCATCGCGGCCACCGTGCGGTCGGCCACCACCTTGACGGACTTCAACGTGCCGATCGGCCCGAGGTAGCCGGGCTTGCAGCCGAAGTGCGATTCGATCTCGGCCACGGTGGCGAAGCGAAAGCCCCCCTTCAAACCCGCAACCTTCGACGCCTTCACTTCGTTGAGCGCATGGTCGCCACGCACGAGCAGCAGCCACACCGCCGTCTTCACGACATCGCCGCGCTCGTTCTTCTCGTCGGTGGCGAGCACCAGCGACTTCACTGTGGTCTCGAGCGGAATGCCGAGCAGCGCGGCCACGTCCTCGCACGTCGCCTTGCCGGGCGTCGGCGTCTTCACGAGCGGCGCCGAGGCCGCGGCGTGCAGCGGCGGCAGCGCCAGCGCCTCGGCCAGCTCGATGTTGGCCGCGTAGTCGCTCGTCGGGCAATAGACGATCGCGTCTTCGCCGGTGTCGGCGATGACCTGGAACTCCTGCGAGGCGTCGCCACCGATCGCACCCGAGTCGGCCGCCACCGCGCGGTACGCGAGGCCCATGCGATCGAAGATCGCGCAGTAGGCGCGGAACATCGCCTGGTAGCTCTTCTTGCCCGCTTCGACGTCGCGATCGAAGGAGTAGGCGTCCTTCATCGTGAACTCGCGGCCGCGCATCAGGCCGAAGCGCGGGCGGCGCTCGTCGCGGAACTTGGTCTGGATGTGATAGAAGTTCCGCGGCAGTTGCTTGTAGCTCTTGAGTTCCTGGCGCGCGATGTCGGTGACGACCTCTTCGCTGGTGGGCTGGATCACGAAGTCGCGCTCGTGGCGGTCTTTCACGCGCAGGAGCTCGGGGCCCATCGCCTGGAAGCGGCCCGTCTCCATCCACAGCTCGGCCGGCTGCACCACCGGCATCAGCAACTCGACCGCGCCGGCGCGGTCCATCTCCTCGCGGACGATGGCCTCGACCTTGCGGATGACGCGCAGACCCAGCGGCATGTAGTTGTAGATGCCGGCGCCGAGCCGCTTGATGAGCCCGGCGCGCATCATGAGCTTGTGGCTCACGACTTCGGCGTCGGCGGGCGCTTCCTTGAGCGTGGAGATGAAGGTCGACGAGGCTTTCATGGCGGCGCGGCTCTGGGCCTGTGGCGCACCGCGTCCGATCGGCAACCCTCGAATGAGCGGCCCCTTGCAAGCCTGCGGGTTAGCGAGGGTTCGCACGCCGCGGCGGGCCGGTGCAATAATGAAACGAGTCGAAAATTCGGGGTTTGATTATGCTCGACCGGGACGGCTTCAGGCCGAACGTCGGCATCGTCCTCCTCAACTCGCGCAACCAGGTGTTCTGGGGCAAGAGGCTGAGGACGCACTCCTGGCAGTTCCCGCAAGGCGGCATCAAGTACGGCGAGTCGCCCGAACAGGCGATGTTGCGCGAACTGCACGAGGAGGTCGGGCTGCATCCGGAGCACGTGCAGATCATCGGCCGCACGCGCGACTGGCTGCGCTACGAGGTGCCCGACCACTACATCCGCCGCGAGGCGCGAGGTCACTACCGCGGCCAGAAGCAGATCTGGTATCTGCTCAAGCTCGTCGGCCGCGACAGCGACATGAACCTGCGCGCCACCGACCACCCCGAGTTCGACGCCTGGCGCTGGAACGACTACTGGGTGCCGCTGGAAGTGGTGATCGAGTTCAAGCGCGGCGTCTACGAGATGGCGCTGACCGAGCTTGCGCGCTTCCTGCCGCGCGTCTCGCACCACAACCGCTACCTGCGCGCCGGGCTGCGTGCGCAGCGCCACTTCGGCGAGCATGGGGCGGAACACGTGGGCGAACCCCACGGGGACGACACAGGCGAGCCCGCCGCACCGGACACCGTCGGCGATGCCGGCGAGCCGTCGAACGCGCTCGCCGGTACGCCCGCCGAACCCCCTGCCGAGGAGCCGCACGGCGGGCCGGCGGCGGCGCCGCGGCCTGCCGGCGCAGCAAGCGAGTAGCGCTCGCCGGTCTACACCAGGACCAGATTGGTCCGGTGGATCATCTCTGCCTCGTTGGCGTAGCCGAGCAGCGCCGCGATGCGAGACGACGGCTTGCGCGCGATGAGACGCGCCTCGGCGGCGGAGTAGTTGGCGAGTCCGCGCGCCAGTTCCACGCCGTCGGCTCCGCGCACCGCAATCACGTCGCCGCGCACGAAAGCGCCTTGCACGTCGGTGATGCCGATCGGCAGCAGGCTCTTGCCTTCGTCGCGCAGCTTGGCGGCCGCGCCGGCATCGACGACGACGGCCCCGCGCAGCTGCAGGTGATCGAGCATCCATTGCTTGCGCGCCGCCACTTTGCCGGTGCCGGCCGCGAGCTGGGTGCCGATCGCCTCGCCGCCGGCCAGCCGCAGCAGCACGTCGCGCTCGCGGCCCCAGGCGATCACGGTGCCGGTGCCGCTGCGCGCCGCGCGCTTGGCCGCCAGGATCTTGGTCAGCATGCCGCCTTTGCCGATGCCGCTGCCGGCGCCGCCGGCCATCGCCTCGAGCGCAGGGTCGCCGGCGGTGGCGTGCTCGACGAAGCGCGCCTGCGGATCGTTGCGCGGGTCGCTCGCGTACAGGCCGCGCTGGTCGGTGAGGATGACGTAGGCGTCGGCATCGACCAGGTTGGCCACCAGCGCGCCCAGCGTGTCGTTGTCGCCGAACTTGATTTCGTCGTTGACGACGGTGTCGTTCTCGTTGATGACCGGGATCACGCGGTGCTCGAGCAGTGTCAGCAGCGTCGAGCGGGCGTTGAGGTAGCGCTCGCGGTCGGCCAGGTCGGCATGCGTGAGCAGCACCTGCGCGCTGCCCATGCCGTGCGCCGCCAGCCGCGTCTCGTACATCTGCACCAGGCCCATCTGGCCCACCGCGGCCGCGGCCTGCAGCTCGTTGATCTCCTTCGGGCGCGCCTTCCAGCCCAGGCGCTTCATGCCCTCGGCGATGGCGCCGCTGGACACCATCACCAGTTCGCGCCCCTCGCGCGCCAGCGCCGCAAGCTGGCGTGACCAGTTGTCGATGGCCTCGGCGTCGACGCCTCGTCCCTCGTTGGTGACGAGACTCGAGCCGACCTTGACGACGATGCGCCGCGCCGGCTGCAGGAGGCTGCTCATCGTGTCGGCGCGCTCACGTCGGACTCCCAGCCTCGGCCGCGCCGTCGGGCTGGTCGAAGCGCGGATCGACGCGCGGCTCGTCATGACGTCCGGCGGCGACATGCGCGTAGACCTGCGCCACCAGCGGCTGCAGACCTTCGCGCGTGAGCGCCGAGATGGCGAACCAGGGCCCCTTCCAGCCCAGGCGCCGCCGGTAGTCGGCCAGGCGCTTGTCGCGCTCGGCGCTCGGCAGCATGTCGACCTTGTTGAACACCAGCCAGCGCGGCTTGGCTGCCAGCGTCGCGTCGTACTTCTTCAACTCGGCGGCGATGGCACGCACCTGCGCCACCGGGTCGACCCCTTCTTCGAACGGCGCCGCGTCCACCAGATGCAGTAGCAGCCGGGTGCGCTGCAGATGGCGCAGGAACTGATGGCCCAGACCGGCGCCCTCGCTCGCGCCCTCGATCAGACCGGGGATGTCGGCGACGACGAAGCTCTGCTCGGGCGCGACGCGCACGACACCGAGGTTGGGGTGCAGCGTGGTGAACGGGTAATCGGCGATCTTCGGCCGCGCGTTGCTGATCGCCGCCACCAGCGTGCTCTTGCCGGCGTTGGGCATACCGAGCAGGCCGACATCGGCCAGTACGCGCAACTCGAGCGCGAGCTTGTGTGCCTCGCCGGGCCAGCCGGGGGTCTTCTGGCGCGGCGTACGGTTGGTGCTGCTCTTGAAGTGCAGGTTGCCGAAACCGCCGTCGCCGCCCTTGGCGAGCAACGCGCGCTGGCCGTGCTCGAGCATCTCGACGATGACGGCGTTGCTCTGCGCATCGCGCACGATCGTGCCCACCGGCAGGCGCAACTCGATGTCGGCGCCGGCAGCGCCGAACTGGTCGGAGCCGCGTCCCGGCTCGCCGTTCCTGGCCTCGTGGCGGCGTGCGTAGCGGTAGTCGATCAGGGTGTTGATGTTGCGATCGGCACGCGCCCAGACGCTGCCGCCGCGGCCGCCGTCGCCGCCGTTCGGGCCGCCGAACGGCACGGACTTCTCGCGCCTAAAGCTCACGCAGCCGGCACCGCCGTGGCCGGCTGCGACATCGATCCAGGCTTCGTCGACGAACTTCATGGCTTAGATCGTAGCTGCGGGCGGAGCCACAACGGCGAAGCCCCGGCGGACCGGGGCTTCACGGTGAAGCGCATCGCGGAACTCCCGAAGGCCGGCACGCCCG
>JAGWTJ010000246.1 GCA_028869005.1 Burkholderiales bacterium | reverse complement strand
TCCGGCAGCAGGTGGCCCACGGCCTTGCACACCTTGGGCGCGGTGAGCCGGCCGCGCGGCCGGCCCGGCCGCTGCGCGGCCTGCAGCGCGGGCTGCGCCTGCGTGGCGCCGAGCGCGGCAGCCAGCTTCTCCAGGCTCGCCGCGGCATCCTGCGTGGGCGCGGCGAGCGTGTGCACCGTGCAGCCCTCGGGCACCAGATCGCTCTTCTTGCCCGGGTAGGCGAAGAAGGACACCGGCGCCTTGGCATCGACCAGCACCAGGTGCTCGATGTCGGCCAGCTGCACACCCGCCATCTCGGCCAGATAGGCGATGCGCTCGACTGCCGGCACTCCGGCGCCACGCGCGAGCCGCGTCGGAAAGACCTCGGCCAGCAGCTTGACGCCGCAGTGCGCCGCAAGGCGCGCCGCCGCCAGCAGGCCGGGCTCGCGCAGCGCCTGGCCGCCCAGCAGCAGCGCGCTGCGGTTCCCCGAGCGCAGGACCTGGGCGATGGCCTGCACCACAGCGTCGTCGGCCGCCGGCGCGACGGGCGCGGCGGGCGGGGGACAGGGACGAGCGCCTTCGCCCCACGAGACATCGGCCGGCAGGATCAGTGTCGCGACCTGGCCGGGCAGGCCGCGCGCCGCCTGCACCGCGTCCACCACGTCCTGGCTCAGCGTGGCGCTGCCGATGCTGGTGCGCACGAAGCCGGGCGAGACGTTGCGCGCCACGGTGGCGATGTCGGACTGCAGCTGCGCGTCGTAGGGGGTGTGAAAGGTGGCGTGGTCGCCGACGATGTTGACCACCGGCACCTTGCCCTTGCGCGCGTTGTGCAGGTTGGCCAGGCCGTTGCCCAGGCCGCAGCCCAGGTGCAGCAGCGTCGCGGCGGGCTTGTCGGCCATGCGCGCGTAGCCGTCGGCCGCGCCGGTGGCCACGCCCTCGAACAGCGCCAGCACGGCGCGCATGCGCGGCTCGCCGTCGAGCGCGGCGACGAAATGCATCTCGCTGGTGCCGGGGTTGGTGAAGCAGACCTCGACGCCGGCGTCGGCCAGGGTCTGCATCAGGGCTTGTGCGCCGTTCATGGGTGCTCCGGGGGCTTCATCGGCTACTCGTGCCGCAGCGCTTCGATCGGATCGAGCCTGGCCGCGCGCCGCGCCGGCATGTAGCCGAAGACGACGCCGATGGCGGCCGAGAACAGGGCCGCCAGGCCGTTGATGCCGGGCTGTATCTCGAATGGCACGGCCAGTACGCTGGCCAGGGCCAACGAGGCCAGCGCGGCCAACGCCAGTCCGACCAGCCCGCCGAAGGCGGCCAGCACCACGGCCTCGACGAGGAACTGCGCCAGCACTTCGCGCTCGAGGGCACCGACGGCCAGGCGCAGGCCGATCTCGCGCGTGCGCTCGGTGACGCTGACCAGCATGATGTTCATGATGCCGATGCCGCCGACCAGCAGGCTCACGGCGGCCACGGCGCCGAGCAGCGAAGTCAGCAGGCGCGTGGTGCCCGACAGCGTTTCGGCGATCTGCTGCGTGTCGAGGACGTTGAAGTTGTCGTCGGCGCCGGGCGCCAGCCGGCGGCGCTCGCGCAGCAATTGTGCGAGGCTGGCCTTCAGGCGGTCGGGTTCGCTGTCCGGCCGCATCGACACCAGCAGCGTGTTGACGCGCGTGCTGCCCGTCAGGCGCCGCTGCGCGGTGGCGATCGGAATGACGACGGTATCGTCCTGGTCCATGCCGAGCGCCGCCTGCCCCTTGGAGGCGAGCAGGCCGACGACCTCGCATTCGAAACGCTTGAGCCGGATGCGGTGTCCGAGCGGGTCGTTGCTGCCGAACAGCTCGCGGCGCACGGTGGCCCCGATCACGCACACGGCAGCGCCGGCCTGCTCCTCCGCCGGCTCGAACAGGCGGCCGGTGGCCAGCCGCCAGTTGCTGACTTCGAAGTAGTCGTTGGTGCTGCCGGTGACCGAGGTCGACCAGTTGCGGCCCTCGGCCACCGCGGTGACGCCGGTGGTGGTGGCGGGCGCCGCTGCCGCCACGCCGCCGATCTGGTCGGCGATGGCCTGTGCGTCGGCGATCTTGAAGAACGGCGCGCCGGCCACGTCGCGCCCGGGCCCCAGGCGCTGGCCGGGGCGCACCATCAGCAGGTTGCTGCCCAGGCTCTCGATCTGCGCCGCCACCGCGCGCGTGGCGCCGCGGCCCACGGTGACCATCGTCACCACCGCCGCCACACCGATCACGATGCCCAGCGTCGTCAGTGCCGAGCGCATCAGATTGCGGCGGATCGCCCGCAATGCCAGCACGAGCGCGTTGCCTATCATGTGCCTGCCTTTGCCGGCGGCGCCTCGGCCGCAGCGGACGCGACGGCGCCGGACTGGCGCTCGTCACCGACCACGACCCCGTCGTGAAAGCGAAGCACGCGGCGCGCGTAGGCCGCCATGTCGGGCTCGTGCGTCACCATCACGACGGTGATGCCGCGCTCGCGGTTGAGGGCGACGAGCAGTTCCATGATCTCGCGCGAGCGCTGGCTGTCGAGGTTGCCGGTGGGCTCGTCGGCCAGCAGCAGCGTCGGCGCCGTGACGATGGCGCGTGCGATGGCCACGCGCTGCAGCTGGCCGCCGGAGAGCTCGGACGGCGTGTGGTGCTCCCAGCCCGCCAGCCCCACCTGCGCCAGCGCGCTGCGCGCGGCGGCATGGCGCTCGCGCGCGCCGAAGCCGCGGTACACCAGCGGCAGTTCGACGTTCTCCTGCGCGCTCGTGCGCGCCAGCAGATTGAAACCCTGGAACACGAAGCCGATGTGGCGGCGGCGCAGCCGCGCACGCTGGTCGCGCGTGAGGCCGGTGATCTCGACGCCGCGAAAGCGGTAGCTGCCGCTGGTGGGCTGGTCGAGGCAGCCGATGATGTTCATCACCGTGCTCTTGCCGCAGCCGCTGGGGCCCATCACGGCGGTGAACTCGCCGCCCGAGATGTCGAGCGTCACGCCACGCAGCGCGCGGAATGCGGCACTGCCCGAGCCGTAGGTCTTGGTGACGCCGGCCAGCGCGACGAGCGCGGGCTCGGCCGTGGCGGCGTTCACTTCGGCGCCGTCGTCTGGTCGGTGACGACGGCCAGGCCCTCGGCCAGACCGTCGCCGGAGATCTCGGTCTGGCGACCGTCGGACAGCCCTTTGACGACGCGCAGCGCCACCGGCTGGCCGCTCCTCAGCACCCAGATGCGGCCTTCGCCGCCGTTGCCGGCGCCCTGGTCGTCGGCGCGTCGGGCGGGGCCCGGCGGCGGTCGCGGAATGAGGCGCGAGACCAGCGTGCCGCTGCTGGCCGCAGGGCTGGCCGACGCGCTCAGCGGCGCGTAGCGCAGCGCGCTGTTGGGCACCAGCAGCACGCCGGACTTCTGGCGCGTCTTGATCGTCGCCGTGCCGGTCATGCCGGGGCGCAGCGTGAGGTCGGCGTTGTCGACCGAAAGCAGCGTCGTGTAGGTGACGACGTTGTCGGTGATCGTCGAGCCGTAGGCGACGCGCGCCACCAGGGCCGGGTACTGGCGCCCGGGCTGCGCGGCCACCGTGAAGGCGGCCGTCAGGCCGTTGCGCAACTGGCCGACGTCGGCCTCGTCGACGTTGACCGACAACTGCATCTTCGTCAGATCCTCGGCCAGCGTGAACAGCGTCACCGCCTGCAACGACGCGGCGACGGCGTTGCCCGGCTCGACATTGCGCGCCAGCACCACGCCGTCGATCGGGGAGCGGATCTCGGCCTTGCCGCGGTTGGTGAGCGCGCTGGACAGCGTCGAGCGCAACTGCACGATGGCAGCTTCGGCCGAGGCGAGGTCGGCCGCGCCGCGCTTGGCGGCGGCGCGCGCAGTGTCCAGATCGGCGGCAGCAGGCAGCTTGCCGCCGGAGGCGCGCGCCAGTTCCTCGAGCCGCGCGAGCTGTGCGTGCGCCTCCTCGAGCGTCGCCGCCGCCTGGTCGCGGCGGGCGACGGCGGCGGCGACGTCGGCGCGTGCGCCGGTGACCGCGTCGTCGAGCCTGGCGGTGTCGAGCTCGACCAGCAGCTGGCCCTTGCCGACATGGTCGTTGACGTCGACGAGCACGCGCACCACGGTGCCCGACAGCTCGCTGCCCACCGCCACCGAGCGCGTCGGCTGCAGCGTGCCGGTGGCGGTGACGTCGACAGCGAGCGTGCCGCGCACGATCGGGGTCGTGACGTAGTGCGCCGCGGCACTCGTGGCGCGCTGTCCCTGCCACCACCACAGCGCCGCGGCCACCGCAACGAAGAGCGCGACCAGCGCCCAGGGCAGCGCGCGACGCCAGCGCGGCAGCTTCGTCGCATCGTCGAGCAACTCGTCCAGCGAGCCGGTGCCGGCGGCCGGGCCGGCAAGGGGTTCGGTCATGTCGGCTCCGTCGTCGTCGGGGCCCCGGCGGCGTCGCCGCCCAGGGCCTGGGTCAGGCGCACGCGCGCCTGGGCGAGATCGCTGCGTGCGGCGGCCAGGCTGTCGCGGCTGGCGAGCAGCGTGCGTTCGCTGTCGAGCAGCGTGCCGAAGTCCGTCAGGCCGGCGCCGTAGCGCTGGCGGGCCCACTCCAGGCTGCGCTGCGCGGCGTCCACGGCCTGGGCGAGCGCGACCTCGCGCTCGGCGCCGCGAGCCAGCGCGACGAGGTTGTCCTCGACGTCCTGCAGCGCCGCGAGCAAGGCCGCTTGCCAGGCGATGCGCGCCGTGTCGTAGGCGGCCTGTTGCGCGCGCACCTGGGCCGCGCCAGCGCCGCCGTCGGCGAGCGGCCAGCGCACGCCGGCGGCGATGCTCGCCAGCGTCGCGGCGGTGCCGCCGAGCGCGGAGAAGCTGGCCGCCTGCAGCGCAAGCGAGCCGCTCAGTGTGAACGACGGCAGGCGCGCCGCTTCCTGCCCGGCCACTCTGGCCCAGGCGGCGCGCGCGCTCAGTTCGGCCGCGCGCAGGTCGGGGCGGCGGCGCAGGAGATCGGCCGGCACGCCGGCGGCCGGCAGCGGCGCCACGCGCGGCAC
>JAGWTJ010000023.1 GCA_028869005.1 Burkholderiales bacterium | reverse complement strand
TCGCAGATCTACAGCCGCTCGGGCGGCTACATGGGCATCAGCTTCTCGATCCCGATCGACGAGGCGATCCGCGTCGCCGACCAGTTGCGCACCAGCGGCCGCGTCATCCGTGGCCGCATCGGCGTCACGATCAGCGCGGTCACCAAGGACGTCGCCGAATCGATCGGCCTGGGCCAGCCGCGCGGCGCGCTGGTGCAGGGCGTCGAGAAGGACAGCCCGGCCGAGAAGGCCGGCGTCGAGGCCGGCGACATCATCGTCAAGGTCGACGGCAAGGCCGTGGACAAGAGCAGCGACCTGCCGCGCATGATCGGCAACGTCAAGCCCGGGACGCGGGCGACGCTGCAGCTGTTCCGCCGCGGGGCCACCAAGGACCTGACGGTGACCGTGGCCGAGCTCGAGAGCGACCGCCCGGCCCGCGCGGGCGGCGGCGAGCCCGGGTCGCCGGCGCCGGCGGCCAGGAGCGTGCTCGGCCTGACGGTGTCCAACCTCGGCGACGACGCGAAGAAGGAACTGCGCGTGCGCGGCGGCGTGCGCGTCGACGCGGTCGACGGCGCCGCGGCGCGGGCGGGGCTGCGCGAGGGCGACGTCATCCTCTCGCTCGACAACCAGGAGATCACCGACGTCAGGCAGTTCACCGCCATCGCGACCAAGGCCGAGAAGGCCAAGGCGGTCAGCGTGCTCGTCCGTCGCGGCGAATGGACCAACTACCTGGTGATCCGGCCCGGGCGTTGAGCGCGCTCGTCGACCACGCACAATAGTTGAGTATTGTGCGTGGTCTTTCCGCATGACGGTGAATCCATCGACCGTCGGACTGGCATGTTTCCTGCCCGTTCGGACGGTTAAGTCAGTGACCTCTCACTTCCAATCCGGTTCGACCTCGATTAGCGGTACCAGCGTCTAGAATGCGCGCCCTTGGCGCTGGTTTTCTTCCGGCCGGCACCCAAAGTGCGGGTTTCGCCGCTGGGTTCCAAGGCTTCGACAGGGCTGTTTATTTCCTGTGGATAACAACATCCTGTCGGATCGCTGCAACGACCGGAAATCAAGCAATGACGCGGGTTCCCGGGGAGTTCTTTTGGCTACAATGAACGCCCAACAAGCAGTTGCCAAACGTTCTGTTGGAAGGCGCGTCACGCACTTGGACGCGCCTTTTTTTTAGCCTCGAGCACGACTTCGCGAGACCCCGTGCGGCGCTTGCGACGCGTGCCCCGCCGCGCGATGCAAGCCGACGCTGCAGCGGCTTGCGCGGCATCGAAGGCAACGCACGCGGCGCTCCAACGATCTGCATGAACCACATCCGCAACTTCTCCATCATCGCCCACATCGACCACGGCAAGAGCACGCTGGCCGATCGCATCATCCAGCGCTGCGGTGGACTGGCAGCGCGCGAGATGGAGCAGCAGGTGCTCGATTCGATGGACATCGAGCGCGAGCGCGGCATCACGATCAAGGCGCAGACCGCGGCGCTCGAGTACACGGCGCGCGACGGCCGGGTCTACCAGCTCAACCTCATCGACACGCCCGGCCACGTCGACTTCAGCTACGAGGTGAGCCGCTCGCTGTCGGCCTGCGAGGGTGCGCTGCTGGTGGTCGACGCCAGCCAGGGCGTCGAGGCACAGACGGTGGCCAACTGCTACACCGCGCTCGACCTCGGCGTGGAGGTGGTGCCGGTGCTCAACAAGATGGACCTGCCGCAGGCCGATCCCGACGAGGCGCGGCGCGAGATCGAGGAGGTCATCGGCATCGACGCGAGCGACGCGCTGCGCTGCTCGGCCAAGACCGGCGAGGGCGTCGACGACGTGATCGAGGCCGTCGTGCACCGCATGCCGGCGCCGCGCGGCAACCCCGATGGGCCGCCGCGTGCGATGATCATCGACAGCTGGTTCGACAACTACGTCGGCGTCGTGATGCTGGTGCGCGTGGTCGACGGCGTGCTGAAGAAGGGCGAGCGCATCCGCCTGATGGCGACGAACGCCGTCTATCCGCTCGAACAGATCGGCGTCTTCACGCCCAAGAGCGTGCCGCGCGACGAGCTGCGGGCGGGCGAAGTCGGTTTCCTCGTCGCCGGCATCAAGGAGCTGCAGGCGGCCAAGGTCGGCGACACCATCACGCTCGAGAAGAAGCTGCCCAACAACGCCGGCCCGGCCGCCGAGCCGCTGCCCGGCTTCAAGGAGATCAAGCCGCAGGTCTTCGCCGGCCTCTATCCGACCGAGGCGAGCGAGTACGACTCGCTGCGCGATGCGCTCGAGAAGTTGAAGCTCAACGACTCCAGCCTGCGCTACGAGCCCGAGGTGAGCCAGGCGCTGGGCTTCGGCTTTCGCTGCGGCTTCCTCGGCCTGCTGCACATGGAGATCGTGCAGGAGCGGCTCGAGCGCGAGTTCGACCAGGATCTGGTGACCACCGCCCCGAGCGTCGTCTACGAGGTGGAACTGGGCGACGGCAGCGTCGAACTGGTCGAGAACCCCAGCCGCATGCCCGACATGGGCCGCATCCGCGAGATCCGCGAGCCGATCGTCACGGTCCAGCTGTACATGCCGCAGGACAGCGTCGGCCCGGTGATGACGCTGTGCAATCACAAGCGCGGCATCCAGCTCAACATGGCCTACCACGGCAAGCAGGTGCACCTGACCTACGAGCTGCCGCTGGCCGAGATCGTGCTCGACTTCTTCGACAAGCTCAAATCCGTGAGCCGCGGCTACGCCAGCATGGACTACGAGTTCAAGGAGTACCGCGGTGCCGACGTCGTCAAGGTCGACATCCTGATCAACGGCGAGCGCGTCGACCCGCTGGCGATGATCGTGCACCGCGCGCAAAGCCAGCTGCGCGGCCGCGCCGTGGTCGCCAAGATGCGCAAGCTGATCCCGCGCCAGATGTACGACGTGGCGATCCAGGCCTCGATCGGCGCCCACATCATCGCGCGCGAGGACGTCAAGGCGTTGCGCAAGAACGTGCTGGCAAAATGCTACGGCGGCGACATCACGCGCAAGCGCAAGCTTCTCGAGAAGCAGAAGGCCGGCAAGAAGCGCATGAAGCAGATCGGCACCGTCGAGGTGCCGCAGGAGGCGTTCCTCGCCCTCCTCCAGATCGACGAATGACGCGAAGGACATGATGAGTTCGATCACCGCCGCGCTGTACGGCCTGCTCGTCGTCTATCTCGGCGGCTGGTTCTTCAATTACTGGAGCGGCAACTTCTCGCTGCTGCTGTTCGTGCTGACGGTGGTCACGCTGGTCTACTGGATCGCCGAGCGGCTGCGCTTCAAGCCGGCGCGCGAGGCCGCCGCGGTCGCGCTCGTCGCCGGTGACGCCAAGCGCCGCGCCGAACTCGCCAGCCGGGGCATCGACAAGGTCGACGGCGACGTGGAGCAGGCGCGCCACAAGCTGCTGATGCAGCCGTGGTGGCTGGACTGGACGGCCGGGCTGTTCCCGGTGATCCTGATCGTCTTCCTGCTGCGCAGCTTCCTGTTCGAGCCGTTCAAGATCCCTTCGGGCTCGATGGTGCCGACGCTGCAGGTGGGCGACCTGATCCTCGTGAACAAGTACCACTACGGCATCCGGCTGCCGGTGATCAACACCAAGATCATCGACAACCAGCCGGTGGCGCGCGGCGACGTGGTCGTCTTCCGCTACCCGGTCGACCCGCGCCAGGACTACATCAAGCGCGTCGTCGGCCTGCCCGGCGACGAGGTGAGCTACCTGAACCAGAAGCTCTCGATCAACGGCCAGCCGGTCGCGGAGACGCCACGCGGCGAGCAGTACGACGAGGACTCGATGAGCTACGCGCCGGTGTTCGTCGAGAAGCTCGGCCAGGTCGAGCACCTGATCCGCGTCGACCCGCGCCGCACCAACTTCTACGGCGCCGATCCCAAGACCTTCCCGTTCGCCCAGAATTGCCGTTACGTCACCGAGGGCGTCACCTGCAAGGTGCCGGCCGGGCACTACTTCATGATGGGCGACAACCGTGACAATTCGCTCGATTCGCGTTTCTGGGGATTCGTACCGGACGAAAATCTCGTCGGCAAGGCATTCTTCGTGTGGATGAACTTCGGCAACCTGCGCCGCATCGGTCCGTTCCAGTAGGGCTTGCTGCACGCGCCCGCCCTCGGAGGCACCAGAGCTTGAACACGCTGCCACGCCACCCCCGAAGCCGCGCGCGCGGCACGCACCGGCTGCCGGCGCGCGCGCGCCGCGGCGTCACGCTGTTCGGCCTGCTGTTCTGGGCCATCCTGATCGGTTTCGGCGCCTATGTGCTGGTGCGCACGCTGCCCACCGTCAACGAGTACCTGACGATCCAGCGTGCCGTCGACCAGATCGCGCGCTCCAATCCCACCACGGTGGCCGAGGTGCGCGCTGCGTTCGATCGCCAGAAGGAAGTCGAGTACTCGATCAGCGACGTTTCGGGCAAGGATCTGACGATCACCAAGGAAAACGACCGGGTCGTCATTGCCTTTGCCTACGACAAGGAAGTGCCGATCTACGGCCCGGTCTACATCCTCATCAAGTACGAGGGGCGGTCGCGCTGATGCGCCCACCAGGGCCGATGCAAGCGCACGCCGACCTGGCTGAACTGCAGCGTCGGCTCGGCCACCGTTTCACCGACGAGGCGCTGCTCGAGCGCGCGCTCACGCACCGCAGCTTCGGCGCCGAGCACAACGAGCGGCTCGAGTTCCTCGGCGACGCGGCTCTCGCGCTGGCCGTTTCGCGCCTGGTCTACGACCGCCACGGCGCGAGCGACGAGGGCGACCTGACGCGCGTGCGCGCGCATCTGGTGCGCGAGGCCAGCCTGCATCGCGCCGCGCTCGCGCTCGGCCTGGCCGAGGTGCTGCGGCTGTCCGAAGGCGAACTGCGCGCCGGCGGTGCGCAGCGCGCGTCGATCCTGGCCGACGCGCTGGAAGCGGTGATCGGTGCCGTCTTCCTCGACGGCGGCTACGAAGCCGCGCTGGCGCTGGTGCGGCGGCTGTTCGGCGAGGTCATAGCCGCCAGCGAGGTCGAGAGCTGGACCAAGGACGCCAAGACCGAGTTGCAGGAGTGGCTGCAGGGCCGCCGCATCGCGGTGCCCGCCTATCGCATCGTCGCCACGCGCGGCGAGAAGCACGCCCAGACCTTCGAAGTCGAGTGCGCCGTCCCCACGCTCGGCCTGGCCGAGCGCGGCGAAGGCCGCTCGCGCCGTGCCGCCGAGCAGGAGGCGGCGCAGCGCATGCTGGCGCTGCTGAACGCGAGCGACCGCCCGGGCGGACCGCTGCGCTCGTGACCGACGCCCCCGCCCCGCGCCGCTGCGGCCTGGTCGCCATCGTCGGCCGGCCCAACGTCGGCAAGAGCACGCTGCTCAACGCGCTCGTCGGCCAGAAGATCAGCATCACGTCGAAGAAGGCGCAGACGACGCGCCACCGCATCGCCGGCATCCGCACGCGCGGCGCCGCGCAGTTCGTGTTCGTCGACACGCCCGGCTTCCAGACACGGCAGGCGCGTTCGCTCAACCGACTCCTCAACCGCACCGTGCTGGCCGCGCTGGCCGAGGTCGACGTCGTGCTGCTGGTGTGCGAGGCCGGACGCTTCGGTGCCGACGACGACCAGGTGCTGGCCCTGCTGCAGAGCGAGGGTGTGCGTGGCAAGCCGGTGATCCTGGTCGCCAACAAGCTCGACGCGCTGGCGCGGCGCAGCGATGCCTTGCCCTGGCTGCAGCAGATGCAGCAGCGGCACGCCTTCACCGAGTACGTGCCGATGAGCGCGCGCAAGGTGGCCGATGTCGAGCGGCTGCTGGCCGTCGTCGAGCCTTACCTGCCCGAGCAGGACTGGCTGCACGAGGAGGATGCGCTCACCGATCGCAACGAACGCTTCCTCGCCGGCGAGATCGTGCGCGAGAAGCTGTTCCGCCTCACCGGCGACGAGCTGCCGTACACATCGACCGTGGTCATCGAGAAGTTCGAAGAGGACGGGCACGCGGAGGGCGGCGCCGACGCCGGCCGGCGCGTGCACATCGCCGCCGGCATCGTCGTCGAGCGCGACGCGCACAAGGGCATGGTGATCGGCGCCGGCGGCGAACGCCTGAAGCGCATCGGCACCGAGGCGCGCCACGAGCTCGAGCGGCTGCTCGACGCGCGCGTCTTCCTCGAGCTGTGGGTCAAGGTGCGCTCGGGCTGGGCCGACGACGAGGCGCATCTGCGCAGCTATGGCTACGAGTAGGGCCGGCGCGCGCGGCCAGCCGCCGCTCGCCGCCTACGTGCTGCACGGGTGGGACTGGAGCGAGAGCAGCCTGATCCTCGACGTGTTCACGCGCGAGCAGGGCCGCATCGTGGTCGCCGCGCGCGGCGCCAAGAAGCCGACCTCCAGCCTGCACCCGGTGCTGCTGCCGTTCCACGCGCTCACGCTGTGGCTGACGCGGCCCGCCGCCGATGCCCAGGGCGAGGTGCGCACGTTGCGCGCCGCCGAATGGGGCGGCAGCGCGCCGCTGCCGGCCGGTGCGCTGATGCCGGCGTTCTATCTCAACGAACTCGTGATGAAGGGCCTGGCGCGCCAGGATCCGCACCCGCGGCTGTTCGACGCCTATGTCGACACGCTGGAGGCGCTGGCCGCCGGCGTCGCGGCCGACGAGCCGGCGGCGCTGCGCGCCTTCGAGCTCGTGTTCCTGCGCGAGCTCGGCGTGCTGCCCGATCTGGCGCTGGTCACGCTCACCGTCGCGCCGCTGGCCGCCGAAGCGCGCTACACGCTGCGGCCCGAGATCGGCCTCGCGCCCGACGCCGAAGGTCCGAGCGGCGCCGCGTGGACCGAGCTGCAAGCTGCGCTCGCGCACGGCAGCATGGCCGCGCTGCGCCACGCCTGCCGGCCGATCGCCGCGGCCTTGCGCGCGCCGCTGCGCAGCCTCGTTCACTATCATCTGGGCACGGCCCGCCTGCGCACGCGCGAGGTCTGGCTCGAGATGCAGCGGCTGGCCGAACCCGCAACCCGATGAATCCCCTCGTCGCCGCGCACGATGCGCAGCGCGGCCGCCACGGCGGCCGCACCGCGCTGTCGGTCAACGTCAACAAGGTGGCGCTGCTGCGCAACACGCGCCACCTCGGCATCCCGAGCGTGACGCGCGCCGCCACGCTCGCGCTCGAGGCCGGTGCCGACGGCATCACCGTGCATCCGCGGCCCGACGAGCGCCACATCCGCGCCGACGACGTGCGCGAACTGGCGGCGCTGCTCGTGCGCTTTCCCGAGGCCGAATACAACATCGAGGGCAACCCGCTGCACAACCTGATGGGCTTCGTGCGCGAACTGCGGCCGCAGCAGGCGACCTTCGTGCCCGACGCCGTCGGCCAGTTCACGAGCGACCACGGCTGGCGTCTCGCGGGCGAAGGCGCGGCCGACATCGAGCGGTTGCGTGCGCTGATCGACGAGTGCCACGCGCTGGGCGTGCGCGTCAGCCTGTTCATGGACGCCGATCTCGAAGCGATGGCGGCAGCGCGCGCCGTCGGCGCCGACCGCGTCGAGCTCTACACCGAGCCCTACGCCGCCGCCCACGGCACGCCGCGCCAGGCGGTCGAACTGGCGCGCTTCGCCGCGGCGGCGCGCGCCGCTGCCGCGGCCGGCCTCGGCGTCAACGCCGGCCACGACCTCAACCGCGACAACCTCGCCGAATTCCTGCGCGCCGTGCCCGGCGTGCAGGAGGTTTCGATCGGCCACGCGCTCGTCGCCGACGCGCTCGAGCTGGGGCTGGCCGAGACGGTGCGCGACTACCAGCGCTGCATCCGCCGCGCGTGCGCGCCGACGGCGCCGTGATCTACGGCATCGGCACCGATCTGTGCGATGTGCGCCGCATCGAGGGCGTGCTGGCGCGCCACGGCGAACGCTTTGCCGAGCGCGTGCTCGGACCCGCCGAGCTGGCCGTGTATCGGGCGCGGCGCACGCGCTCCGAGGGCCGCGGCCTGCGCTTCGTCGCCACCCGCTTTTCGGCCAAGGAGGCGTTCTCCAAGGCGATCGGCCTGGGCATCCGCGCGCCGATGCGCTGGCGCGACTGCCAGATCCTCAACGAGCCCGGCGGCAAGCCCTTCGTGCGTCTGACGGGTGCGCTCGCCGCCTGGTTCGCCGCGCGCGCGCTCGAGGCCCATGTCAGCGTCAGCGACGAGAGCGACTATGCGGCCGCGTTCGTCGTCGTCCAAAGCGCGGAGCACCGGCCATGATCGTGCAGTCCCCGGTCGTGCTCGACGTGGCCGGCACCGCGCTCGACGCCGCCGATCGCCGGCGCCTGGCGCATCCGCTCACCGGCGGCCTGATCCTGTTCGCGCGCAACTGGGTGGACCGGCGCCAGCTCACCGCACTTGTCGCCGAGGCCAAGTCGATCCGGCCCGACCTGCTGGTCTGCGTCGACCACGAAGGCGGGCGCGTGCAGCGCTTTCGCAGCGACGGCTTCACCGCGCTGCCGCCAATGCGCGTGCTCGGCGAGCTGTGGATGCGCGATGCGCTGGCCGCCACCGACGCGGCCAGCGCGCTCGGCCATGTGCTGGCCGCCGAGTTGCGCGCCTGCGGCGTCGACCTGAGCTTCGCGCCCGTGCTCGACCTCGACCACGGCGCCAGCGGCGTCATCGGCGAGCGCGCCTTCCATCGCGACGCGCGCGTCGTCACGCTGCTGGCCAAGAGCGTGGCGCACGGCATGCTGCGCGCCGGCATGGCGCATTGCGGCAAGCACTTCCCCGGCCACGGCCATGTGCGCGCCGACAGCCATGTGGCGCTGCCGGTGGACCGGCGCAGCCTGAAGGCGATCCTCGAAGACGATACGCGGCCCTACGAGTGGCTTTCGGCCACGCTGACCGCGGTCATGCCGGCGCACGTCGTCTATCCGAAGGTCGACGCGCGGCCGGCGGGCTTCTCGGCGCGCTGGCTCGAGGAAATCCTGCGCCGCCGGCTCGGCTTCACCGGCGCGATCTTCAGCGACGATCTGTCGATGGCAGGCGCGCGCCACCTCGAAGGCGCTGCACTGACCTATGCCGAAGCGGCGGCGCTTGCGCTCGGCGCGGGCTGCGACCTTGTGCTGCTGTGCAATCAGAGTCCGGGCGGCGGCGCCGCGCTCGACGATCTGCTCGACGGCCTGGCCTGGCAGGCCGAGGCAGGACAGTGGCATCCCGATCCCGACAGCGAGATGCGTCGCCGCGAGCTGTTGCCCCATCAGCCGCCGCTCGTCTGGGACGAGCTGATGCGCGACGCGGCGTATCAGCGCTCGCTCGAGCGGTTGCCCTGAGCGCGTGACGGCGTGACGCGCGGGCGCGCTTCACGCCTTCACGGCCGCCGAGCGAAGCGGCGCCGGCTGCGACGCGCTTCGCTCGATCGAGCGCCGACGCCGTTCAGTGCGGCGCAGCACCCGCCTGAGGTTCCTCGATCGGCAGCCTGAACTGGGCGAGGTCCTTGCGCGTCTCGACAAGGACCAAAGGGCCCTCGTCGAGCGCCAGCGGCGGCCGCGGCGCACGTGGCACGTGCACGGGCCTGGGCTCGGTCGCCATGGCGGCCTGCACCGCGCTCACCTTGCCGGCATCGGAGTGGATCCATTCGAGGCCTGCGCTCTGCGCCAGCGCCGTCAGGCGATCGGCTGGCAGCAGATAGGGCTCGATGCGGATCGGCTCGGCGCTGCGCGGCGCGGTCGTGGCGGGCGGCGTCTGGGCCGCGGCCTCGGCCGCCGGTGCCGCCGAGGGAGCGACAGGCAACGGGGGTGCCTCGTGTGCGGGCGAGCCTTGTTCCGACGCGCCGCCGAGTAGGGGCGCGGCGGCGTCGTCATGGCGGCCGCGCACGATGCGCTCCTCCGGGGCCGCGGCGTCGCCGACTTCGGGCGCCTCGGCGTCCTGGCCTGCCAGCGGCTGCTCCGCAGCCTGCGCCGCGCGCGCCTGGACGTCCTCGTCTTGCGCTATCGAAGCGTCGCTGTCGAGCGGCAGTTCGTCCTGCGCACGGCCCTCGACGCGACTTTCACCGCGTCCGCGCCCGCCGCGACGGCGGCGGCGCCGGCCGTCGCGCTCGGCACCGGCACCCTCGGGCGCCTCGGCAGCGCCTTCGGCGGTGGGAATGGTGTCGACGAAGTCGGCTGCACCCGCCTCGCTCGGCGCCGCGCCTGCGGCCGGGACCGCGCGTTCGGGACGCGGGGCGCGCGGCTCGCGTCGCTCGCGTTGCTCGCGCGGTGCCGACGCTTCGTCCTGCGGCGTGCCACGCGATTCGTCTCGTGCTTCGCTGCCTTCGCGTGATTCACGGTTGTCGCGTGCATCGCGCCCGTTACGTACGCTGCGTCCCTCGCGTCCCTCGCGTCCTTCGGGTCCTTCGGGTCCTTCGCGGTTGTCCTGTCCGCTACGACTTTCGCGTCCGTCGCGCCCGCCGCGTTCACCGCCACGCCCACCGCGTCCGCCACGCTCACCGCGACCGCCGCGCTCACCGCGTGCGCCACGCTCGCCGCGACCGCCGCGTTCGCCACGACGGCCTTCGCCGCCCTCGCGACCTTCGCGCTTGTCGCCCGCGGGCGCCGGCGTCGCCGTGGCCGGTACGGCCATCGGCTCGGAGCCGATGACCACCGGCGCCGGCTCCGGCGCCCCGAACAGACGCTTGACCCAGCCGAAGAAGCCGCTGCCCGCAGGTGCGGCGACGGGGGCCGGTGCGGGTGTCGCCACCGATGCCGCTACCGGCGCGGGCAGCGGCGGCGTCGGGGCCGCGGACACGGGAGGAAGCGCAGGTCGAGGCGGCGGCGCCGACGGTGCCGGCTGATCGGGCAGCACGCCCTTGATCACCGGCTCCTGCTTGGCGCGGGCCTTCTCGCGGCGCGTGATGCCGACCTCTTCGTCGGGTTCCTCGACCATCGTGTAGCTGGCGCGGAAGCTGTCCAGGCGCGGGTCGTCGTGGCGCAGCCGCTCGAGCTTGTAGTTCGGCGTCTCGAGGTGCTTGTTGGGCACCAGCAGCACGGTGACGCGCTGCTTCAACTCGATCTTGCTGATCTCGGAGCGCTTCTCGTTGAGCAGGAAGCTCGTCACCTCCACCGGCACCTGCACGTGCACGGCAGCGGTGTTCTCCTTCATCGACTCCTCCTGCACGCGCCGCAGGATCTGCAGCGCGCTCGACTCGGTGTCGCGGATGTGGCCGGTGCCGTTGCAGCGCGGGCAGGTGATGTGGCTGCCTTCGCTGAGTGCCGGGCGCAGCCGCTGGCGCGACAGCTCGAGCAGGCCGAACTTGGAGATCGAGCTGAACTGCACGCGCGCGCGGTCGTAGCGCAACGCCTCGCGCAGCCGCTGCTCGACTTCGCGCCGGTTCTTGCTCTCCTCCATGTCGATGAAGTCGACCACGATCAGGCCGCCCAGGTCGCGCAGCCGCATCTGGCGCGCGATCTCGTCGGCCGCCTCGAGGTTGGTGCGGGTGGCGGTCTCCTCGATGTCGCTGCCGCGCGTGGCGCGCGCGCTGTTCACGTCCACCGCCACCAGCGCCTCGGTGTGGTCGATGACGATGGCGCCGCCCGAGGGCAGGTTGACGGTGCGGCTGAAGGCGGTCTCGATCTGCTGCTCGATCTGGAAGCGGCTGAACAGAGGCGCGTCGTCGCGGTAGCGCTTGACGTGATGCGCGCTGTCGGGCATCACGTGGTTCATGAACTGGTGGGCCTGCTCGTAGATGTCGTCGGTGTCGATCAGGATCTCGCCGATGTCGGCGGTGAAGTAGTCGCGGATCGCACGGATGACGAGGCTCGACTCCTGGTAGATCAGGAACGCGCCCTTGCCGGCCTTGGACGCGCTTTCGATCGCATCCCACAGCTTGAGCATGTAGTTCAGGTCCCACTGCAGCTCGTCGGCGCTGCGGCCGATGCCGGCGGTGCGCGCGATTAGGCTCATGCCCTTGGGGTAGTCGAGCTGCTCGAGGTTGTCCTTGAGCTCCTCGCGCTGCTCGCCCTCGATGCGCCGGCTGACGCCGCCGCCGCGCGGGTTGTTGGGCATCAGCACCAGGTAGCGGCCCGCCAGGCTGACGAAGGTGGTGAGCGCGGCACCCTTGTTGCCGCGCTCTTCCTTCTCGACCTGCACCAGCAGTTCCTGGCCCTCCTTGACGGCGTCGGCGATCTTGGCATCGCGCGCCGAGACGCCTTCGCGGAAGTAGCTCTTGCTGATCTCCTTGAACGGCAGGAAGCCGTGGCGGTCCTCGCCGTACTCGACGAAGCAGGCTTCGAGGCTGGGCTCGACGCGCGTGATCACCGCCTTGTAGATGTTGCCCTTGCGCTGTTCGCGGCCCTCGAGTTCGGTCTCGAAGTCGAGCAGCTTCTGGCCGTCGACGATCGCCAGCCGCCGCTCTTCGGGCTGCGTGGCGTTGATGAGCATTCTCTTCATGTGCACTCCAGTGCGGCCGTGGCCGGGGCTTGCCCCCGGGCCGGGCCGGTCTCCATCACCGATGCACGAGACGAGTGCGCGAGAACCGTGGCGCGAAATGCCCTGGACTGCGCGACTGGCCGTGGCCGCCGTCCACGCGGGACGGCGAGCGCCGGTTCAGCCTTGCAGCGTCGGCACGTGCGCCCGGGTGGCCCCAGCCTGCGTCGCCGATCGGCCGCGCCGCGCAGCGCGCGGCGTGCGACACCGCCGCGGCGCATCGGCAGGGTGCCGTAGCGGGGCGGGGAGGGCGGTCGAGGGGTTCATGGCTGCTGACAACCTGCAGGGCGCCGTTGCCAGCGCCGGCCGTCCGGCACGCCGGGCGGTTGGCATCTGGCAACACGAATTTTTCGAGGCCTCTTGCCGAGGCGAGGTTCTGTTGCGACTTTCAGTCTCTGCCGACTGGTGCGCGGCCTGCCGGAACACTCGGGGTCCCGGCCCGACGACGCCTCCCAGGCGTTGCATCACCACCTTGCCGTGCGTTGCGCCCTCGTGAGGGGCTGCAGCGCGCGCGGCGCTCCCGTCTGCGTTCGGTGTGCCCGGGTAAACTCCGTCGAATCAAGCACTTACCGCGCGAACGTGGAACGGGGAAGTATACGGCCGAACGCCGGCGGCGGCGCGCCGAAGCCGGCGCCGAGTGCCGAGCGCGGCCGGCCCTCGGTGCAGCAGCTCACGGTGGACGGCGAATCGGCCGGGCAGCGCCTGGACAACTGGCTGCTGCGCCATCTGAAGGGCGTGCCCAAGAGCCACGTCTATCGCGTCATCCGCAGCGGCGAGGTGCGCGTGAACATGGCGCGCGCGGCGGCCGACTGGCGCGTGCAATCCGGCGACGTGGTGCGCGTGCCGCCGCTCCGGCTGCCGTTGCGCGCTGCGACGCCGGCCGCGCCGGCGCGCGAATTTCCCGTGCTGTTCGAGGACGACGCGCTGCTCGCCATCGACAAGCCCGCCGGCGTCGCGGTGCACGGCGGCAGCGGCGTGAGCTCGGGCGTCGTCGAGCAGTTGCGCCGTGCGCGCCAGGGTGCGGCGGGCGGCGCACGCTTTCTAGAACTCGCGCACCGGCTCGACAAGGAAACTTCCGGCGTGCTGCTGCTGGCCAAGAAGCGCAGCGCGCTCACGGCGCTGCAGGCGCAGTTCCGTGCGCGCGGCACGGCCAAGGTCTACGCGGCGCTGGTGTTCGGCGCCTGGCCGGGCCACCTCAAGGTGATCGACGAGCCGCTGCACAAGTCGCTCACCGCCGACGGCCAGCGTCACGTGCGCGTGGTGAGCAAGGCGAGCGACGAGGGTCGCCGCTCGATCACGCTGGTGCGCGTGCGCCGTGCGTTTGCCGAGGCGACGTTGCTCGACGTGAGCATCAAGACCGGCCGCACGCACCAGATCCGCGTGCACCTGGCCCATGCCGGGCATCCGGTGGTCGGCGACCCGAAGTACGGCGACTTCGAGCGCAACAAGGCGTTCGCCAAGGCGCAGCGCTTCGCGCGCATGTTCCTGCACGCGTGCGAGCTCGGCTTCGACCACCCTGGCGACGGCAGGCGCGTCGTGCTGCACTCGCCGCTGCCTGCCGAGTGCGCGACACTGCTGGGGGCGCTCGCACGATGAAGACGCGCCGCTTCGACCTCATCGCCTTCGACTGGGACGGCACGCTGTTCGACAGCACGGCGCTCATCGTGCGCTGCATCCAGGCCGCCTGCCGCGAGATCGGCCTCCCGGTGCCGAGCGACGAGCAGGCGGCCTACGTCATCGGCCTGGGTCTGCACGATGCACTGCGCCACGCCGCACCGGGGCTCGCGCCCGAGCGCTATCCCGAGCTCGGTCTGGCCTACCGGCGCCACTACGTCGCGCGCCAGGACGAGCTGACGCTGTTCCCGGGTACGCTGGCCATGCTGCGCGAGCTCAAGGCGCGCAACCACTGGCTCGCGGTGGCCACCGGCAAGAGCCGGCGCGGACTCGACGAGGCGCTCGCGCACGCCCATCTGGCGCGGCTGTTCGACGGCTCGCGCACCGCCGACGAGACGGCCAGCAAGCCGAACCCGCTGATGCTGCAGGAGCTGATGCGCGAGTTCGGCGTCGAGCCCGCACGCACGCTGATGATCGGCGACACCACGCACGATCTGCAGCTCGCGCGTGATGCCGGTGCGGCGTCGGTGGGCGTGAGCTACGGCGCGCATGGCCGCGACACGTTCGGCGCGTTCGAGCCGCTGTACGTGGCCGCGGACACCGCCGCGCTGCACCGCTGGCTGCTGGAGAACGCGTGAGCGACGCCGCTGACCCTGCGCGCGCTGCCGCCGTCGTGCCCGGGCCGGCAGCGGCCGCGCGAGCCGAGCCGCTGTGCGCCAGCGCCGAGCTCGCCGAGCGCGGTCGCGCCCATGTCTGGGACGTGCTGCAGTGGGGCCAGCCGGCGCGCGCCTTCGCGCTGCGCTTCGACGGCCGTGTCTTCGCCTACCTGAACCGCTGTCTGCACGTGCCCACCGAGATGGACTGGCAGCCGGGCGAGTTCCTCGACCTGGACCGGCGCTTCGTCGTGTGCTCGATCCACGGCGCCAGCTACGAGCCCACCAGCGGCCACTGCGTAGGCGGGCCGTGCGGCCGCGGCCGGCTGCTTGCGCTGCGCGTCGAGGAGATCGACGGTCAGGTGTATTGGTATCCTTCCCGCGACACCCGACCACTCACCATCGACGAGGGGCAAGCGTCGCCCGGCGCGCCTGCAGACACCCGATGAACGACGACCCCATGGCCCCCGTGCCGCAGGAGCCGGCCGCGGCGCGCGCGACGCGGCCCGAGCCCGCCGCCGCGTCGATCCCGGTGTCGCGCCCCGCGCTCGAGTCCACGCTCGAACACGTGGCGCGCGAGTTGCTGCGCCAGCAGCGTACCGACCGCCGCTGGCGCGTCTTCTTCCGTTTCGCCTGGCTCGGCCTGGCCATCGCCATCGCCTGGGGCCTGCTCGCGCAGCGGCTCGGCCCCACCGGCAGCAACCTGCCGCACACCGCGCTCATCGACGTGCGCGGCGAGATCGCGCCCGACTCCAACGCCGGCGCCGAGGCGCTGGTGGGAGCGCTGAAGTCGGCGTTCGAGGACGACGCGGCGCAGGCGATCGTGCTGCGCATCGACTCGCCCGGCGGCAGCCCGGTACAGGCGGGCATCGTCAACGACGAGATCCGGCGCCTGAAGGCGCTGCACAAGAAGAACGTCTACGCGGTCGTCGACGACATGTGCGCTTCGGGGGCCTACTACATCGCGGTGGCCGCCGACGAGATCTTCGTCGACAAGGCGAGTCTGGTGGGCAGCATCGGCGTGCTGATGGACGGCTTCGGCTTCGTCGGCCTGATGGACAAGCTCGGCATCGAGCGGCGGCTGCTCACGGCCGGCGCCAACAAGGGCATGCTCGATCCGTTCAGCCCGCAGAACGAGAGGCAGCGCGCCTATGCGCAGGCGATGATCGACCAGATCCACCAGCAGTTCATCGCCGCCGTGCGCAAGGGCCGCGGCGAACGGCTCAAGGAGACGCCGGAGACCTTCTCGGGCCTGTTCTGGGACGGCGAGGAGGCGGTGAAGATGGGCCTGGCCGACCGCTTCGGCAACCTCGACTACGTCGCGCGCGAGGTCGTCCACGCCGAGGAGATCGTCGACTACACGCCGCACGAGAACATCGCCGAGCGGCTGGCCAAGCGCTTCGGCGCTGCCGTCGGGCAAGGAGCGGTGAAGGCGTTGCGCGAACTGGCTCCGCTGCGGTGAGCGCGCCGCTCGCCGAGCGCCTGGCGGTCGCCGCGCAGTACCTGCTTCCGAAGCAGGCGCTGACGGCGTTCATGGGCCGTCTGGCCGGCGCGCAGGGCGGCGCCGCCACCCGCGCCGTGATCCGCTGGTTCATCGGCCGCTACGGTGTCGTCATGGCCGAAGCGGCCGAGCCCGACCCGGCCGCCTACGCCACCTTCAACGCCTTCTTCACGCGCGCGCTGAAGGCCGGCGCCAGGCCGCTTGCCGATGCCGATCTCGTGTGCCCGGTGGACGGCGCGATCAGCCGCTTCGGCGCCATCGAAGGCGACCGGATCATCCAGGCCAAGGGCCACCGCTATTCGACGCGCGCGCTGCTCGGCGGCGACGGCGCGCTGGCCGCGCATTTCCAGGACGGCCACTTCGCGACGCTGTACCTGAGCCCGAAGGACTATCACCGCATCCACATGCCGGCCGCCGGCACGCTGCTGCGCATGATCCACGTGCCGGGCGAACTGTTCTCGGTCAACCCGGCGACGGCGCGCGGCGTGCCGGGCCTGTTCGCGCGCAACGAGCGCGTGGTCTGCGTGTTCGACGGCCAGGGCGCGGGCGGGCCGGGCACCGACGCGAAGGGCGTGCGCGGTCCCTGGGTGCTGGTGCTGGTCGGCGCGACCATCGTCGGCAGCATGGCGACGACGTGGCACGGCGTGGTCAACTCGCCGCGGCCCGGGCACCTGCGCGACTGGAGCTACGGCGCCGCCGGCGCGCCGCGCCCTTTGCTGGCGCAGGGCGCGGAGATGGGGCGCTTCCTGCTCGGCAGCACGGTGGTGATGCTGTTCCCGCGCGGGCCCCACGTCTGGAACCCGGCCTGGGCGGACGGCGGCGCCGTGCGCATGGGCGAGCCGATGGCGCGTCGCGCCGAGCGCTGGTCGTGAGCGGCGGCGCGCAGCACACGGCGCCGCGTTGGGCGCAGGGGCTGCTGTTCGTGGTGCCGGCGTTCTGGTCGTCCAACTACCTGATCGCGCGGCTGGCCAGCGGCGTCATCCACCCGCACGCGCTCGCCTTCGGTCGCTGGGCGCTGGCGCTCGCTCTCATGCTGCCCTTCGTCGGCGGTCAGCTCTGGCGAGCGCGCCGCGAGTGGCTGCGCGAATGGCGGCAGCTGCTGGTCCTGGGCGCACTCGGCATGTGGATCTGCGGTGCCTGGGTCTATCTCGGCGGGCAGAGCACGAGCGCCACCAACATCGCGCTCATCTATGCGGCGACCCCGGTCGCGATCACCGTGGCGAGCGTCAAGCTGCTGCACGAGCGCATGAGTGCGGCGCAGCGCCTGGCGGTGGCGTCGGCGCTGCTCGGCGTGCTGTTCGTGATCGCCAAGGGTCACCTCGCCGACCTGGCCGCCGTGCACTTCACGGCGGGCGACGGCTGGATCGTCGCTGCCGCTGTCTCGTGGACCGCGTACTCGGTGCTGCAGCAGCGCTGGCGCTCGGTGCTGACGCCGGCCGCGCGGCTGGCCGCCACCATCGCCGCCGGACTCGTGGTGCTGGCGCCCTTCGTGTGGCACGAGGCGCTCACGCAGCCGCCGCTGCCCTGGGGCGGGCGCGCCTGGCTGCTGGTCGCGCTGGCCGCACTGCTGCCCGGTGTGCTGAGCTACGGCGCCTACGCCTACCTGCAGCATGAACTGGGCGCGGCGCGCACGGCGCTGCTGCTGTACCTGTCGCCGGTGTACGCCGCCTTCGGCGCCTGGGCGGTGCTGGGCGAAGCGCCGGGCT
Source organism: Burkholderiales bacterium (assembly GCA_028869005.1). Taxonomy (GTDB): domain Bacteria; phylum Pseudomonadota; class Gammaproteobacteria; order Burkholderiales; family Burkholderiaceae_C; genus Rubrivivax. Next base: position 4,995 of record JAGWTJ010000023.1, on the reverse strand, counting down.
GGTACCACCTGGCCGGCGGTGCGCTGATCCTGCCGAGCATCTGGCTGGCGACGCGCGCGGCGCCGCGACGCGGCTGAACCAGGCCGCTCGGCGTGAGCCGCCTGCGCCGGCGCGTGCGCTTCGCTTAACCCGCCGCGGGTCCGGCGGCGGCGGCGGAGTCGAGGCAGCCGTGGCGCCTGCGCAAAGGCGCCGCACGCCGACAATGCGCGCATGGGAACGCTGTATCTCGTGCGTCACGGCCAGGCCTCGTTCGGCGCGGCCGACTACGACCAGTTGAGCGCGCTCGGTGCGCGCCAGTGCGCCGCGCTCGGTGCCTGGCTGCACGGGCGCGGCAGGCGTTTCGAGGGCGTGATCCGCGGGCCGCTCAGGCGCCACGCACAATCGCTCGAGGCCATCACCAGCACATTGCCGGACCTGCCGGCGGCGATCGAATGGCCGGGTCTGATCGAATACGACGCCCGGGCGGTGGTGCAGGCCCTGGCCGGTGTGCAGCCCGACGCGCCCAGCGTGCCAGGCATGCCGGGCGATGCTGCGGACCAACGCCTGCATTTCCGCCTGCTGCGCGCCGGGCTGCTCGCCTGGATCGAGGGCCGCACGCAGCCGGCGGGCATGCCGACGTGGCGCGCCTTTGCCGACGGCGTTGCCGCCGCGCTCGACCTCGTGCGCGAGCGCTTCACCGGCGACGTGCTGCTGGTGGCCAGCGGCGGACCGATCGCCACTGCCATCGTGCAGGTGCTCGACGCGCCGGCGGCGGCGATGATCGACCTCAACATGCGACTGCGCAACAGCGCGCTGAGCGAGTTCGCGTTCAACGCCAGGCGCCACGCGCTCACCGGCTACAACGCGCTGCCGCACCTGGACCAACCGGAGCGCGCCGCGTGGGTGACCTACATGTGAGGGCGTCGCAATGCGACGCCGCGCCCGCTGGCGACGGCAGCGCCGGTCGGACTCGGCGCCAGGGCCGATAATCGGCAGCGTGAAGCAGGCCAGACCGCCGCTGGTGCGAGCGGGGAAACCCGGCACTGGAGGAAGGTCCGGACTGCACAGGGCGGCGTAGCAGGTAACACCTGTCCGGCGTGAGCCGAGGATCAGAGCAACAGAGACGAGTCGTTGCGGGGTTCCGCGGCGGGTGCTCTGTCGAGGGGCCGGCGCAAGCCGGCAGGGCGCGCGGCGTGCCGCGTGCCCCCGGGCGCAAGCCCGGCCGAGACAGCCACTCGTTGCGGGGCAAAGCCACGCAACGGGTGAAACGGGCAATCTCTACGCGCAGCAACACCAAGTAGGCCGGCTTTGATGCGGCCCGCGGAGCCGGCGGGTAGGTGGCACCGAGCCGGGTGGGCGACCCCCGGCCCAGAGGAATGGCGGTCACGGCGCTGCGTCGCGAGGCGCAGGCGCCGCACAGAATCCGGCCTATCGGCCTGCTTCACATTTTCTTCGCCGCACGGGCAGCGCTCGAGTGCGCAGCGCGCGCAGCGGCGACTGTCGCGCGGCGCCCGTAGACTGCGCGGTCGTTCCTCTTCGTCATGCATCCCGACGCCCAATCGCTCTGGCGCGGCCAGCGCTGGTCGCTGACGCTGCTCATCGCCTGCCTGAGCATGCTCGGGCCGTTCTCGATCGACACCTACCTGCCCGCGTTCAGCGGCATCGGCGCCTCGATCGGCGCCACGCCGGCCGAGATGCAGCAGACGCTGTCGAGCTACCTGCTCGGCTTCGCGGCGATGAACCTGTTCCACGGTGCGCTGTCGGACAGCTTCGGCCGTCGTCCGGTGATCCTCGCCGGTGCCGCAGTGTTCACACTGGCCTCGATCGGCTGCGCGCTGTCGAGTTCGATCGGCGCGCTGGTGGCCTTTCGCGCGCTGCAGGGCCTGTCAGCCGGCGCCGGCATGGTGGTCTCGCGCGCCATCATCCGCGACCTGTTCGCGCCCGCCGACGCGCAGCGCGCGATGTCGCAGGTCACGCTGTACTTCGCCGTGGCACCGGCGGTGGCACCGCTGCTGGGCGGCTGGGTGTTCGCTGTACTGGGCTGGCACGCCGTCTTCTGGATGCTCGCCGTGCTCGGCGCGCTGCTCGGCGTCGTCATCTGGCGCCGGCTGCCCGAGACGCTGCACGACAGCCAGCGCCAGCCTTTCCACCCGATGGACCTGCTGCGCGGCTACGCCGGCCTCGTGCGCAGCCCGCAGTTCCTGGCGCTGGTGGTGGCCAGCGGCGTGCCGTTCAACGGCATGTTCCTGTACGTGCTGTCGGCGCCGGCCTTCGTCGGCGATCACCTGGGGCTGGCGCCGACGCAGTTCTTCTGGTTCTTCGCCATCACGGTGAGCGGCATCATGGGCGGCGCCTGGCTGTCGGGGCGGCTCGCGGGGCGCGTGCCGTGGCGTCGGCAGATCCGCTGGGGCTTCGTCATCATGAGCACGGTGTCGGTGCTCAACGTGCTGCTCAACTTCGTCTTCGAACCGAACCCGTGGTGGTCGATGTGGCCGATCGGCCTGTACGCGCTCGGCTGGTCGCTGATGACGCCGGTGGTGACGCTGCTCGTGCTCGACCAGGTGCCCGAGCGCCGCGGCATGGCCTCGTCGGTGCACTCGAGCATCTCGAGCGCGGCCAATGCGCTGGTGGCCGGCGCACTGACGCCGCTGGTGATGAATTCGCCGCGCGATCTGGCGCTCGCTGCGCTCGGGATGATGGCCGCCGGACTCGTCTCCTGGACCTGGGTCAAGCGGCAGGTGACTTGAGCGCGGGCGGCGCGGCTCGATGGCTCGGCCGGCAGGACCGGCCGTGACCGCGTCTGGCGGAGTGCGTGCCGGTGTGCCGGCCAGCCGGATGGCGGCGGTCACTCACGCCGCGCGCTCAAGCGTCGACCGGCGCGGCCGATATGGGCGGTGGAGTCCGACCATGACCGCGCGACTGTCGATTGCCGCCTGCCTGAGCGCCGCTGCGCTGGGGCTGCTGCCCTGCGCGCCCGTGGCGAGGGCTGCGGACGCTCCCGCCGAACGTGTCGACCATGTCGGGCGCGCCAGCCCGCGGCCCGCGGCGGCGCCGTCGCCGATCACCGACCCGATGGAGCGCCTGCGCCAACGCCTGGCGGAGCGTCTGGCGGGCGGCAGCGCTGACAGTCTCACGGGAAAGGTCGAGCTGCGGACTTCCGCCGCAGCCGCGGCCGCGCCTGCTGCCGGCGCCAGCAGGGCGGCCAGGGCGCATGCCGGCGCGCGCGCGCAGGCGGCGAGCGACATGGCTCGTTCGTCGATGACACCGAGCGCGGTGGCCCATCACAGCGGCGCGGCGCCGGCACAGCGCAGCGCAGCGGACAAGGCGGCTGCAGCGGCCACGGTTCACGCCGAAGCGGCGCATTGGGGCTACGAAGGAGCCGGTGGCCCGACCGCCTGGGCCGCGCTGCGGCCCGAGTACACGCAATGCGCGAGCGGCAGCCGCCAGAGCCCGATCGACATTCGCGACGGTCTGGCGGTTGACCTCGAGCCGGTGCGCTTCGACTACCAGCCGAGCCACTTTGCCGTCATCGACAACGGGCATACGGTGCAGGTCAACGTCGCGCCGGGCAACGCCATCGAGGTGGGCGGCCGGCGCTACGAGCTCGTGCAGTTCCATTTCCACCGTCCGTCCGAAGAGCGCATCGACGGCCGCCAGTTCGAGATGTCGGTGCACCTCGTGCACAAGGATGCCGAAGGCCGGCTCGCGGTGGTGGCCGTGCTGCTCGAAAAGGGCCCGGCCCAGCCGGTCGTGCAGACCGTGTGGAACAACCTGCCGCTCGAGAAGAAGGAAGAAGTGGCGGCACGCGCCCTGCTCGACCCGGCCGGGCTGCTGCCGGCCGACCGGCGTTACTACACCTACATGGGCTCGCTCACCACTCCGCCGTGCAGCGAAGGCGTGCAGTGGGTCGTGATGCGCACGCCGGCGACGGCCACTGCCGGACAACTCGACCTGTTCGCGCGCATCTACCCGATGAATGCGCGGCCGCTGCAGTCGGCGGCGGGTCGGCGCATCCTGCAGTCGAACTGAGGCGTTCCGGGCTCCTCTTCGTCGACGTCGCGGCCAGGCCCGGCCGCAGCCCGGCTACTTGCCGGCGCTGCGGAAGACGTGGTCCCAGAACTCGGTCGTGACGCCGTAGTAGCCGGGCCCCGTGGCGCGGCTGTGGTGCAGCGCGTGCCAGAGCTTGCGTTGCCTGGCCCAGGCGCTGTTCGGCCGCCAGTGGTGAGTCGCATGGTGGACGACGGTGTACGCGAAGTAGCCGAGCAGCACTCCGAGCGTCAGGGCGACGGCGCGCCACGGCGATCCCAGCAATAGCGCGGGTAGATAGACCAGCAGCGCGATCAGCGCGGCGCTCAAGAGGGTCGGCGTGCAGATCAGCGCCGTCGGGCGCCGGTGGTGCTCGGCGTGCCAGGTGCTAAACGGCCGCAGCCCGTGCAGAACGAAACGGTGCAGGACGTATTCGAGGAAGGTCCAGCCGGCCAGGCCGATCGGCACCCAGACCCAGGTCGCCAGACGCTGCGCGCGCGGTGTGCCCACCGCCAACAGGATCGCGACTCCGATCGAGACCGCGCCGTAGAAGATGAAGTCGGCGCGGTACGCGCTCGGGCTGTGCTCCATCTCGAACAGATTCATGCGCTTCCCCGGCTCGACCCGTGCTGCGTCGGCACCATCGTAGCGTCGCGGGGCGTCCGCAGCAGCGACTCGGCTGGAGCCCTCGGTGGGCTGTCGGGCCGCAGGTAAGAACTCGAAGTCGCGCCGCTTCAGGTCGCCGCGGTTCTCGGCAGTCCTGGTCGGGGTGAGAGGATTCGAACCTCCGGCCTCTACGTCCCGAACGTAGCGCTCTACCAGGCTAAGCTACACCCCGATGCCGCGCCATCGGCCGTACGCACCTCGCGGCGCGCATGCGGCTCAACGGCTGCAAGAAAAGCCGGCCGGGTCAGGATGACCTGTGCACCGACCGAACACACAATTCTAGCAGCGCTTGACGCGCCCTCGACGGCGGCAACGCGTCGAGCA
>JAGWTJ010000022.1 GCA_028869005.1 Burkholderiales bacterium | reverse complement strand
CGCGCCGGTGACGATGTGGACCTTGACCTCGAGCCGGCTGCCGCTCATGCCGATCGGCTCCTTGACCTCGTGGCCGTCGATCACGAACTCCTGCGGCTCGACCAGCAGCAGCCGCTGGTCGTTCGGGATGTTGATCGCCTTGGCGGTCTCGACGACACGCGCCACGTCGGTCGGCGTGACCTCGCGGTTGTCGCGCACGATCACCATGCCGGTCGAGTTCTGGCCGCGGATGTGGCTGCCGGTGATGCCGGTGTAGACGCTGCCGATCTTGCAGGCGGCCATCATTTCGGCCTCCTTGAGCGCCTGCTGGATGCTCTGCACGGTGGCCTCGATGTTCACCACCACGCCGCGCTTCAAGCCATGCGTGGGCGCCACGCCGAGGCCGGCGACGCGTAAAGCGCCTTCGGGCAGCACCTCGGCCGCCACCACCATGACCTTGGCGGTGCCGATGTCCAGCCCGAAGACCATGTCCTTGTATTCCTTGGGCATCGCTCGCTCCCTCAATTCCCTGTGCCGGCGCCCGGCGTGCCGTTCGTGCCGTTCGTGCCGTTCTTGCCGTGCGCGCCGCTCGCCTCGAGCGCCGCCGTGCCCACGCCGCGCAGCCTGAGCGCATAGCCGTCGCTGTGGCGCAGGTCGGCGTAGGCGAGCGGCGCACCGAAGCGCGCGCGCACCTGCGCCAGCGACGCGACGAAGCGCTCGCTGCGCGCCACCACCTCGTCCTCGCTGCCGCGGCCGAGCTCGATGGCGGCGTCGTCCTCGGTCTCGACGCGCCACGAGCCGCGGCCCGACAACTGCAGGCGGTCGATCGCCAGGCCGCCGGCCGCGAAGGCCGGCTGCAGGCGGTGCCACATGGCGAGCATCTGCGCTGCGCTGCCCAGCGGCCCGGCGAACTGCGGCAGGCCGTCGTCCTCGACGTCGCCGACGTTGGCCTCGAACACCTCGCCCTGGCTGTTGACGAGCTGCTCGGCGCCCTCGGCGCCGGCCACGTCCTCCCACAGCGCCGCCGCGTGGTGCTCCTCCAGACGCACCGCCAGTTCGTTCGGGAACACGCGGCGCACGACGGCGTGGCGCACCCACGGCACCTGCTCGAATGCGCGCTGCGCGCGCGCCAGGTCGATGCTGAAGAAGTTGCCGGCCAGCGAAGGCAGCGCGTTGGCGCGGATCGTCGGCACGCTGTTGCGAGCGAGCTCGCCGTCCAGACGGATGCGGCGGATGTCGAACGCATGGGCGCGCGCCAGCCACAGCACGAGCGCCGCGACGAGGCCGACGCCGACGAGCACGAACACCGCCGCCGCCACCGCGTTCATCAGGCGCACGTCGCCCGGCAGCGCCGCGTCGGGGACGCGCTGGCGCGCTCGGGCGGAGGCGGTGCGGGCGGCCATCGTCGTCAGGCGCGGTGGTCGAGGCCGGCGTCAGCCAGCAGCTCGAGGCACAGCTCCTCGTACGAGATGCCGGCGGCGCGCGCCGACATCGGCACCAGCGAATGGCTCGTCATGCCGGGGCTGGTGTTCAGCTCGAGCAGGAACAGCGCGCGGTCGTTGCGCGCGGGGTCGGTGCGCAGCATCAGGTCGGCGCGCCCCCAGCCGCGGCAGCCGAGCGTGCGATAGGCGGCCAGCGTCAGGCGCTGCACCGCGGCCTCCTCGGCCGCGGCGAGGCCGCTCGGGCAGCGGTAGCCGGTGTCTTCGCTGAAGTACTTGTGCTCGAAGTCGTAGTTGCCGCCGGGCGCGTCGATGCGCACCACCGGCAGCGCGCGCGCCGCGTCGCCGCTGCCGAGCACCGGGCAGGTGAGCTCGATGCCGTCGATGAACTCCTCGCACAGCACGTCGTCGTCGTAGCGCGCGGCCAGCGCCACCGCGTCCTGCATCTCGGAGTAGCCGCGCACCTTGGTCACGCCGATCGAGCTGCCTTCGTGCGGCGGCTTGACGATCAGCGGCAGGCCGAGCGCGTCGGGCACGGCGCGCAGCTGCTCACGCGCACGCTGCCCGGCGCCGAGCGAGAGCCAGCGTGGCGTCGGCAGACCCTCGGCGTGCCAGACGCGCTTGGTCATCACCTTGTCGAGCGCGATGGCACTGGCCATCACGCCGCTGCCGGTGTAGGGGATGCCGAGAAGTTCGAGCGCGCCCTGCACCGTGCCGTCCTCGCCGTGGCGGCCGTGCAGCGCGATGAAGACGCGCGCAAAGCCTTCGTGCTTGAGCTCGGCGAGCTCGCGCTCGGCCGGATCGAAGGCCTGCGCGTCGACACCGCGCGAAGCGAGCGCCGACAGCACGCCGCGGCCCGACATCAGCGAGACCTCGCGTTCGGCGCTGGTGCCGCCGAGCAGCACGGCGACCTTGCCGAAGGACTTCGGATCGTGCGTCACGCGGCACCTCCGCTCATCTGCACCAGTTGCTGCGGCAACTCGCCGATCGAGCCGGCGCCCATCACGATCACCACGTCGTCGGCGCGCACGGTGCGGGCGACGGCCTCGGGCAGCGCGCCGACATCGGCGACGAATTCAGCGCTGCGCTGCGCGCTGCGCAGCGCCGCGGCGAGCGCGCGGCCGTCGGCGCCGGCGATCGGCGCCTCGCCGGCCGCGTAGACCTCGGTCAGCAGCGCCGCGTCGAAGCGGCCGATGACGTCGACGAAGCCGGCGAAGCAGTCGCGCGTGCGCGTGTAGCGGTGCGGCTGGAAGGCGAGCACGAGGCGCCGGCCGGGGAACGCGGCGCGCGCCGCGGCCAGCACGGCGGCCATCTCCACCGGGTGGTGGCCGTAGTCGTCGACGAGCGTGAAGCGCGCGCCCGGCGCGCCGCCCGGCACGCGCAGCTCGCCCCAGCGCTGGAAGCGCCGACCGACGCCGGCGAACGTGTCGAGCGCCGCGGCCAGCGCGCCGTCCGGGACGCCGAGCGCCATCGCCACGGCGACCGCCGCCAGCGCATTGCGCACGTTGTGCTCCCCGGCGAGGTTGAGCGTCAACGACAGCGGCGGCAGCGCGCGGCGCGCCGCGTCGAGTTCGTGCGGATCGCGCCGTCGCACATCGAAGCGCATGCGCGCGCCGGGCAGCGCCTCGACGGCCACGGCGCGCACGTCGGCGTCGTCACCGAAGCCGTAGCCGAGCACCGGTCGCGTCACGCGCGGCAGGATGGCCCGCACGCCGGGATCGTCCACGCACAGCACGGCGCGGCCGTAGAACGGCAGGCACTCGCAGAAAGCGACGAACGCGTCGCGCAAGCGCGCCACGTCGTGGCCGTAGGTCTCCATGTGATCGGCGTCGATGTTGGTGACCACGCTCAGCACCGGCGCCAGATGCAGGAAGCTGGCGTCGCTCTCGTCGGCCTCGACGACGATGAACTCGCCGCCGCCCAGTCGCGCATTGGCGCCGGCGGCGACGAGCTGACCACCGATGACGAAGCTCGGATCGAGCCCGGCCTGGACGAGCACGCTGGCCACCAGCGAGGTCGTCGTCGTCTTGCCGTGCGTGCCGGCGACGGCGATGCCCTGCTTCAGGCGCAGCAGTTCGGCCAGCAGCAGCGCGCGCGCCACGACCGGAATGCGGCGCGCGCGCGCGGCCAGCACTTCCGGGTTGTCGGCCGGCACCGCCGTCGACGTGACAACGGCCTGCGCGCCGTCGATCTGCGCCGCCGCGTGTCCGATGAAGACGCGCACGCCGAGCGCCGCCAGCCGTTCGGTGACGGCGCTCGCGTGCAGGTCGCTGCCGCTCACGACGTAGCCCAGGCGCCGCATGATCTCGGCCAGCGCGCTCATGCCGGCGCCGCCGACGCCGACGAAGTGGATGTGCCGGATCGCGTGCTTCATGCGGCCTTCTTCGCCGTCAGACGCTCGATCTCGTCGGCCACACGCGCCGCCGCCTCGGGGCGCGCCAGGGCGCGCGCCTTGGCCGCCATCGCCGCGAGCCGCGTGCGATCCAGGCCGCGCAGCGTGTCGGCCAGCCGCGCCGGCGTGAGCTCGGCCTGCGGCAGGTGGATGGCGGCGCCTTGCGCCTGCATCCACGCCGCGTTGTCGCGCTGGTGCGCCGTCGTGCTGACGATCAGCGGCACCAGGATGGCCGGCACGCCGGCCGCGCACAGCTCGCTCACCGTGATCGCGCCGGCACGGCAGACCATCAGGTCGCAGGCCGCGAGCCGCGCCGGCATGTCGTCGACGAAGGCCAGCACCTCGGCGTCGACGCCGGCGCCGGCATAAGCGGCGCGCACCTGTTCCAGCATCGCGCTGCCGGTCTGGTGCGTGACGCGCGGGCGCTCGGCCGGCGCCAGCGCGGCGATGGCCGCCGGCACGATCTCGTTGAGCACCTGCGCACCCAGGCTGCCGCCGACCACGAGCAGCGCGAGCGCTCCGCTGCGGCCGGCATAGCGTTCGGCCGGCGCGGCGATCGCCTCGACCTCGGCTCGCACCGGGTTGCCGGTGACGACGGCGTTCCTGGTGTGCGCGGCGGCGTCGCCGTCGAAGCCGAAGGCGACGCGGTCGGCCACCGGCAGCAGCGCCTTGTTCGACATCAGCAGCGCCGCGTCGGCGTTGACCAGCACCAGCGGCTTGTTCAGCAGCGAGGCCATCAGCCCGCCCGGAAAGCACACGTAACCGCCCATGCCGAGCACGGCGTCGGCGCTGCGCCGGCGCAGGATGCGAAGGCACTGCCAGAAGGCCGCGAGCAGCCGCAAGCCGCCGGTCAGCGCATGCGCGACGCCCTTGCCGCGCAGGCCGGTGAAGCCGATGGTGTCGAGCGCGAGGCCGGGTCCGCCCAACTGCGGCACGAGCCGGTTCTCCATGCCCTGCCTGGTGCCGAGCCAGCTCACGCTCCAGCCGCGGCGCTGCATCTCGCGCGCCACCGCCAGCCCCGGGATGATGTGCCCGCCGGTGCCTGCCGCCATGACGACGAGGTGCGGCATCACGCCCGGCCTCCACGCATGAGGGCTCTGCTCTCCATATCCACCCGCAGCACCAGCGCCAGCGCGACGAAGTTCATCAGGATCGCCGAGCCGCCGTAGCTCATCAGCGGCAGCGTCAGGCCCTTGGTCGGCAGCACGCCGAGGTTGACGCCCATGTTGATGAAGGTCTGGAAGCCGAACCACACGCCCACGCCCTGCACCATCAGCCCGGCGTAGACGCGGTCCAGCGCCACCGCCTGACGGCCGATGACGAAGATGCGGCGTACCAGCCAGAAGAAGAGCACGATGACCGCCGCCACGCCGACGAAGCCCAGCTCCTCGCCGATCACCGCCAGCAGGAAGTCGGTGTGCGCCTCGGGCAGGTAGTGCAGCTTCTCGACGCTGTCGCCCAGGCCCTGGCCGAGCCAGCCGCCGCGGCCGAAGGCGATCAGCGAATGCGTGAGCTGGTAGCCCTTGCCCTGCGCGTACTTCGGATTCCAGGGGTCGAGGTAGGCGAGGATGCGCTCGCGTCGCAGGTCGTCGAAGGCGATGATGGTGCCGAAGGTGACGAGCACCACCGCCGCGATCAGGAAGAACATGCGCGCGTTGACGCCGCCCAGGAACAGGATGCCCATGGCGATCGTCGCGATGACGATGAAGGCTCCCATGTCGGGCTGGCGCAGCAGCAGCACGCCGACGATGCCCACCGCCACCGCCATCGGCCAGACGGCGTGGAAGAACTTCTCGCGCGCATCCATCTTGCGCACCATGTAGCCGGCCGCGTACATGGCGATCGCGAGCTTGGCCAGCTCGCTCGGCTGGAAGTTCATGAAGCCCAGAGGAATCCAGCGGCGCGAGAAGTTGACGACCTTGCCGATGCCCGGCACGAGCACGACGACGAGCAGCGCGAGCGCGACGACGAAGACCCACGACGCGCGCTTCTCCCACACCGCGATCGGCACCTGCAGCACGACCAGCGCAGCGACGAAGCCGATGCCCAGTGCCAGCAGGTGGCGCACGAGGAAGTAGTTCGGCGCGTAGTTGGCGAAGCGAGGGTTGTCGGGCAGCGCGATCGACGCCGAATAGACCATCACGACGCCCAAGGCCACCAGTGCCGCGGCCACCGCCACCAGGGACTGGTCGAACGAGCGCAGCGCCACCGGGCGTACGCCGGCGACGCTGACGTGCTCGCGCACCGGCAAGCGCAGTTCTTCGGCGCCGCGCGGGCGCAGGCGCACGAACCAACGGCGCCAGTCGTGCCAGTCGCGCTCGCCGCGCGCGGCGCTCGCTTCGGCCTGGGCGGCGCTCACCGCGGAGCCCTCCTCGCCGCGCGGCGCGCCACGCGCAAGTGCATGCCGTGCGGCGCGTTCACACCAGCCCTCCGCGTTCCCGCGCGAGCGAGCGCACCGCGGCCACGAAGACCTCGGCGCGGTGCGCGTAGTTGCGGAACATGTCCAGGCTGGCGCAGGCCGGCGACAGCAGCACCGCGTCGCCGGGCCGCGCCTGTTCGAAGCACCACGCCGTGGCGGCTTCGAGCGTGGCCTGGCGCGCGAGCGCGAGGCCGTCGGCCTGCGCACCGGCCAGTGCGGCCTCGATGGCCGGCGCGTCGCGGCCGATCGTCGCCACCGCACGCGCATGGCGCGCCAGCGGCGCGGCCAGCGGCGCGAAGTCCTGACCCTTGCCGTCGCCGCCGAGGATGACGACCAGTCGCGCCGGCTGCTTGTCGGCGCCCAGTCCTTCGAGCGCGGCGACGGTGGCGCCGACGTTGGTGCCCTTGCTGTCGTCGTAGGCCTCGACGCCGTCGACGGCGGCGACGAACTGCACGCGGTGCGGCTCACCGGGGTACTCGCGCAGGCCGTGCAACATCGGCGCGAGCGGGCAGCCGATGGCGCTGGCCAGCGCCAGTGCGGCGAGCGCGTTGGCCGCGTTGTGGCGGCCGCGCACGCGCAACGCATCGGCCGGCATCAGGCGCTGCAGGTGGATCTCGCCGGCCGCGTCGGGACGGCGCTTGGCCCCCTCGTCGTCGGGCAGCGCTCGCACCAGCCACGCCATGCCGCTGTCGTCGACGACGCCCCAGTCGCCCGGCTGCTGTGGCGGCCCGAGGCCGAAGCGCTGCACCCGGCGTGGCACGAACTTCGTCTTCGCCCTGCGCTTGCCGTCGGCGGCAGCCGGCGGCGGCAGCGGCACCATGGCCTCGACGCGCGGGTCGTCGCGGTTGATCACCATCACCGTCTTCGCCCCGGGCGCGCCGAAGATGCGAGCCTTGGCGCGCGCATAGGCGTCCATCGAGCCGTGCCAGTCCAGATGGTCCTCGCTGACGTTGAGCACGGCGGCGGCGTCGGGCTCGAAGCCCTGCACGCCATCGCCGCCGCCTTCGAGCTGGAAGCTCGACAGTTCGAGCACCCAGACCTGCGGCAGCGCGTTCGCCGCAGACTCATCGGCCGGCGCGCCGGGCAGCGGCCCGGCATCGAGCGCGGCGGCAAGCGTGTCGAGCAGCGTCGGCCCGACGTTGCCCGCCATCGCCACGCGCCGGCCGGCGCGCCCGATCAGCAGCGCGGCCATCGCCGTCGTCGTCGTCTTGCCGTTGGTGCCGGTGATGGCGACGAGCTGCGGCCGGTACTGCCGCGTCTGCTCGAGCTCGGCCAGCGCGCGCACGAACAGGTCGAGTTCGCCGAGCACGGCCAGGCCGCGCGCGCGCGCCTCGGCCAGCACGGGCGCGATGCGCGCGTCGTGCGGCGCCAGCCCGGGACTCTTGAGCACCAGCGACACGCCGTCGAGCGCGTCGGCCGCGAGGGCGCCGGCCAGGCGGCCGGCCTGCGGCAGCTCGCGCGCCAGCTCCGCGTCGTGCGGCGCCGCGTCGCGCGAGTCCCACACGCGCACGCGCGCGCCGAAGCGCACGCACCAGCGCGCCATGGCCAGTCCCGAGTCGCCCAGGCCGAGCACCAGAACGCTGCGATCCGCCAGCCCGCTCATCGCACCCTTCACCGCAGCTTCAGGCTGGCCAGCCCGACCAGGCACAGCAGCATCGTGATGATCCAGAAGCGCACCACCACCTGGTTCTCGGTCCAGCCCTTCTTCTCGTAGTGGTGGTGCAGCGGCGCCATCAGGAAGATGCGGCGTCCGGCGCCGTAGCGCTTCTTCGTGTACTTGAAGTACGACACCTGCAGCATCACCGACAGCGTCTCGGCGACGAAGATGCCGCCCATGATGCCGAGCACGATCTCCTGGCGCGTGATGACGGCGATGGTGCCCAGGGCGCCGCCCAGCGCGAGCGCGCCGACGTCGCCCATGAAGACCTGCGCCGGATTGGCGTTGAACCACAGGAACGCCAGGCCGGCGCCGGCCAGCGCGGCGCAGAACACGAGCAGTTCGCCGGCGCCGGGGATGTACGGGAACAGCAGGTAGCGCGAGTAGTTGACGTTGCCCACGACGTAGGCGAAGACGCCGAGCGCGGCACCGACCATCACCACCGGCATGATGGCCAGCCCGTCGAGCCCGTCGGTCATGTTGACGGCGTTGCTCGCGCCGACGATGACGAACCAGGTGAGCGCGATGAAGCCCCACACGCCGAGCGGATAGCTCACGCTCTTGGAAAACGGCACCAGCAGATCGGCGCGCGGCGGCAGCGAGGTCGACAGGCCGCTCGCCACCCAGCGCAGGAAGAGCTCGACGACGCGCACGTTGCTCGTCTCGGCGACGCTGAAGGCGAGGTAGACCGCGGCCAGCAGGCCGATCAGCGCCTGCCAGAAGAACTTCTCGCGCGAGCGCATGCCTTCGGGGTCCTTGCGCACGACCTTGCGCCAGTCGTCGACCCAGCCGATGGTGCCGAAGCCGAACGTCACCAGCATCACCACCCACACGAAGCGGTTGGTCCAGTCGAACCACAGGATGGTCGACACGCCGATGCCGATCAGCACCAGCACGCCGCCCATCGTCGGCGTCCCGCGCTTGCCGAGGTGGCTGAGCATGCCGTACTCGCGGATCGGCTGGCCGATCTTCATCGCGCCGAGCCGGCGGATGACCCAGGGCCCGAACGCCAGGCCGATGAGCAGCGAGGTCATCGCCGCCAGCACGGCGCGGAACGTCAGGTACTGGAAGACGCGCAGGAAGCTGAGCTCCTGCGGGTACCACGAGATCAGCAGTTCCGACAGGCTAAGCAGCATGCGCGCTCCCTGCCGGCGCATCGCGCTGCATCGCCTGCAGCGCGGCCACCACCTGCTCCATGCGCATGAAGCGCGAGCCCTTGACGAGCAGGCTCGCCGCCGCGGGGCCTTCGCGCAACGCGGCGGCGAGCGCCGCGGTGTCGGCGAAGTGCCGGTCGGCGCCCACCTGCGCGGAAAGCAGGCCGGCGGCCCACACCGTCTCGATGCCGCGCGCGCGCGCATGCGCGCCGACCTCGGCATGGAACTGCGCGCCCTGCGCGCCCACTTCGCCCATGTCGCCGAGCAGCAGCCAGCGCGGGCCCGGCAGATCGGCCAGCAGGTCGATCGCGGCGCGTACCGAATCGGGGTTGGCGTTGTAGCTGTCGTCGACGAGCGTCGCCGCGCGGCCGCGCCACGTCAGCGGCAACGTGCGCGAGCGTCCGGCCACCGGCTCGAACGCCGCCAGCCCGCGCTCGACGGCAGCCAGCGGCGCACCCGCGGCCAGCGCCGCGGCCGCCGCCGCCGCGGCGTTGTGCAGGTTGTGCCGGCCGGCCTGATGCAGCGTCGTGCGCGCCGCACCCTGCGGCGTCGCCAACTGCAGTTGCCAGGCGCCGCGCGCGGCGTCCCATGCGCCGTGGGCGACGACATCGGCCGGTGCATCGACGCCGAAGCCGACCACGCGCCGCGCGCCGGCCGCGCGCCGCCACAGCGCCGCGTACGCGTCGCGCGCCGGGACGACGACGATGCCGTCGGCGCCGAGCGCATCGATGACGTTGCCGTTCTCGCGCGCCACCGCCTCCACGCCGGCCATGAACTCCTGGTGCTCGCGCTGTGCGTTGACGATGACGGCGATGGTCGGCTGCGCGAGCCGCGCCAGGAGGGCGATCTCGCCGACGTGGTTCATGCCGAGCTCGAGCACGGCCGCCCGATGCGGCAGCGGCGCCGGGCCGGCGCCCGCCGGCTCGTCCCGGCGCAGCCGCAGCAGCGTGAGCGGCACGCCGATGTGGTTGTTGAGGTTGCCCTGCGTGGCGAGGGCCGCCTCGCCGAGCCAGGCGCGCAGGATGGCCGCCGTCATCTGCGTGACGGTGGTCTTGCCGTTGCTGCCGGTGACGGCGACCAGCGGCAGCGTCATGCGCGCGCGCCACGCCGCGGCGAGCTGC
Organism: Burkholderiales bacterium; assembly: GCA_028869005.1. Lineage (GTDB taxonomy): Bacteria > Pseudomonadota > Gammaproteobacteria > Burkholderiales > Burkholderiaceae_C > Rubrivivax. The sequence continues at coordinate 12,691 of JAGWTJ010000022.1, read as the reverse complement.
TGCAGCGCGGCCAGCGTGTCGGCGACCTCGAGGCCGGGCAGCGCGCTCGACAAGCCGCGCTCGGCCAGTGCCGCGACGGCGCCGGCGGCCTGCGCCTCGCGCAGGAAGTCGTGGCCGTCGAAGTGCTCGCCGCGCAGCGCGACGAACAGGTCGCCCGGCTGCAGCGTGCGCGTGTCGCTGTGCACGCGCTCGAATCGGATCGTCGGCGCGCCGACGACGCGGCTCGCCGGCAGCAGCGCGTGCGCTTCGGCCAGCGTCAGCACGGCGCCGCTCCACGAAGATCGCCGCCGCCTCCGCCGCGCCGCGCCAGTGCGGCGCGCGCCTGCTCGAGGTCGGAGAACGGCCGGCGCCGGCCGGCGATCTCCTGGGTGGCCTCGTGGCCCTTGCCGGCGAGCAGCACGACATCGCCGGCGCGCGCCTCGGCGATCGCGGTGGCAATGGCCTCGGCGCGGTCCTCGATCACCGCCACCTCCCGGTGCCCGGCGAGACCGGCCAGGATCTGCGCCAGGATGGCCGCCGGCGGCTCGTCGCGCGGGTTGTCGCTGGTGACGAAGACGCGGTCGGCGTCGCGAGCGGCGATCGCGCCCATCAGCGGCCGTTTGGTGGCGTCGCGGTTGCCGCCGCAGCCGAACAGGCACACCAGCCGCCCGCCGCGCGCGCGCGCCAGCGGCCGCAGCGCCGCCAGCACCTGGGTCAGCGCATCGGGCGTGTGCGCGTAGTCGACGACCACCTCGACGCCGCCGCCTCCGACGCGCTGCAGCCGGCCGGGCAAGGGGCTGGCGTGCGCGAGCGCCGCCGCGGCATCGGCCAGCGGCACGCCGAGCGCGCGCAAGGCGCCGAGCGCGACCAGCAGGTTGCTCACGTTGAACTCGCCGACGAGCGCGGTGGCCAGCGTCGCCGTCGCGCTGCCCTCGCGCACGTCGAAGGCGAGCCCGCTCGCGCCGTAGCGCAGGCCCTGCGCGAGAAGGCGCGGCGCACGGCCGCTGGCGACACCGGCCGACACCGTCCAGAGGTCGAGCACGCCGGCGGCGGTCAGTTCGTCGGCCAGCGCCGCACCCTGCGCGTCGTCGACGTTGACGACCGCCGCGCGCAGCCCGGGCCAGTCGAACAGGCGCCGCTTGGCGGCCCAGTAGGCGGCCATCGTGCCGTGGTAGTCGAGGTGGTCGCGCGTGAAGTTGGTGAACAGCGCCACGTCGATGCGCACGCCGTCGAGCCGGCGCTCGACGAGGCCGATCGACGACGCTTCGAGCGCGCAGGCCACGACGCCGTGCACCGCCAGATCGGCGAGCACGCCATGCAGCCTCACCGGATCGGGCGTGGTGAGTCCGGTCGCCACGATGCCGCCGGCGCTGCCGATCTCGCCCGCGCCCAGCGTGCCGATCACGCCGCAGCGCCGGCCGCAGCGCGCCAGCGCCTCGGCGGTCCAGCAGGTGGTCGAGGTCTTGCCGTTGGTGCCGGTGGCGGCAACGATGTCCAGCCGCTCGCTCGGGCGGCCGAACCAGGTGTCTGCGAGCGGCCCGCACGCCGCCTTCAGGCCGGTGAGGCTGGCCACGCGCGCGTCGTCGAAGGCGAATTCAGCGACGCCTTCGTCCTCGACCAGGCAGGCCACGGCGCCGGCAGCGAGTGCGTCGCGCACGTAGCGCCGGCCGTCGGTGGCCCAGCCCGGCCAGGCGACGAAGGCGTCGCCCGCGCCCACCGCGCGGCTGTCGGTGCGCAGCGCCGTGGCGCCGCACGCGCGCAGCCAGGCGACGGCGGCTTGGGCGGAATCCAGGCGTTGCAGCATCGCAGTCGTCGCCTTGTCAGAAGCTCTCGACCTCGGCCGGCTCGGGCTTGCCGACGATCTGCGGCTTGACCTCGATGTCGGGCGGCACGTTGAGCATGCGCAGCGTCTGCTGCACGACCTGGCTGAACACCGGCGCGGCGACATCGCCGCCGAAGTAGCTTCCCTTGCCCGGCTCGTCGACCATCACCGCGACCACGATGCGCGGCTCGCTCACCGGCGCCAGGCCGACGAACCAGGCGCGGTACTTGTTGCCGTAGCCCCTGCCCTCCTGCTTGCGCGCGGTACCGGTCTTGCCGCCCACCGAGTAGCCCAGCGCCTGCGCCCTGGGCGCCGTGCCGCCCGGGCCGGCGGCCAGCTGCAGCATCTGGCGCACCTCGCGCGCCGTCTTGGCCGACATCACGCGCTGGCCTTCCACCGGCGCATCGCCCGCGCGCTTGACGATGGTGACGGGGATGACTTGGCCGTCGCGCGCGAACGCGGTGTAGGCGCGCGCCAGCTGCATCAGGCTGACCGACAGGCCGTAGCCGTAACTCATCGTCGCCTGCTCGATCGGGCGCCAGCTCTTCCACGGCCGCAGCCGCCCGCTGACGGCGCCGGGGAAGTCGATGCGGGGCTTCTGCCCCAGGCCGACCGAGGTGAACATGTCCCACATCTCGTGCCGGTCCATCTGCAGCGCCATCTTCACGGTGCCGACGTTGCTCGACTTCTGGATCACCTCGGCCACCGTCAGCACGCCGTGCGGATGCGAGTCGCGGATCGTCGAGCCGGTGATGGTGATGCTGCCGGGCGCGGTCTGGATGGGCGTCGTCGGCGTCACGCGGCCGCTCTCGAGCGCGATCGAGATCGTGAACGGCTTGATCGTCGAACCCGGCTCGAAGGTGTCGGTGAGCGCGCGGTTGCGCAACTGCTCGCCCGACAGGTGGCGGCGCTGGCCGGGGTCGAAGCTCGGGTAGTTGGCCAGCGCCAGCAGCTCACCGCTGCGCGCGTCGAGCACCACCACGCTGCCGCCGCGCGCGTTGTGCTCGCGCACGGCGTCGCGCAGCCGCTGCCAGGCGAAGAACTGCACCTTGCTGTCGATGGCCAGTTGCACGTCTTCGCCGTTGACGGGGTCGAGCTGGTCGCCCACGTCCTCGACGACGCGGCCGAGGCGATCGCGCAGCACGGTGCGCTGGCCGGCGCGGCCGACGAGCTGCTTGTCGAAGCCGAGCTCGATGCCTTCCTGGCCCTTGTCGTCGATGTCGGTGAAGCCCACCACGTGCGCCGCCGCTTCGCCCTCGGGGTAGCGGCGGCGGTATTCGCGCACCTCGCTCACGCCCTTGATGTCGAGCGCCTTCACCGCCTGCCACACCGGCTCCTCGACGAGGCGGCGCAGCGTGACGGTACCGCTCGTGCCTTCCAGGCGTTCGGCGATCTCCGCCGTCGGCGCGCCGAGCGCGCGCGCCAGCGCCTTGATGTGCTGGCGGCGCTCGGCGCCGTCGGCGGCGAAGGCCTTGAGGTCGACCTGCACGGTGGGCATCGCGACGCTGGTGGCCAGCACCAGACCGTTGCGGTCGAGGATGCGCCCGCGGCTGGCGGGCAGCGTCTCGTGGTGCAAAAAGCGCTTGTCGCCCTGCGTCTGATAGAAGTCGGCGGCGACGATCTGCACGTAGATCGCGCGCCCGAGCAGCAGCGCGAACGCGGCGCCCGCCAGCAACACGGCAAAGCGCGAGCGCCACGGCGGCGTGCGGCTGGCCAGCAGCGGGCTGGTGGCGTAGTTGACGCTGCGCACGGCGCTGGCGCGCGCCGCCGCCTTGGTCGCTTTGCCGCCGACGTTCATCGCCCGGCCTCCGAGCCGGCCGCCTCGCGCACGTAGGCGGTGATGCCGGGGCCCGCCACGCGCATCGCGAGCCTGTCGCGCGCCACGCGCTCGACGCGCAGGTGCGTCGCCTGCGCCTGGCGCTCGGCGTCCAGCCGCTTGTAGTCGCCGTCCAGGCGCCGCTGCTCGCTGCGCGCGCGGTCGAGTTCGGCAAACAGGCGGCGCGCCTCGTACGAAGTGCGCACCAGCACGAGCGCACTGACCAGCAGCACGGCGACGAGCAAGCCATCGAGCCTGGTCACGAAACCGCCCCCCACGCTGCGCGCTGCGCGACGCGCGCTCGCCAACCGCCGCGCGCGCTCACGACGACACCGCCGTGCGCTCTGCCACCCGCATCAGCGCCGAGCGCGCGCGCGGGTTGGCGGCCACCTCGGCGGCCGAGGGCTTGACGCGGCCGAGCGCCGTAAGAAGCATGCGCCGCGACGGCGCGAACGGCGCCCGGCGGTCGGGCTCGTCGCGACTCTCGGCGGCGATGAAGCGCTTGACGATGCGGTCTTCCAGCGAGTGAAAGGAGATGACCACCAGCCGTCCCCCGGGGGCGAGCAGCGCGAGCGCCGCCGTCAATCCCTGCCGGAGCGCTTCAAGCTCGGCATTGACGTGAATCCGTAGAGCCTGAAACGTGCGCGTTGCAGGGTCCTGGCCCGGCTCGCGGGACTTGACGGCGCGAGCCACGAGTGCGGCAAGTTCCCCGGTGCGGCGCACGGGCGCCCCGCTGTCGCGGCGAGCCACAAGCGCCTTTGCAATCGGTACAGCAGCCCGTTCTTCGCCGTATTCACGCAGCACCTCCACGATGTCGCGCTCGCTCGCGCGGGCCAGGAAATCGGCCGCCGTCTCGCCGCGCGTGGTGTCCATGCGCATGTCCAGCGGTGCGTCGAAGCGGAAACTGAAGCCGCGCTCGGGGTTGTCGATCTGCGGCGAGCTCACCCCCAAGTCCAGCAGCACGCCCTGCACCTGCGCCACGCCGCGCGCGGCAAGCTGCTCGCCCATCTGGCCGAAGCTCGCGTGCAACGAGGTGAGCCGCGCGTCGACGATCGCCGCCGCGGCGGCCAGCGCTTCGGGATCCTTGTCGAAGACGTACAGCCGCCCGGCCGGCGCCAGCCGCGCGAGGATCGCCCGCGCGTGCCCGCCGCGGCCGAAGGTGCCGTCGACGTAGACGCCCTCCGGTTGCGTCACGAGCGCCGCCACGGCCTCGTCGAGCAACACGGTGCGGTGCAGCCATGGAGAGTCGTCGCTCACGCCAGTCTGAGGTTGCGCAGCGCTTCGGGCCGGCCCTTGGCGATGGCCTGCGCTTCGTGGACCTCGTAGCGGCCGAGATCCCACAATTCGAAGTAGGTGCCCAGCCCCATGAACTTGACCTCGCGCTCCAGCCCCGCCCAACGCCTGAGATCGGGCGGGATCAGCACGCGCGCCGCGCTGTCGATCTCCACCTCCTCCGAATTGCCGGACAGGATGCGCCGCCACGGGTCGTCGTCGGCAGTCAGTTCGAGCACGACGCGCTCGAGCTGTTCCCACACCGGCGGCGGGTACAGCGCGAGCCCGCCGTCGGCGTTCTTGGTGATGACGAGCCGGCCGCCCACGGTGGCCATGAGCTGCTCGCGCCAGCGCGCCGGCACGGTGATGCGGCCCTTCTGGTCGAGGGTCAGCACCGGACCACCACGATAGGGCGCTTGAGACACTATTCCACACTGATCTGCACGAATTCCCACTTTAGCCGAGACGGCACCTTCGGGTCAATGCGCCGGCGCGCGAAAAATCAGGAAAATCAAACACTTACAGGCCAATTCGAAACTCGTTGCCGAGCTCGGAAAGACCTGAAGAATGAAGTACTTGGCCACGCTACTCAAAGTGCTTCTTGAAGTCGTGCGCCGGGCCTCCCCCTCGTTTGTACTCAGCCCGAGGCGGCTTCGCAGCTCGTGAAGTAGTTCTCGCCGACGGTGCCCAGGCGCGGCCGCTGCGGCGCCGAGGACTTCCGCGATCAGGGCACTGCACACGCTTCGGACCATGCACAACGACCCGCTGTGGAGCCTGCGCCACGCCATCGTCGGCGTGGCCCTGGCGCTGCTGCTCTCCGTCTTGCTGGCGGCGCTCGCCGGACGCATCGTCGGCGACTTCTTCGGTGCCGACTACGGCGTGCGCGTGGCGATCTATGGCGCCTTGTTGTTGCATGCGGTGGTTGGCGCCGCCGTGCTGTTCGCGCGCCTGGCGCAGCACGAGAAGCGGCCGTTGTCGCCGGCGCGCGTGGCGCTGTGGCTGGCGAGCCTGTGGCTGTGGCCCGTGCTGCTGGCCGCGCGGCGCGTGCGTTGAGGGCCGCGCGGGCGCCGTCGGGGCGCCATGCGGCAATGGCGAAGCGGGCCGAACCGCACGGGGTGAATCCTCGGGGAAGGCGTGCGAGTGTTCGCCTTTTCCGGCGTTTACACCTGCCGGCGGATCGGCGATGATCCCGCGCCGATGCAAGACCCCCACTGATCTCCGATGGCCGCCGAGACCATCGTCGAACCTGCACAGTCCTCGCTCACCGGCGTCGCCCGGGTGCTGGTCAATGCCGGCAAGCTGAACGCCAAGACCGCCGAGGAAATCTCCAAGACGGCGCGCGAGCGCAAGAGCAGCTTCGTCACGGCCGTCATGGGGGCCGGGGCGATCAAGTCCGACGAACTGGCGCACACGCTGTCGTCGGCGTTGGCGCTGCCGCTGCTCGACCTGAACGCGGTCGACGTGCAGAAGCTGCCGCGCAATCTGGTCGACCCCAAGATCGCGAGCCAGTACCAGCTCGTCGTGCTCGGCCGCCGCGGCAACCGCCTGTTCATCGGCGCCGCCGACCCCACCGACCAGGAGGCGGTCGAGCGCATCAAGTTCGCCACCCAGCTCACGCCCGAGTGGGTGATCGTCGAGCACGACAAGCTCACCAAGCAACTCGAGGCGCAGACCGCATCGGCCAACGAGGTGCTGGAGTCGATGGCCGCGGCCGACTTCGACTTCGACGTCAGCGACGAGGACACGGCGGCGCCCGAGAGCGCCGAGGCCGCCGCCGATGTCGAGGACGCGCCGGTCGTGCGCTTCCTGCAGAAGATGCTGATCGACGCCATCAACATGCGTGCGTCGGACCTGCACTTCGAGCCCTACGAGTACCACTACCGCGTGCGCTTTCGCGTCGACGGCGAGTTGCGCGAGATCACGCAGCCGCCGCTGGCCATCAAGGACAAGCTCGCCAGCCGCATCAAGGTCATCAGCCGCATGGACATCGCCGAAAAGCGCGTCCCGCAGGATGGCCGCATGAAGCTGAAGTTCGGCACCAAGTCGATCGACTTTCGCGTCAGCACCCTGCCCACGCTGTTCGGCGAGAAAGTCGTGATCCGGATCCTCGACTCGAGCAGCGCCAAGCTCGGCATCGAGGCGCTGGGCTACGAGAAGATCGAGCGCGACCGGCTGATGGCCGCCATCGGCCGCCCCTACGGCATGGTGCTCGTCACCGGCCCCACCGGCAGCGGCAAGACGGTGTCGCTGTATACCTGCCTGAACATCCTCAACCAGCCGGGCGTGAACATCGCCACGGTCGAGGACCCGGCCGAAATCAATCTGCCCGGCATCAACCAGGTCAACGTCAACGACAAGGCGGGCCTCAACTTCGCCACCGCGCTCAAGTCCTTCCTGCGCCAGGACCCGGACATCATCATGGTCGGCGAGATCCGCGACCTCGAGACCGCCGACATCGCCATCAAGGCGGCGCAGACCGGCCACCTGGTGATGAGCACCCTGCACACCAACGACGCGCCGACCACGCTGACGCGACTGGCCAACATGGGCGTGGCGCCGTTCAATATCGCCGCCAGCGTGCTGCTGATCACGGCGCAGCGCCTGGCGCGGCGGCTGTGCGAGAACTGCAAGAAGCCGGCCGACTATCCGCGCGAATCGCTGCTCAAGGCCGGCTTCGCGCCCGAAGAACTCGACGGCAACTGGAAGCCCTACCGTGCGGTCGGTTGCAGCAGTTGCAACAACGGATACAAAGGGCGGCTCGGGCTTTACCAGGTGATGCCGATCACCGAGGCGATCCAGCGCATCATCCTCGGCGAGGGCACGGCGCTCGACATCGCCAAGCAGGCGCAAGTCGAAGGCGTGCGTGACCTGCGTCAGTCCGGACTCGTCAAGGTGCGCGCAGGCGTCACCACGCTCGAGGAGGTGATCACCGTCACCAACGAATGATCGCCCGCTCGTCCACATCAGCCTACCCGAACCCGTCACCGTCATGGCCACAGCCGCAGCCGCCGCCGCCCGCGCACCCAAGGAACTTATCTACGAGTGGGAGGGCAAGGACAAGAACGGCAAGGCCGTGCGCGGCGAGATGCGCGCCGGCGGCGAGTCGGCGGTCAGCGCCAGCCTGCGCCGCCAGGGCGTCCTGGTCGGCAAGATCAGGAAGCGCCGCACCAGCGGCGGGCGCTCGATCAAGCAGAAGGACATCGCGATCTTCACGCGCCAGCTGGCGACGATGATGAAAGCCGGCGTGCCGTTGCTGCAGTCGTTCGACATCGTCGCGCGCGGCAGCACCAACCCGCGCCTGACCAAGCTGCTGACCGACATCCGCAACGACGTCGAGACAGGCACCAGCCTGTCGGCAGCCTTCCGCCGCCACCCGATGCACTTCGACTCGCTGTACTGCAACCTGGTCGAAGCCGGCGAGGCCGGCGGCATCCTGGAAGCGCTGCTCGACCGACTGGCGATCTACCAGGAGAAGACGCTCGCCATCAAGCAGAAGATCAAGTCGGCGTTGATGTACCCGATCGCCGTCATCGTCGTCGCCTTCATCGTGCTGACGGTGATCATGCTGTTCGTGATCCCGGCCTTCGAGGACGTCTTCAAGTCCTTCGGCGGCGAGTTGCCCGCGCCGACGCTGGTGGTGATCGCACTGTCCAAGTTCTTCGTGCAGTGGTGGTGGGCGATCTTCGGCTTCCTGGGCGGCGGCGGCTACTTCTTCTTCCAGAGCTGGAAGCGCAGCCCGAAGATGCAGAAGACGATGGACCGGCTGCTGCTCAAGGTGCCGGTGTTCGGCGACCTCATCCACAAGTCGGTGATCGCGCGCTGGACGCGCACCCTGGCCACCATGTTCGCCGCCGGCGTGCCGCTGGTCGAGGCGCTCGACTCGGTGGGCGGCGCCTCGGGCAACGCGGTCTACCAGGAGGCGACCGAGAAGATCCAGAAGGACGTGTCGACCGGCTCGGCGCTCACCACCTCGATGACCGCCACCGGCGTCTTTCCGACCATGGTGCTGCAGATGGCCGCCATCGGCGAGGAATCGGGCTCGCTCGACCACATGCTGGGCAAGGCGGCCGAGTTCTACGAGGACGAGGTCGACGAGATGGTCAAGGGCCTGTCCAGCCTGATGGAGCCGTTCATCATCGTCGTGCTGGGCGTGCTGATCGGCGGCATCGTGGTCTCGATGTATCTGCCGATCTTCAAGCTCGGCGCCGTGGTCTGAGCGCCGCAGTGCAGCCCGGCGCATGCTCGAGCTGATCCTCTCGCCGCTCGGGCTGGGCATCCTCGGGCTACTGATCGGCAGCTTCCTCAACGTCGTGGTGCATCGCCTGCCGGCGATGTACATGCGCGACTGGTGGCGCTTCGACCTGGCCGAGTTCGCACTCGCCGATGCACGCAGCTGGCGCGCCGCCTTCGGCGCCGATGACGTGCCGCCGCGCGAACTGGCGGCGGCCAGCGCGGCGGTCAAGCAGCGGCTGGACCGGCTCGCGCCGCTGTCGCTCGTGCGTCCGCGCTCGCGCTGTCCGTCGTGCGGACACGCCATCAAGGCGGTCGAGAACATCCCCGTCGTCAGCTGGCTCGTGCTGCGCGGCCGCTGCTCGGCGTGCGGCACACGCATCTCGGCGCGCTATCCGCTGGTCGAGGCCGCCACCGGCGCGCTGTTCTTCGCCTGCGCCTGGCAGTTCGGCGCCGGTGCGTACAGCGTGGTGAGCTGCGCCGCGGTGGCGCTGCTGCTGGTGATGGCGCTCATCGATCTGGACACCACGCTGCTGCCCGACAGCCTGACGATCCCGCTCGTCGTGCTCGGCCTGGTCGCCGCCGCGGCGCAATGGACGCCGGTGCGCTGGGGCGACGCCGCCGCCGGTGCGCTCGTCGGCTACGGCGTGCTGTGGGCGTTCGGCGCGTTCTGGCAGCTCGCGCTGCGCAAGGCCAACGCGATGGCCGAGGGCGACATGAAGATGCTCGCCGGCATCGGCGCCCTGCTCGGCTGGCAGGCCGTGCCCGGTGCGCTGTTCCTCGCTGCGCTGGTGGGCGCCGTGATCGGCGTCGGCCTGATCGCGCTCGGCCGCCACAAGCGCGACGTGCCGATCCCCTTCGGGCCCTACCTTGCGCTCGGCGGGCTGGCCGCCATCCTGTGGCCGCAGGCGGTGCGCGGATTCGGCGAGTCGCTGGCGCCGCTGGTCGGCCTCTGACGCCCAAGAGCGGGCGCGACGTGGCGGCGCTGCGCATCGGCCTCACCGGCGGCATCGGCAGCGGCAAGAGCACGGTGGCCGCGTTGCTGGTGGCGCGCGGCCTGCACCTGGTGGACGCGGACGCCATTGCGCGCGAACTGACGCAGCCCGGCGGCGCGGCCATCGCGCCCATCGCCGCCGCGTTCGGAGCGCAGCTCATCGATGTGCAGGGCGCGCTCGACCGTGAGGCGATGCGCACACTGGCCTTCGCCGATGGCGGCGCGAAGGCGCGGCTCGAATCGATCCTGCATCCGCTGATCGCCGACCTCACGCGCGCGCGCGCCGCGGCGGCCGGCGACGCCGCGGTGGTGTTCGACGTGCCGCTGCTGGCCGAGTCGCGCCAGTGGCGCGCGCGCGTCGGGCGCATCGTGGTCGTCGATTGCAGCGAGGACACGCAGGCCGCGCGCGTGGCCTTGCGCCCCGGCTGGACCGAGGCGGCGGCACGCCGCGTCATCGCGCAGCAGGCGCCGCGCGCACGCCGCCGCGCCATCGCCGACGCGGTCATCCACAACGACGGCATTTCTCCGGCGGCCCTCGAGTCGGAAGTGCAGTCGCTGCTGGCGCTGTGGTTGCCGGCGGCGGCCGCCACGGGCGACGCCCCCGAGCGCACGTAGGCCCTTCGGCGCGCAGCAGAGGCGCTGTGGAACAATGGCCGCGAGCAGCGCGCGACGCGCGCGACGCCGCAACGCCACGCCCGCCGAGCCGCCTTGGTCCTCTACGAGTACCCGTTCCACGAGGGCATCCGCACGATGCTGCGGCTCGAGCACCTGTTCGCGCGGCTCGACCTGCTGGCGGCGCGCGACGACGCGGTAGACCACCATTTCGCTCTCGCCACGATCTTCGAGATCATGGACGTGGCGGCACGCGCCGACCTGAAGAGCGACCTGCTCAAGGAACTCGAGCGCCATAGCGCGCAACTGCAGTCCTACCGCGGCCGCCCCGGCGTCGACGAGGCGGCGCTGGACGCGGTGACGGCGCACCTCGACCACGCCTTCGACGAGCTCAACCAGGTGGCGGGCAAGGCCGGACAGGCGCTGGCCGGCAACGACTGGCTGATGAGCATCCGCAGCCGCATCAGCATTCCCGGCGGCACCTGCGAGTTCGACCTGCCTGCCTACTTCGCGTGGCAACAGTACCCACCCGAGCGGCGACGTGCCGATCTGGCCGGCTGGCGCTCGACGCTCGCGCCGCTGGCGCAGGCGTTGACGGTGTTGCTCGGCCTGCTGCGCGACAGCGGCCGCGCGCAGCGCATGGTGGCGCGCGGCGGCCAGTACCAGCAAAGCCTGCCGCCGGGCAAGGTGCACCAGATGCTGCGCGTGCGCGTCGACGACGGCGTGGTGCCCGAGATCAGCGGGCACCGGCTGCTGGTATCGATCCGCTTCATGCTGCCCGACGCCGAAGGGCGCTTGCGCCCGGTCGGCGGCGACACCGCGTTCGAACTCACCCTGTGCAGTTGAGGTGGGCGTGAGCCGCAGCCCAGAGCGCATCGTCAAGTGCCCGAACTGTCGTGGTCCGGCGCTCTACGGCGCCGGCAACCCCTGGCGGCCGTTCTGCAGCGAGCGCTGCCGCACGATGGACCTCGGCGCCTGGGCGAGCGAGCGCTTTCGCCTGCCGGCCGAGGCGCCGACCGACCTCGGGGAGGTCGACGCCGCCGGCGGCGCGACGGACCCCGGCCCGTTGCGGCACTGAGCATCCCCGGGGATTGACCGCGTCATTCGCGCTCCCCGGGGCGCGCGTCGCGGCGCCGCCGCCCAGGCTCGAACAGCGCGCCACAACGGGCCGCGACCGTGGCCTTGAATCCGCGCCCACCGCACCTATAATGCCTTGCTAGCACTCGACGCCGTCGAGTGCTAGCGACTGAGGCGGCCATCTGCCGAAGTCCACAATCGTCAGCGGGTGCACACTTCATGGGTTCCCGCGACCCGGCAAAGAGACTCGTCAAGGAGATCCAATGAAACTTCGTCCGTTGCACGATCGCGTGATCGTCAAGCGCCTCGAGAACGAAACCAAGACCGCCTCGGGCATCGTCATCCCCGACAACGCCGCCGAAAAGCCCGACCAGGGCGAAGTGCTGGCGGTCGGCCCCGGCAAGCGCAACGACAAGGGCGACTTCATCGCCCTGAACATCAAGGTCGGCGACCGCGTGCTGTTCGGCAAGTACAGCGGCCAGACCGTCAAGGTCGACGGCGACGAGTTGCTCGTGATGCGCGAAGAGGACCTCTTCGCCGTCATCGAGAAGAAGTAATCCATCCCCCACCGTTTTCGAAGAAGAGGTAGCACATGGCTGCTAAGGACGTAGTTTTCGGCGCCGACGCGCGCCATCGCATGGTCGAGGGCGTGAACATCCTCGCCAACGCCGTCAAGGTCACGCTCGGCCCGAAGGGCCGCAATGTGGTGCTCGAGCGCAGCTTCGGCGCCCCCACCGTCACCAAGGACGGCGTGTCGGTGGCCAAGGAAGTCGAGCTCAAGGACAAGCTGCAGAACATGGGCGCGCAGATGGTCAAGGAAGTCGCTTCCAAGACCAGCGACAACGCCGGTGACGGCACCACCACCGCCACCGTGCTGGCCCAGGCCATC
>JAGWTJ010000021.1 GCA_028869005.1 Burkholderiales bacterium | reverse complement strand
TAGGCGTCGTCGTCGGCCACGCCGAGCGTGCGCTCGGGGTCGCGCGGGCTGGTGTCGGGCGCCACCACAATCAGCCCGTGGCGCGCCGCGTGCGGCTGCGCGCCGGCCTTGGTGATGAAGTTCTGCTCGTTGCAGGTCAGGCCCGAGAGCCAGTACAGCACCGGGCAGCGCGCGCCGCGCAGCGCCGCCTCGGGCAGGTAGACGCCCAGTCGCATCGTGCAGCCGAGCGTGGCCGAGGCGTGCTGCCACACCTCCTGCCGGCCGCCGAAGCTGGCGTGCTGCTCGACGCGTTCCACGGTCTGTCGCTGCGGCGGGCGCTCGTGTCGGCGCGAGCGTTCAGGCTTCGCCGCTCATGCTTCGCGATAAGTTCCCTTGAGCTTGGCGGACTGTGCTGCCAGCAGGTCCATCAGCGGCGGGCTCAGGCAGTCGTAGGGCTCCAGGCCGCGCTCGCGCAGCGTCTGGCGCACTTCGGTGAGCTTGGACGGCGGCGTGCCGCTTTCGATGATCGACGACACGAAGGCGGCGAAGCCGGGGCCTTCCCAGCCGGCGTCGTCGGACAGTTCGGTGTGGATGAAGTCCAGGCCGTAGAAGGCGTGATCCTTGTTCTCGATGCGTCCGAACAGGTGCGCGCCGCACTCGCTGCAGGCGTAGCGCTGGATCGGCGCCTTCTCGTCGACGATCTTCAGCTTGTGGCCGTTGGCCACGACCGCGAGCTTGTCGCGTGGCACCACGCCCACCACCGAGAACAGTGCGCCGGCCGGCTTCCAGCACTTGGTGCAGCCGCAGGCGTGGTTGAAGGCGACCTGGCTGTCGACCTTGACCTGCACCGGGTTGCTCGCGCACAGGCAGCGCAGCGTGCCGCGGGCAAAGCCCGGGGCGCCCTTGCTCACGCCGCGATCGACGGAAGGATGGATCGAGATGCTCATGCGTGGACTCCTCGAGGTGGTGGTCGTTGCGAGGGGACGGAAGTCAGTAGTGGATGACGCTGCGGATCGACTTGCCCTCGTGCATCAGGTCGAAGGCTTCGTTGATGCGCTGCAGGGGCAGCTTGTGGGTGACGAAGGGCGCGAGCCGGATCTCGCCGCGCATCGCCTGCTCGACCATGCCGGGCAGTTGCGTGCGGCCCTTCACGCCGCCGAAGGCCGTGCCCTTCCAGGTCCGGCCGGTGACGAGCTGGAACGGGCGCGTGCTGATCTCCTGGCCCGCGCCGGCGACGCCGATGATGATCGACTGGCCCCAGCCGCGGTGTGCGCATTCGAGCGCTGCGCGCATCACGCCGACGTTGCCGATGCATTCGAAGGAGTGATCGACGCCCCAGCCGGTCATCTCGACGATGACCTGCTGGATCGGCTTGTCGTGGTCCTTGGGGTTGACGCAGTCGGTGGCGCCGAAGGTGCGCGCCAGCTCGAACTTGGACGCATTGAGGTCGACGGCGATGATGCGGCCGGCGCGCGCCATCTGCGCACCGTGGATCACCGCCAGGCCGATGCCGCCCAGGCCGAACACGGCCACGCTGTCGCCCGGCTGGACCTTGGCGGCGTTCTTCACCGCGCCCAGGCCGGTGGTGACGCCGCAGCCGAGCAGGCAGACTTCCTCGTGCGGGGCCTGCGGGTCGATCTTCGCCAGCGAGACCTCGGCCACCACGGTGTACTCGCTGAACGTCGAGCAGCCCATGTAGTGGTAGAGCGGCCGGCCCTGGTAGGAAAATCGCGTGGTGCCGTCGGGCATCACGCCCTTGCCCTGGGTGGCGCGCACCGAGACGCACAGGTTCGTCTTGCCCGAGCGGCAGAACAGGCACTCGCCGCACTCGGCGGTGTACAGCGGTATGACGTGGTCGCCCGGGGCGACGCTCGCGACGCCCTCGCCGACTTCGACCACCACGCCAGCGCCCTCGTGGCCGAGCACCGCCGGAAACAGCCCCTCGGGGTCGTCGCCGCTGAGCGTGAAGGCGTCGGTGTGGCACACGCCGGTGTGGCTGATCCGCACGAGCACCTCGCCCTTGCGCGGCGGCGCGACGTCGATCTCGACGATCTGCAGCGGCTTGCCGGCCTCGAAGGCGACGGCGGCGCGGGACTTCATGAAGGAACTCCGTTCGGGTGGGGGCTGACAGGGAGCGCGGCGCCGCTGCGCCGACCGGTCCGGTGCCGCGCTGCGCTTGCGGCACCCGGACACGTACGTATACCTCCCGACCTGGTCGCTGTCAGGAGGGACGTTCCCAGGGCCGTCCAGGGAGATCCCTCGATGGACTGCGGCGCTTGCCCGACAGGCGCAAAGCGGACTGGCGTTCGCCGTGTCCGCACCCGGCAACTTCCCGGACGCGACAGCACGATCCGATCCGCTATCCTTTCCCGTAGCGGGCCGCTTCGGCTCGTCGGGGGTCGTGCAGATGCCGGTTGAGGTGACCATCGTCTCGGCGCTGCTGGTGGGCCTGCTCGGATCGACTCATTGCCTCGCCATGTGCGGCGGCATCGCCGGCAGCCTGTCGCTGTCCGGCCCGGGCCCGCAGCGCGCATGGCGGTCGTGGCTGTACCTGCTCGCCTACAACGGTGGGCGCATCAGCAGCTATGCGATCGCCGGTGCGCTGCTCGGCTGGATCAGCCGGCAGACCTTCGATGCCATGCCGGCGCCGGCGGCGCGGCACGCCGCGCAGTGGATATCGGCCGGCTTCATGATCGCGCTCGGGCTGTACTTGAGCGGCTGGTGGCGCGGTCTGGCGCTGCTCGAGCGCGCCGGCGCCGGGCTGTGGCGGCACATCGCGCCGTTCGGGCGCCGCCTGCTGCCGATACGCCATCCGCTGCAGGCCTGGATGTTCGGCATGGTGTGGGGCTGGCTGCCGTGCGGCCTCGTCTATTCGGCGCTCGCCTGGTCGCTGAGCGCCGGTAGCCCGGCTACCGGTGCGTTGCTGATGGCGGCCTTCGGCGCCGGCACGCTGCCGATGATGCTGGCCTCCGGCGCCGCCGCGCGTGCCCTGGGCACGGCGGTGCGCAGCAGCCGCGTGCGGCGCGCATCGGGCCTGGTCGTGCTCGCGTTGGGTGTGATTGCGCTGCTGATGCCGGGCGGCCACGACGCGCACCGGCATCACGGTGCGGGGGCCATGCCGATGGCGGCCAAGGACGGCTGATGGGCCTGGACGGCGAGACGCTGTGGTTCGGCGCGGTCGTGCTGGCCGGTGCGCTGGTCGCGCTGACCATCGGCCTGGCCGCCGCCGGGCTGCGCCTGCACGAGGCGCTGCAGCGCGTGCGCGACCACGAGTCGCAGCAGCAGGACATCACGGCGCGGCTGCGCGAAAACGAGTACCGGCTGCGTGCCATCATCGACTCCGAGCCCGAGTGCATGAAGCTGCAGGCCGCCAACGGCACCGTGCTGGAAATCAACCCGGCCGGCCTGGCGCTGGTCGAGGCCGACTGCGCCGGCGACATCGTCGGCAAGCCGATCTACCTGCTGGTCGACCCGGAAGATCGCGCGCTCTACCGCGACAACGTGAAGCGCGTGTTCGGCGGCGAGTCGGTCGTCTACGACTTCCGGCTGGTCACGCTGAAGGGGCACGCGCGCTGGATGCAGTCGCACGCCGCGCCGCTGCGCGACTCGCGCGGCGACATCTATGCACTGCTGGCCATCACGCGCGACATCACCGAACGCAAGCTCGCCGAGGAGCGCGCGCGCCGCCACCAGCTCGAGCTGGCGCGCGTGGCGCGCCTGTCGACGATGGGCGAGATGGCCACCGCGCTGGCGCACGAGATGAACCAGCCGCTGGCGGCGATTGCCGCCTTCGCCCGCGGCTGCACGCGCCGGCTGCACGCCGGCACCGCGACGCTGGAGGAGCTGCGCGAGCCGCTGGAGGCCATCGCCGAGCAGGCCGAACGCGCCGGTGCGGTGATGCGCCACATGCGCGAGTTCGTCAAGCGTCGCGAGCTGGTGCTCGACGCCGCGGACGTCAATCAGATCGCGCGCAGCGTGGCGCACTTCGCCGAGGTCGACGCGCGCCAGCACGAGACGCTGATTCGGCTGGATCTGGCGCCGCGCCTCGCGCCGGCGGTGGTCGATTCGATCATGGTCGAGCAGGTGATCGGCAACCTGGTGCGCAACGCGATCGACGCCATGACCGAAGCGCACTCGCCGCAGCGCGAGATCACGCTGCGCACGGGGCAAGGGCGCGACGCCGTCGAGGTCGAGGTCGCCGACACCGGACCCGGCATCCGGCCGGCCATCGTCGGACAGGTGTTCGAGCCGTTCTTCACCACCAAGCACGACGGCGTCGGCATGGGACTGTCGATCAGCCGCTCGATCGTCGAGGCGCACGGCGGGCGCATCGAGGTCGCCGGCGCCGGCGGCGGCGGCACGACCGTCCGCTTCACGCTGCCCACCGCTCGGCAGGGGGTCGATCGTGTCGGATCGCGCCACGGTCTTCATCGTTGACGACGACCAGGCGGTCGTGCGCAGCCTGCGCTGGCTGATCGAGTCGGTGCGCCTGCCGGTGCAGACGTTCGCGTCGGCCCAGGAGTTCCTCGACGGCTATGACCCGGCGTGCGCCGGCTGCGTGCTGCTCGACGTGCGCATGCCGGGCCTGAGCGGACTGGAGCTGCAGCAGCGCCTGGCCGCCCACCACCGCTACCACCTGCCGCTGATCTTCGTCACCGGTCATGGCGACGTGCAGATGGCGGTGCGCACGGTGCAGGCCGGCGCCTTCGACTTCATCGAGAAGCCCTTCAACGACCAGGACCTGATCGAGCGCGTGCAGCGCGCCATCGCGCACGACGCCGTGCAGCGCGAACGCGAGGACCAGCGCCGGCAACTGCGTGAGCGCTTCGATGCGCTCACCGCGCGCGAGCGCGGCGTGCTCGAGCTCGTCGTGCGCGGCCAGTCGAACAAGGCGGTGGCCAACGCGCTCGGCCTGAGTGCCAAGACGGTGGAGTTCCACCGCGCCCGGGTGATGGACAAGCTGCAGGCGCGCTCGCTCGCCGATCTGGTGAAGCTGGCGATGACTGTCGACGGCGAACTTCAGGGAGATGGAGCACGGCGCTAGGAACCATCCTAGTTGTCACCCCGTGCGCACGCTGCCTATGCTGCGCGTCGACCCGCTCGAAGCCCAAGCCCGAAGGCCAGCGGGGCCGCGCCACGCGAGGAGACCACGATGCTCGATTTCCTGTTCAGCGGCTGGGGTGCGTTCTGGATGACGCTGTTCATGCTGGTGCCGTTCGCCGCGGTCTTCTACTACGTCATCCGGCGCAAGAGCGTCGTCGATCCGAGCCCCGGCGCCACGGCGCGCGCCAAGATCTCGCAGATCGAGGTGAGTTGGCTCGGACTGGTGCTCGTGGTCTTCGTCGGCGTCAACCTGGCGAGCCTGAAGTACATGCCGACGCTGGCCACCGCGCGCGCGGCCGCGCAGGGCACGGCCGTGCAGAACGTCGAGCTCACGGCCACCTCCTGGGCCTACGACATCTCCAGCCGGCGCGTCGAGGCCGGACGCCCGGTGCGTTTTTCGGGCCGCAGCAGCGACACGATGCACGGCTTCGCCGTCTACCACCCCGACGGCCGCCTGCTGTTCACGATGATGCTGATGCCGGGGCTGGCCAAGCCGACGTCGCTGATCCACACCTTCGACGAGCCGGGCACCTACAAGGTGCGCTGTCTCGAGTACTGCGGCATCGCGCATCACACCATGCGCGACGAGATCGTGGTCGTCGCCGCCGCCCGGTGAGAGTCAAACGCTGAGAGTCGAACGCTGAACGCCTGCGGGCGCAAGGAGAGATCGCCATGACCGTCGTCGCCAGCACGCTCGTCGCGCGCACGCCGCTGTTCGGCCGCATGTTCACCGTCGACAAGTCGACCGGGCTCGAGGAAATCAACGCCTGGCCGGCGTTGATGATCATGGCCTCGTTCGTCTGGCTCGCGGTGGCCGGGTTGCTGGGGCTGGTGATGCCGGCGACGCAGTTGCTCGCCCTGGACAGCGGCTTGTTCTACACCACGCTGACCTTGCATGGCGCGGCGCTGGCGTTCCCGTTCACGTTCCAGCTCATGATCGGCGTCGGGCTGCACCGCGCCGCCGGCTGCGTGGGCAAGCCGGTCACCGGCTGGTTGCCGGCGCTCACCTTCACGGCGCTCAACCTGGGCGCGGCGCTGCTGACGGTGGCCGTGCTGCTCGGCTTCAAGGTCAGCCTGGTCGTCATGTATCCGCTGCCGCTGGTGGGCGCCAAGATGGGCGTCTGGAGCATGGGCACGGTGGTGCTCGGCTTCACCGGCATCTACCTGGTGCTGGCGACCATGATCCTGCTGTACCCGCTGCTGGTGCTGCGCATGCTGTTCTTCGGCCGCAAGCGCGCCGAGCTGGTGTTGTCGCCGCGCTCGCTCAACGATCCGGGCATGCTCGGCATGACGCTGTCGGCGCTGACGCTGCTGATCGCCGGCATGCCGCTGGTGGTGGTGGCCACGACGCTGCTGGCCGCACTGTACGGCGTGATCCCGATGGCGATGGCCGCCTGGGCTGCCGAGCCCGTGGTGTTCCAGTACTCGTTCTTCATCTTCGCGCACAACCTGATGGAGGCGATGGCGCTGATGGTGATGAGCGCGATGTACGCGACGCTGCCGCTGTACCTGGCCGACGGCACGCGCAAGCTGTTCAGCGACCGCATCGCCAACGCCGCGCTGTGGATCCTGCTGCTGAGCTCGATCACCTCGTTCCTGCACCACTTCTTCACCCTGTACCCCAACCAGCCCGCGCTGCTGGCCTACTGGGGCAACATCATGAGCTGGGGCACCGGCATCGGCGCGGCCTTGAGCATCTTCACCGTGCTGGCCACCGTGTGGCAGCACGGTCTGCGGCCCGAGCCGGGGATCATCGCCGTGCTGGTCGGCTTCGTGCTCTACATCCTCGACGGCGCGAGCGCCATGGTCACGTCCAACGTCGCCTGGGCCTTCCAACTGCACGGCACGATGTGGCAGAGCGGGCACACGATGACGGTGCTGGTGGCCATGTCGATGATGTGGCTGGGCGTGCTGTACCACCACTACCCGGTGCTCACCGGGCGGCGGCCCGATTCGAAGCTCGGCATGTGGTCGGTGCGCCTGTTTGCCGTCGGTGCCGTGGGCGCCGCGCTGTCGATGCTGGCCGGCGGCGCGGCCGGCATGCCGCGCCGCTTCGCCGACTGGAACCAGGAGGGCTGGATCCTGTACGGTCAGCTGATCCTGCTGTTCGGGTTGGTGCTCGGCGCGTCGCTGGTGGTCTACGCGTACAACCTGCTGCGCGCGCGCGCCATCGGCGAGGCGACCGCGCCGAGGGCGGTGCCGGCCTGAGCCGGCGCGCGCGCGGCCTTCCCGCGGCCCGAGCCGCGATGGCTCGACCGGTTTCGGATCGCGTGGCGACGAACTGCTCGCTGTGCGGCCTGCCGATGCCGCGGCAGGCCGTGCAGGCCGGCGGACACGACTACTGCTGCATCGGTTGCCGCGAGGTGGCGCGGTTGCTCGGCGGCCAGACGCCGGGCGCCGAGCGTGGTGAGGCGGCGAGCGCCGAGCACAGCGCGACGAGTGCAGCGAGTGCGGAGCCGGCGGGGCAGGAGGCCTTCTTCCACGTCGAGGGCATGCACTGCGCATCGTGCGAGCGCCTGCTCGGCCTCGTCGGCTCGCGCGTCGACGGTGTGCTGGCCGTGTACACCAGCTACCTCACCGGCACCGCGCGCGTCGTGTACGACCCGGCGCGCGTCGACGCCGCAGCGCTCGCCGCGCGGCTGAGTGTCGGCGGCTACCGGCTGCGCCCGCGCGGCGAGGCCGCCTCCGAGTACGACGAAGGCATCGATCTGTTGCGCATGCTGGCCGGCTGCTGCCTGGCGTCGGCGGTGATGATGCTGTCGTTCGTCTTCATCTATCCGCTGCATGCCGGGTGGGTGAGCGCGCAGGACTACGCGGCCATCGCCTGGCTCGCCTTCACGCTCGTGCCCAACGCGCTGTTCGTGCTGGCCACGCTC
This sequence comes from Burkholderiales bacterium, assembly GCA_028869005.1. Lineage (GTDB taxonomy): Bacteria > Pseudomonadota > Gammaproteobacteria > Burkholderiales > Burkholderiaceae_C > Rubrivivax. The sequence continues at coordinate 14,905 of JAGWTJ010000021.1, read as the reverse complement.
CAGGTGTTCGTCGTCGGTGCGCCGATCCTGCGCAGCGCGGCGGCGGCGCTGCGGGTGCGCGGGCTGAACATGGACGTGCTGCTGGCGCTGGCCATCCTGTCGGCCTACGCCTACAGCGTCTGCCAGCTCCGGGGTGATCCGGTCGATTCGTACTTCGACGTCGCCACCGGCGTCGTCGCCGTCGTCACCATCGGTCGCTTCCTGGAGCGTGGCGCGCGCGAGGCGGCGCTGCGCCAGATCGCCAGCCTGCTGCAGGCGGCACCGCTGCGCGCCTGCGTGGTACGCGCCGGCGAGTGCTTCTTCTGCGCCGCCGACGAGCTGCGGCCGGGGGATCGTGTCGTCGTGCGCGCCGGCGAGACGATTCCGGCCGACGGCCGGGTCGTCGACGGCGCCGGCGCCGTCGACGAATCGCTGCTCACCGGTGAGCCGTTCGCAGCCGCGCGCAGCGGCGGCGCGACGGTGCTGGGAGGCTCGGTGCTGCTCGACGGCCGCATCGAGATCGATCTGGGCGAGCGCGTGAGCAGCCGCATCGTCGAGCTGGCGCAGGTGCTGTGGAATGCGCAGGCGCGTCCGGCGACGGCGCCGGGACGCACCGAACGCCTGGCGCAGCGCTTCGTCGTGCTCGTGCTCGGGGCGGCGGTGCTCGTCGGCGCCGCGTTCCTGGCGGCCGGCGCGACTCCGCAGCGCGCGTTGCTGGCGGCGCTGGCGACCCTGATCGTGTCGTGCCCCTGCACCTTCGGGCTGGCGCTGCCGCTCACCATCGCCAGCGCGACCAGTGCGGCGCTGCGTCGCGGCATCCTGATCACGCGGCCCGAACTGTTCGAGCGCGGCACGCGCGTGGATATCGTCGCTGTCGACAAGACGGGCACCCTGTCCACCGGCGACATGGAGGTGTGCAGCGTGACCGGACCGCCCGAACTGGCGGCCGTGGCCGCGGCCCTCGAGCGCGACGCGCCGCATCCGGTGGCGCGCGCCATCGCCCGACTCGATGACCGCTGGATCGCGCGCGACGTGAGCGCCGAGCCCGGCCGCGGCGTCAGCGGGCTGGTCGGCGGCCGGCGCGCCGCCGTCGGCAGCCGGGCCCTGTTCGATGTCCTGGGTTGGACAGTGCCCGAGGCCCTGGGCGCGCTCCCGGCGAGCGGCGCGGCGTCGCGGGCCGAAGCGACCGAATCGGCCGGCATCGTCTCGTTCGTCGGCTGGGACGGCGTGGTGCGCGGCGCGATCGTCACGCGCGATCAGCCGCGGCCGCGCTGGGAGTCGATCGTCCAGCGCCTGCGCCGGCGCGGCCGCGTGGTGCTGCTCACCGGCGCTGCCGGCGCCGAAGGCTATGCGCACGCCTTCGACGACGTGTTCTCCGGCGTGCCGCCCGAAGCCAAGGCGGCGGTCGTCAGGCAACTGCGCCGGCGCGGCCGCGTCGCGATGGTCGGCGACGGCAGCAACGCCGCGCCGGCGCTGGCCGAAGCGGACCTGTCGATCGCCTTCGGTGCGCCGACGCCGCTGGCCGTGCAGGCGGCGGCTATCGTCGTCGCCGGCCAGCGCCTCGAGCTCGTCGCCGACGCGCTGGACATCGTCGATGCGGCGCGCCGTCGCGTCGGCGCCAATCTGGCCTGGGCCTTGTCGTACAACGCCATCGCCGTGCCGCTGGCGATGACCGGCCTGCTCAACCCGCTCGGGGCCGCACTGGCGATGACGGCCAGCAGTGTGCTCGTCGTGTGGAATGCGACGCGCCCGCTGGGCGTGCCCGGCGACAAGGCGGGCCAGCGCGTCAACGCGGCGCCGCGCAGCGCCCAAGCGGCCTGAGCGACGCGCAGCGGCGGCACACGACGCCGGCGCGCCCATCACCTCGGCTGGTGCGCGGCTGCGGAGGCCCGCGTCGGACAACGCTGGGGCGTCCCGCGGCATGAGGCGCGCGACGGTGTCGGTGCTGCGAGTGCCGATCGCCGTAGGATGTCGCCCTTGTTGTTCCGGCGTCGGGTCTTCCTATCTGGACCCTGATGCGCCGCGCAGCCGATGATAGGACGAGGAGAAACCGACATGTTCAAACACTGGCGACACGTTTTGCAGTTGTTCCTGGCAATGACAGTCACTGCGGGTGCCGGCCTACCGGCGTCGGCGGCGCCGAAAATCAAGATTGGCAACGTCGCCATGGCCTACACGATGCACCTCGACTACCTGCCGGGGTTGGCCAAGGAAGAAGGCCTTGACGTGGAAGTCGTCAACTTCAAGTCGAGCGCGGACGAGAATCTGGCGCTGGCAACCGGTACGCTCGATGGCGGCAATGTCGGTGCACTTGGTGTCAACGTCTTGCTGACCAAAGGCATACCGGTCGTGATCGTTGCCGGCACCGTGCGGGGCGGTTCGGGCTTCGTCGTCGCCAAGTCGATTCGATCATTGAGGGACCTGCAAGGCAAGAAGGTGGGCGCGACCAAGGGTTCGACTTCGGAGATTCTCGCGAAATATCAATTGAACAAGGCTGGGGTGGCGGTGAACTGGGTCAACTTGCCACATGCGCAACTCAGCGCCGCGATGGCGCAAGGGGAGATCGATGCGTACGCCGCAGGCGAACCTTGGGCGAGTCTGGCCGTGAGCAAAGGTGTCGGGAAAAGTCTGCCGGACTTCAACATCTACGATAGCCCGGCCGGAAAAGTCAGTGGAGCCTTTGTTCTTTCGCAAAAGCTGATCCACGATGATCCGCAGTCGGCGCAGAAGTTGGTCAACGCGCTGGTCAAGGCCGTGCGCCTGGCCCAGACGAAGCGCGACGAATATGTTCGCCAAGTCGCCGGCAAACTCAATATTTCGGAAGAGGAAGTGCGCGTCGCATTGACGAATGCGGAGATCACGGAGCAAATCAAGCAGCCCGAGTGGCCCGGCTTGACCGGAATGGCGAAGGACTTGGGATATGTTCAGGAAATCGCGGACTATTCGAAGGCGTTCGATTTAAAAATGGTCGACCGCGCGACGAAATGAAGCGGGCAAATCCGATCGTGTATCCGCTGCTGTCCTTCGGCGCTGTGCTCGTGCTTTGGGAACTACTGGTTTCGACTGGAGTGCTCAATGCCAAGGTGATGCCGTTGCCCTGGACGGTCGCCAAGACCTTCTACGCGTTCCTTGCCGGCGGCGAGCTCTTCGTTCACGTCTGGGCCAGCTTGTCGCGCGTCCTCATCGGCTTTGCCATCGGCACGCTCTGCGGCGTGGTGCTGGGCGTTCTGGTGGGTCACTTCGAGCGATTCGCGCGATTTGCAGATCCCTTGATCCAGGCGCTGCGCCCGATTCCGATTGCCGCCTGGCTGCCGCTTGCAATCATCTGGTTCGGCATTGGCGACAAGCCTGGAATATTCCTGATCGTGATCGGTGTGTTCTTTCCGGTCTTCCTCAATACCGTCCACGGCGTGAAGTTCACGCCGCCGATTCTCGTCCGTGCTGCGCAAACGCTCGGGGCGACCGGGCGGACGATGCTGCTGTACGTCATCCTGCCGTCGGCATTGCCCAATATCCTGACGGGCGCACGCATCGGCCTCGGGCTCGCCTGGGTCTGCGTCGTGATCTCCGAATTGCTCGGCGTCACAGCGGGCTTGGGCTTCCTGATTTGGGATGCGCAGACCTATCTGCGAACCGACAAAGTCATCGTCGGCATGATCATCATCGCAGTCATGGGTACGGTCTGTGACCGCCTATTGGTTCGCCTTTCGTCAAGGTGGATCGGAACCTGAGAGCGCTGGCATGATCGCACTTGACCACGTCGGCAAGGCCTATGCGCACGATGTCGTCGCGTTGCAGGACGTCTCGATGCGCGTCGGTGCCAACGAAATCGTCTGTCTGCTCGGGCCAAGCGGCTGCGGAAAGTCGACGGTATTGAACCTGATTGCAGGTTTCGAGGCACCGACCGCCGGAACGGTGTCGCTGGATGGAAGAGCCATCCATGAGCCGGGGCCGGATAGGGGGGTCGTGTTCCAGGAGCATGCCCTCTTTCCATGGCTCACCGTGCTCCAGAACATCGTATTCGGCAGAAGGTTGCGCAACGGGAAAGAGGACGAACGGCACTATTCCGATCTGGCCCACAAGTACATCGCGTGGATGGGACTGCAGGGGTTCGAGCACCGCTACCCGAAAGAGCTCTCGGGAGGCATGCGCCAGCGCGCGGCGCTGGCGCGCGTCCTGGTCAACGAGCCGAGGGTATTACTGATGGACGAACCGTTTGCTGCGCTCGACGCGCAGACTCGCGTGTCGATGCAAATGCTGCTGCTGAACGTGTGGGAGAGGCTGCGTACGACGATCCTCTTCATCACGCATGACATCGACGAGGCTGTCTTCCTCGGGGATCGCATCCTGGTCATGACGGCCAGGCCGGGTCGGATCAAGGAGGAGGTTGCGATACCGCTGGAGCGCCCCCGCGGCATCGATGTGATGCTCGGCTCGACGTTCACGCACGCCAAGGCTCGCATACTCGGGCTGCTTCGCGAAGAATCGCCACCGTTGCCGACGATCGCGAACGAGTGAGAGGTCCACGACCATTTCCATCGGTCGCAAGCGAAGATGTGACGCGTCGCGGCAGATGCGGGGACTCGGCGGGGAGTCAGGGCGAACAGGGCCGAGCCTCGCCCGGAGGTGGGGTCAAGGGGCTTGACGCGCGTAGCAACGCAATCAATACCTTGCGATGGGCGTCAGGGTAACGGCCGGCGAAGCACGGCCGGCAACGCCAAAGGCGGGCTCAGTACGGCGCCGGCATCAGGTACTTCCACGGCGACACCTCGGCCGTGCGCTCCACCGGCACGTGGATCAGCACCGGCCGGTCGAGCTCGAGTGCGCGCGCGAGCTGGGTGCCGAGCTCGGCGGGCGTGCGCGCGCGCAGCCCCGTCATGCCGAAGCTCTCCGCGAGCTTGACGAAGTCGGGGTTGCGCAGTTGCGCGCCGATGACGCGGCCGTCGAAGCGTTGTTCCTGGTCGCGCATCACGTTGCCGAAGGCGCCGTTGTCGAACACGACGGCGACGACGTTGATGCCGTGCTGCACGGCCGTCGCCAGCTCCTGCACGCCGAACATGAAGCCGCCGTCGCCGGCGATAGCGACCACCGCCTTGTCGGGCTGCGCCACCTTGACGCCGAGCGCCGTCGGATAGCCGAAGCCGAGCGTGCCCTGGTAGCCGCAGGTGACGAAGTGGCGCGGCTGGTAGACGGGAAAGCCGAAGTACGAGCTGAAGCCGGCCTGGCAGATCTCCTCGACGAAGTAGCCGTCGCGCGGCAGCGCCTCGCGTATCGCCTGCAGGTACGCCAGGTGCGGCTGCACCTCCTGCGTGGCCGCGCGCGTGCGCCGCTTGACGGCCTCGAACTCGTCGCGCCGCGACGCGGCGCGGTGGCCGCGGCGCTCGAGCTCGGCGACCAGCGCGGCCGTGGCGTCGCGCGCATCGGCCACCAGCCCCAGGTTCGGTTTGATGCGCGCCATCTGCGCCGGGTCGATGTCGATCAGCACGATCCCGGGCCGGCCTCCGGCCGGCGCCGGCCAGCGGAACCATTGCAGCTCCATGCGCGAGCCGATGCCGATCACGACGTCGGTCTCGGCCCAGCGCTCGTAGCCCGACGCGCAGTTGAATCCCAGCGGCGTGTCCTCGGCGACGACGCCGCGGCCACCGCGCCAGGGCACCGCCGGTGCCTGCAGCAGCTCGGCCAGCGTGCGCACCTCGGCGGCCGCGTGATGAGCGCCGCTGCCGGTCATGATCATCGGGTGGCGCGCCGTGGCCAGCAGCTCGGCGGCGCGTGCGATCAGCTCGGCGTCGACGCCCGGCTTCGGATAGACCGCGGGCGGGTCGATCGGCTGCACCGGCGCGCGCTGCGTGAACACCTCCCACGGCATCTCGAGCGCGACCGGCTGCGGACGCCCGACGCGCAGCTGCGTGAACGCCTCGGCCACCAGGCGCGGCGCCTCGGCCGGGTGCGCGACGCGCGCGGCCCACTTGGTGAGGGTGCGCAGCGTGCCGAGCTGGTCCGGCAGTTCGTGCAGGTGGCCCAGGCCGCGGCCGATGTACTCGGAGGGCACCTGGCCGGTGAGGCACAGCACCGGCGCGCTCGCGCCGTAGGCCGAGCACAGCGCGGCGGTCGTGTTGAGCACGCCCGGGCCCGGCACCACCGAATAGACGCCCTCGCGTCCCGACGCCTTGGCGTAGCCGAAGGCCATGTAGGCGGCGGTCTGCTCGTGGCGCGCGCCGATGGTGCGAATGCGCCCGCCGGCGCGCTGCAGCGCGTCGAACAGGCCGTAGGTCTGCACGCCGGGAATGCCGAACAAGTGGTCGACGCCGTGGCGCAGCAGGGCGTCGACGAGGGCTTCCCCGCCGCTGAGGGTCTGGATCATGGGCTCTCCGTGCGATGCGGCGCCGGACCGTGGCGCCGCGGGCGACATGGTAGGGCGGTCCGGTGACGTAGGCGGCGGCGCCGGAGTACGGCCAGGACGACGCATCCGGCGGCCGGCGGCCGGCGGCGATGCGCTATATCGTAATGTATATTACGGCTCGTCCGATCTTCCTCCATGACTTCGGGAGCCGAACTCATGCCAACCCCAACCGCGCGGCCCGCGGTGACGCAGACGGTGCCGCGCTCGGCAGCAACGGGTTCGCGCGCATCGTCGCGTCGAACGACGTGCGACGCGGCCGCTCGGTCTCCAATCTGGTGAGCCTGGAGGTGTTTCACGCCGCGGCCGTGTCGGAGCCGTCGAGCCATGCGTTGCTGCTTGCCGGCCTGATGGGGGTGGCGTGGGTCGCCCGGCGCCGCCCGCACGCGCCCGCGGTTCCGCACTGAACCGAGCCCGCATGCGCGCACCGCCGTTCAGCGCATCTGCGGTGGCCCGGGGGGTCGGCAGCGCCGGGGGGCTTCCCTTGCTGATGTCGCATGACCCCGAGCCATCGGCCGCCTCGTCGCCTGCGCAGCGAGCCCGCCTCGAGGAACTCAACCCGCAACTGCATTGCTCGATCATCGGCACCTGCCTGACGACGGCCGAGTTGCGCAAGCACCTGCCTCGACTGGTCGATCTCGACCGCGACCGCGCGACCGATCACGAGGTGCACCACCTGGCCGTGGGTCTGGCGTCGCGCCCCGGCCCGGGTGCGAAGGCGCTGCACAAGCTGCTCGATGAACGGCACGCCCACACGGTGCGCCGGTTTGCGGACGCCGACAGCGACGAGGCGCTCGCCGGGCGTTGGCGCGCGGCCGTCAAGAACGGCGACATTGCCGGGGCCTACTGGGCCATCATGACCCATCCACGAACGACCGAGGCGCTGCGCCGTTCAGTCTTCGGCGACGTTCACATGCTGTCGCACCTGGTGGGCGCGTCCAACCGCGCGGATATCCGCCGTCTGGTCGAACTCGAGCGCCAGAACGGCGAGCTGAGAGAGCGAGTCGAGGCGCAGCAACTGCGATTGACCGAACTCGCTCGGGACTGCAGCCGGACCGTGGCCCTTCTGCGGACGCAAGGCGCGCAGAGCGCGTCGGTCATGCCGCTTGGGACTGCGCGCACGCCGCAGGACGACGCCGCGGAGCTGCAATCCCTGCGCCGGACGGTGCGGGCGAAGGAAGAGCAACTGGCACTGCACACCCAGCGCCGTGAAGAGGCCGAACGCGCCGCTGCCGCGGCGCTTGGCGAAGTCCAGCGCCTCGGCGCCGAACTGGAGCACTCGCACGAGCATGCGAACAGCCTGGGCGAGGAGTTGAGCGCCCTCGAGGCGCAGATGCAGCGCAGCGTCCAGGCCGACGACGCGCACACGCTCACGCCGGCGCTGAGCGGCAAGCGGCTCCTCTACATCGGTGGCCGCCCCAGTTCGAGTGCCTCGATCCGCAGCGTCGCGGCGCGCTGGGGCATCCTCCTGACGATGCACGACGGCGGGCTGGAGGACCGCAAGGGACTGCTATCGGCAGCCCTGGCCAGGGCCGACGTCGTGCTGTTCCCGGTCGATTGCGTCGACCACCAGTCGATGACCGAACTCAAGCGCCACTGCACGCGCTACGGCGTGCCCTATCACCCCTTGCGCACCGCCAGCGTGGCCAGCTTCGTCGCGACCGTGCAGCGACTCGACGCGACGGGGCAAGCGCAGCCCGGCGCGCAGCGCACGCGCGTGAGCCGCTTCTGCCTGCGTCACGGATAGCGCCCGGCGACCGGCCCAGGCGCTGGCGGCGGACCGTCGGCGAAGCATTTCGCGAACTCGTCGCATCGACCGCACTTGGGCGGCCGCAGGTCGACCTCGCCGAGTCGCTGTCCGAGCGTCAGAAACAGATAGCGTTTCCACTTCAGGTCGCGCTCGTTGCCGGCGGCGAGCGCGCCAAATCCGGCGTTCAAGACCCGCGTCACGTCGCTCCGGCCGCTGACGCCGAGGTCCTGCCAGAGGTGGTGGCTGCCGAAGCAGCCGCAGGCGATGGCCCGCGCGGCGAGCGTCCACAGCGGATCGTCCGCGACGCGATGCTCGTCGAGCAGCGACCACAAGGGCGCCAGCAGTGGCGGCAGCTCGACCGCTTCGCCGGGCCTCTCGGGCGTCTCGAGCGCCTCGAGCGCCGCGTGAGGCAGCGCGGTCCGCTGCGCGGGCGGCAAGGCGGCGAGCAGCGCGCGGCGCGCGCCTGCGTCCAGGCCGAGCCACTGCGCGAACGGCGGCAGCAAGCCGCGGCGCCCGCGCGCGGTGACGCCATCGACGATCGTGCCGACCCAGGACAGGTGCAGCCGGCGGGTCGAGGCGGGAAGGTCGGGATCGAACGCAGGCATGAGACGCACTCCTGGCCGGCTGCGCACGCCGACACGCACGAATGCCGTTATCATCGTTATATACGATGATGAATAGCGAAGGTTCGATCTGCCCCACGGTTTCGATTGGTTCCCGCTCCGGCTGTCGCTCCAGGTCGCGTTGGTCGCGACGCTGATCGCGCTCGTTCTCGGCGCCGCGCTCGGGCTGCTGTTCGCGCGCGTGCGCTTCCCGGGCAGCAGCGTGCTGGAGGCGTTCCTGATGCTGCCGCTGGTGCTGCCGCCGACGGTGATCGGCTACGGCATCCTGGTCGCGATGGGCAGGCGCAGCGTGCTCGGCGCCTGGCTGCGCGAGCATTTCGACTACACGATCATCTTCAGCTGGCACGGCGCCGTGGTCGCCTCGGCACTGGTCGCGTTGCCGCTCGTGCTCAAGTCGGCCAGCGCGGCATTCGCCGGCGTCGATCGGACGATGGAAGCGGCGGCACGCACGCTGCGCCAGTCGCCGTGGTCCGTCTTCGTGCGCGTCACGCTGCCGCTCGCCTGGCCCGGCATCCTGGCCGGGACGCTGCTCGCCTTCGCGCGCGCGATGGGCGAGTTCGGCGCCTCGCTGATGGTGGCCGGCTCGATCCCGCACCAGACCCAGACGCTGTCGATGGCGATCTACGACGCCGTGCAGGCCGGGCAGGACGAAACCGCGCTGGTGCTGGTGATCGTGACCTCGCTGCTGTCCGTTGCCGTGCTGGTGGCATCCAATCGGTTCTTTTCCCTTCGTTGATCCTGGAGCCCAATCCATGTCGTTCACCACGTTTTCGCCGCGCCGATGGCTCGCCGCCGCCTTGCTTGCCCTGCCGTTGCTGGCCTCGGCGCAGCAACTCACCGTCTCGGCCGCTGCCAGCCTGACCGACGCCTTCAAGGAGATCGGCCAGAAGTTCGACGCCGTCCACCCGGGCGTCAACGTGCGCTTCAACTTCGCCGCCTCGGGCGTGCTGATCCAGCAGATCGTGCAGGGCGCGCCGGTCGACGTGTTTGCCAGCGCCGACCAGGCGACGATGGATCGCGGCATCGAGCAAAAGGCCATCGATGCCGGCACGCGCCGCGACTTTGCGGCCAACACCGTCGTGCTGATCGTGCCGGCGCAAGGCGGCCTGGCGCTGACTTCGCTGGCGGACTTGAACAGCGCCGCGGTCAAGCGCATCGCGATCGGCAAGACGGCGACGGTGCCGGTCGGCCGCTACACCCAGCAGGTGCTGGAGTCGGCGAAGCTGTGGAGCCTGCTCGAACCCCGGTTCATCCAGGCCGACAGCGTGCGGCAGGTGCTCGACTACGTCGCGCGCGGCGAGGTCGAAGCCGGCTTCGTCTACCGCACCGATGCGGCGCTGATGGCCGACAAGGTCAAGGTGGTGCTGACGGCCGACGGCCACACGCCGGTGCGCTATCCGGTGGCGGTCGTCGCCGACAGCAAGCACAAGGCGCTGGCGAGCGAGTTCACGGCCTTCCTCTTCACGCCTGCGGCGCAGGACGTGCTGGCCCGCTTCGGCTTCGGCAAGCCCTGAGACGGGTACCCGACGCGATGATCGAAGTCGACCTCCACCTCACGGTGGGCGATGCGAGGCGTCGCTTCACGCTGTCGATGGCGTTCGAGTCCGATGCGTCGGTGCTCGCGCTGTACGGGCCGTCGGGGTCCGGCAAGTCGTTGACGCTGAGCGCGATGGCCGGACTGATCCGGCCCGAACGCGGCCGCGTGTGCGTGGCCGGCCGCACGCTGTTCGACTCGGACGCGGGGATCGATCTGCCGACGCGCGAGCGCTCGCTCGGCTATCTGTTCCAGAGCTATGCGTTGTTTCCGCACCTGAACGTGCGCGACAACATCGGTTTCGCGCTGCAGCCGTGGTGGCGACGCGGTCTCGATGCGAACGGACGGCGCCGTGTCGAGGAACTGCTCGAACTGTTCCAGCTCGCGGCGCTCGCCGAAAGCCGGCCGGCCGCGCTGTCCGGCGGACAGCAGCAGCGCGTGGCGCTGGCCCGGGCGCTGGCCTGCGAGCCGAATGCACTGCTCCTCGACGAGCCCTTCGCCGCGCTCAACCCGATGCTGCGCAGCGGTCTGCGAGAAGAACTCGCCGCGCTGCGGTCGCGCCTGAAGATCCCGGTCGTGATGATCACGCACGACATCGACGATCTGGCCGCGCTCGCCGAACAGGTGGTCGTGATCGACCACGGCCGGGTGGTGCGCGAGATCGATCTATCCGACGGTGCGACGCGCCTTCCAGCGTTGCGCGCGCTGCAGCCCGAGTCGCTCGCGCCGCACCAGCTTGCGCGCCGCCGGGTACTATCAAAAGCTTTCGCACAACCCTGGAATGAAGGGATGCCGTCATGAAGACTTCGGCACGCAATCAATTCCACGGCACGATCGGATCGGTCGACCTCGCGCCGGTGAGCGCACAGGTCGTCATCAACCTGGCCGGTGGGATCGCCATCGTCGCCGCGATGACCCGGGCCTCCGCCGAGCGACTGAAGCTCCGCCCGGGACAAGCGGCCGTCGCGCTGATCAAGGCGTCGGCGGTGGCGCTGGTGACCGACTTCGACGGCTATTCGTTGAGCGCGCGCAACCAGTTTCCGGGCACGGTCTCGCGCCTGGAACGCGGCGCCGTGTCGTCGATCGTCGGCGTCGACAACGGCGCCGGCCTGTGCGTGCTGGCCAGCGTGACGAACGACGCGGTCGACGAGCTCGGCCTGGTTGTCGGCAAGCCGGCCACTGCGATCGTCAAGGCCTATGCGGTGATGGTGGGCGTCAAGGGCTGAGAGCGGGCGCCGCAAGGCGCCGGCCGGCGCTTTCAGTCGAAGGTGGCCAGGATCACGCTGTCGGTCGAGAAGCCGGCCCACGCCTTGCCGCCGCGGCGCAACCCGCGCTCGGTGACCAGCGCCTCGGGCATCGCCGCCGCGATGACGCGCCCGCTCGCGGTGGTCAGGGTCAGCCGCGTGCGCTGCCTGCCGTGCTGCAGCGCCGTGACGACACCGGCGAAGCGGTTGCGCGCCGCACTCACACCCGGCGCGCGCTGCGTCAGGCTGACCCACGGCGCCTTGATCAATGCGTACGCTTGCAGGCCGGGGGCGATGGCCATCGTCTCCACCGACTCGGGCGTGACCGACGCGGTCAGTTCCTCGCCGCCGTCCAGACGCAGCCGCACGTCGGCCATGCCGCCCGAGTCGCGCACCGAAACGACCGTGCCGAAGAACTGATTGCGCGCGCTCGTCTTGACCGACATGCGCCGCAACAGGGCCCGCAACGGAGCGCCATCGCGCGGCGCTTCGGTGAGCGCCTGCGACGACGCCACGCGATCGAGCACATCCTGCTGCGAACTCTCCAGCGCGCGATACAGCGCGATCATGCGCCGCCCGTGTTCGGTGAGTTGCGTGCCGCCGCCGTGGCGCCCTCCCGTCACGCGCACGACGAGCGGCTCTTCGGCCAGGTTGTTCATCGAGTCGAGCGCGTCCCAGGCCGCCTTGTAGGACAAGGGCACGTCCTTCGCGGCGCGGTTCAGGGACCCGTGCACGGCGATGGCTTCGAGCAGCCGAATGCGCTTGTCGCCCAGCACCGCGCCGGCGGACGTTTCGAATTCGAGTTTTCCGACCAGGCGGTGCTTGCTGCTCACGCGGGGACGATAGCAGACCGACCTCGGCGTGCCGGCGGCTATGCGGTGCCGGCCGTCTCGCGGGCGGCCTTGCGCTGCGCGAGCTTGCGCCGGCGGCGCGTGTTCAGCATCTCGACGGTGACCGAGAAGCCCATCGCGAAATAGATGTACGCCTTCGGGATGTGCAGGTCGAAGCCTTCGCCGACCAGCGCCACGCCGATCAGGATCAGGAACGACAGCGCCAGCACCTTCAATGTCGGGTTGGCGTTGACGAACGCGGCGATGGCGCCCGAGGCCAGCATCATGAACAGCACGGAGACGACGATGGCGATGACCATGACCTCGAGGTGCTGGACCATGCCGACCGCGGTGATCACCGAGTCCAGCGAGAACACCACGTCGATGACGGCGATCTGCACCAGCGTGGCCAGGAAGCCGTGACGGGCGCGGCCGGCGACGTGGGCCTGCTCGTCGTCGCCTTCGACGTTGGCCTGGATCTCGATGGTGGCCTTGAACAGCAGGAACAGGCCGCCGGCGATCAGCACGGCATCGCGCCCGGAGAACTCGCGGCCGTAAAGCGTCACCCAGGGCGAGGTGAGCGAGGCCAGGAAGGCCAGCGAGAACAGCAGCGCCACGCGGGTCAGCATGGCCAGCGCGAGGCCGAACAGCCGGCCGCGTCGCCGCTGTTCGGGCGGCAGGCGGTCCACCAGGATGGCGATGAAGATCACGTTGTCGATCCCCAGCACGATTTCGAGCGCCGTCAGCGTGGCCAGCGCCACCCAGGCCTCGGGCGAAACAATCCATTCGAACATCGACGATGACCCCTGCGACATGCACTAGGCGCGTATTCAAGCACAGCAGGTTCGCCGCGGCGGGCATCGCCCGGCGCGGCTTGCGCCCGGCCCGCGCTCCGTCGACGCTCAGTGCGGGTGCGCGGCGCGCGCGTCGACGACCTTCACTTGTCCGCGCATGCCGGCCTCGAAGTGGCCGGGCAGCAGGCAGGCGAAGTCGACGCTGCCGGCCTGAGTGAACTGCCAGACCAGTTCTCCGGCCTGGCCGGCATCGACGCTCGCCTGGTTCGGCTCGTCGTGCTGCATGCCCGGCGACTGACGCATCTGCTCGGCATGCGAGCGCATCTCGGCCAGGCTGCCCAGCACCATCTCGTGCGCGAGCCGGCCGCGATTGGTCAGCACGAAGCGCACGGTGTCGCCGCGCTGCACCGTGACGTGCTGCGGCCGAAAGCGCATGCGGTCGTCCATCGTGACCTTCACGGTGCGATTGACCTTCTTCGGGTCGCCGGGCTTGCCCAGCGCGTCGGCGGGCTTGCCGCCGTGGTCGGCGTGCGTGGGCTCGCCGTGCGCGAACGCCGCCGGCGCGGTGGCCAGCAAGGCCGCCAGCGCGGCGGCATGAAGGGTGCGGTGCGGATTCATCGGTAGGCCTCTGGAGTCGGGTGGAGATCGGAGCGGGGTGCGGTCGTCCGAGCCGACGGCGGCGCTCCATTGGCCGGGCGCATCGTCAGCAGTGCCCGCCCAGTTGCCCGGGCGGATCGACCTGCACGGTGACGTGGGCGATGGCGTAGCGCTCCTTCAGCCACGCCGCCGCCAGCGGCGGCAGCGTCAGCGGATCGACGCCCGCGGCCGGGCTCACATGCACGGTGGCGACGGCGCTGTCGTCGGTCAGCGTCCAGGCGTGGAAGTGGCCGGCCTCGGCGATCTGCGGCAATTCGGCCAGTCCGCGCTCGGCGGCCAGGGCATCGACGCCCTGCGGCACCGCCTGCAGCAGCACGTGGATGGCGTCGGCCACCAGCCGCCAGGCCGAGCGCACCACCAGCACCGCCACCCCCACCGACAGGATCGGATCGAGGATCGTCCAGCCGGTGAACAGGATGCCGACGGCCGCCGCGATGGCGCCGATCGAGCCGAGCACGTCGCCGATCACGTGCAGCAGAGCGCCGCGCAGGTTGCCGTCGCTGCGGTGGCCCGACCACAGGATCCAGGCACCGGCCACGTTCACGACGAGACCGATCGACGCGACGATCAGCATCGGCCCGGCCAGCACTTCGGCGGGCTCGGCGATGCGCTTGACGGCTTCCCAGGCGATCCAGACCACCAGCAGCAGCAGCGCGGCGCCGTTGGCCAGCGCCGCCAGCACGCGCACGCGGTGAAAGCCGTAGGTGCGCGTGGCATCGGCCGCGCGGCGCGCGATGCGGTAGGCGACCAGCGCCAGCAGCAGCGACGCGGCGTCCGAAACCATGTGGCCGGAGTCGGCGATCAGCGCCAGCGAGCCCGACAGCCAGCCGCCGATCGCCTGCACGAGCGCGTAGCCGACGGTGAGTGCGAAGACCCAGCGGATGCGGCGCTCGTTGGTCTGCGTCACGACCTGCGCGTGGTCGTGGTCATGGTCATGCTCATGCGCATGAGTGTGAGCCTCGGCATCGGCATGACCACGGTGCCCGTGGCCGTGGTGGACTCGATCGTGATCGGCGTCGGAGAGGGCCATCGATGGGTTCGGTGGAACGCTGTGCCGCGGGCGTGATCGGTGCCTGTTCGCTCAGTGTGCGCCGCGG
>JAGWTJ010000245.1 GCA_028869005.1 Burkholderiales bacterium | reverse complement strand
GAAGACGGCGTACAGCAGCGTGGTCAGCCACAGCGCGCGGTAGGCGAACAGCCCGACGCTGAAGACATTGACAGCCAGCCACACGGCCCAGTTCTCGATCGTCTTGCGTCCGAGCAGGATCTGTCCGGTGACGCTGGCCACCGTGGGCAGCGCGTCGGCGTAGGGCACGGGGCTGTCGGTGCCGCGCGCCAGCAAGGTGCCCAGCAACGGCCAGGCCGCCAGCGTGGCCAGCACGGCGACGATGCGAGCGCCGCGCGAGAGCCGGTGCACGCGCAGCGGCGCGCCGTCGGCGCCGCGGCCGCGCAGCCACTGCCACCAGCCCCAGAAGGCCACGACGACGAAGAACAGCTGCAGCGCCGCCATGCCGTACAGCTTGCCGTCGGCGAACAGCAGTGCGTACAGCAGCGAGCTGGCGATGGCCAGCGGCCAGGCCACCGGGTTGACGCGCATGTTGGCCAGCACCATCGCGATCGCCAGCCAGAACGCCAGCACTTCGAGCCAGGTGACGGGGCTCGATCCGATCTCGAAGGCAGCGGCCAGCAGCGGGCGCGCGGCCTGCAGCAGACTCTCGAGCATTCAGGGCTTGGCGGCGCCCGGCGTCGCGCCGGCACTCGTGCCCGTTGCCGAGGGGATGGCGGCGGTCGCGGCGGGGGGTGCGGCAGGGGGCGCCGCAGGCGCGGCCGCCCGCGTGTATTGCACGAGGATCTCGTCGGGCTTGACCATGCCGAGCTCGGAGCGCGCCTTCTCCTCGACCATCTCGAGACCTTCCTTCAGGTCGCTGACCTCGGCCACGGTGCGCGCGTTGCGCGAGCGTGCGGCGTCGTTGGCCTGCTGCTGCTGCGCGAGTTGCATGCGCAGGCTCACCACCTGCGGCATGTTGCCCTTGCCGAGCCACAGCTCGCCCTGCACGCCGACGACGGCGAGCGCGAGGGCGAGCGTGACCCAGCGCACGAGCGCCCTAGCGCAGGTTGTAGAACGCCGCCTTGCCGGCGTAGCTCGCGACCTCGCCCAGGTCCTCCTCGATGCGCAGCAGCTGGTTGTACTTGGCGATGCGGTCGCTGCGGCTCATCGAGCCGGTCTTGATCTGGCCGGCGTTGGTGCCGACGGCGATGTCGGCGATCGTGCTGTCCTCGGTCTCGCCGCTGCGGTGGCTGACGACGGCGGTGTAGCCGGCGCGCTTGGCCATCTCGATGGCGGCGAAGGTTTCGCTCAGGGTGCCGATCTGGTTGATCTTGATGAGGATCGAGTTGGCGATGCCCTTGTCGATGCCTTCCTTCAGGATCCTGGTGTTGGTGACGAACAGGTCGTCGCCGACCAGCTGCACCTTCTTGCCCAGGCGCTCGGTGAGCAGCTTCCAGCCGTCCCAGTCGCTCTCGTGCATGCCGTCCTCGATCGAGACGATCGGGTACTTGTCGGCCCAGGTGGCGAGGATGTCGATCCACTCGGCGGCGGCCAGCACCAGGCCCTCGCCCTCGAGATGGTACTTGCCGTCCTTGTAGAACTCGCTGGCGGCGCAATCGAGGCCGATGGCGATCTGCTCGCCGGCGGTGTAGCCGGCCTTGTCGATGGCTTCGAGGATGAGCTGGATCGCCGCCTCGTGGCTCGCGACGTTGGGCGCGAAGCCGCCTTCGTCGCCGACCGAGGTCGGCATGCCGCGGCCGTCGATGATCTTCTTGAGCGCGTGGAAGACCTCGGCGCCGTAGCGCAGCGCCTCGCGAAAACTCGGCGCGCCCACCGGCAGGATCATGAACTCCTGCAGGTCGAGGTTGTTGTTGGCGTGCGCGCCGCCGTTGATGACGTTCATCATCGGCACCGGCAGCTGCATGCGGCCCATGCCGCCGAAGTAGCGATACAGCGGCAGCCCCGATTCCTCGGCGGCCGCGCGCGCCACCGCCATGCTCACCGCCAGCGTGGCGTTGGCGCCCAGGCGGCTCTTGTTGTCGCTGCCGTCGAGGTCGACCAGCGTCTTGTCGAGGAAGGCCTGCTCGCTGCTGTCTAGGCCGAGCACCGCCTCGCTGATCTCGGTGTTGATGTGCTCGACCGCGCGCAGCACGCCCTTGCCGCCGTAGCGGCTCTTGTCGCCGTCGCGCAGCTCGATCGCCTCGCGGCTGCCGGTGGAGGCGCCGCTCGGGACCGCAGCGCGGCCCATGGTGCCGCTTTCCAGCAGCACGTCGCACTCGACGGTGGGGTTGCCGCGGCTGTCGAGGATCTCGCGGCCGACGATGTCGACGATGGCACTCATGTTCGTTCGTGGGGTTCGTTGGTGGCGTTGGGCGGTGCTGGCGCCGCGTCAGACCGGGGCGGCGACGCCCTCGACCAGCACCATGTTGAAGTACTCGGTGGCGCCCAGGCGCAGCGGCCGGACCTTGCGGCCGTAGTCGCCTTCGACGAAGGCCCTGGCCGCGTCGTAGCTGGGAAAGCGCAGCACCGCGACGCGGTGCGGCTGCCAGTCGCCCTCGAGCGTCTCGTGGCGGCCGCCGCGCACGAGGTATTCGCCGCCGGCGGCTTTCACGGCAGCCGGTGCGGCGGCCATGTACTGCTTGTAGCGCTCGGGGTCGGTGATGTTCATCGTGACGATGAAGTACGCAGGCGCGGACATGGGTCGAACCTCCTCAGCAGCCGAAGTCGTTCTCGAGCAGCGGCCGCGACTTGACGACCTTGTCCAGCGCGACGAGCTGCTCGAGCAGCGCGCGCATGTGCTTCAACGGCACCGCATTCGGGCCGTCGCTCAGCGCATGCGCCGGGTCGGGGTGCGTCTCCATGAAGATGCCGGCCACGCCCGCGGCGACGGCCGCGCGTGCCAGCACCGGAACGAACTCGCGCTGCCCGCCCGAGCTCGTGCCCTGGCCGCCGGGCAGCTGCACGCTGTGCGTGGCGTCGAACACCACGGGCGCGCCGGTCTCGCGCATGATCGCCAGGCTCCTCATGTCGGAGACGAGGTTGTTGTAGCCGAAGCTCGCGCCGCGCTCGCAGACCAGGAAGCGGTCTTCCGACAGGCCCTTGTCGCGCGCGGCGGCGCGCGCCTTGTCGACGACGTTGACCATGTCGTGCGGCGCCAGGAACTGGCCCTTCTTGATGTTGACCGGCCGGCCGCTTTGCGCCACGGCGCGGACGTAGTCGGTCTGGCGGCACAGGAAGGCGGGCGTCTGCAGCACGTCGGCGACCTGCGCCGCGTCCGCCACCTGCGAGGCGTCGTGCACGTCGGTGAGCACCGGCACCTTCAGCTCGCGCCGGACCTTGGCCAGGATCTCGAGCCCCTTGGTCATGCCCGGGCCGCGGTAGCTCGTGCCGCTGGAGCGGTTGGCCTTGTCGTAGCTGCTCTTGAAGACGAACGGGATGCCGAGCGCGGCGGTCATTTCCTGCAACCGGCCGGCGACGTCCATCTGCAGCGCCTCGCTTTCGACGACGCAGGGGCCGGCGATGAGGAAGAAGGGCCGCCCGAGGCCGACCTCGAAGCCGCACAGCTGCATCGTCAGGCCACCACCTTGACCGGCGACTTGCCGCGCGTGGCCTTGTGCTCGAGCGCCGCCTTCACGTAGCTGCCGAACAGCGGGTGCCCGTCCCACGGCGTGCTCTTGAACTCGGGGTGGAACTGCACGCCCATGAACCAGGGGTGCCGCTCGCGCGGCAGCTCGACGATCTCGGTCAGCCGCTCGCGCTGCGTGAGCGCGCTCACGACCAGGCCGGCGGCCTGCAGCCGCTCGAGGTAGTTGACGTTGGCCTCGTAGCGGTGGCGGTGGCGCTCGGTGACGACCGGGCCGTAGATCTCGTAGGCCAGTGTGCCGGGCTTGACATCGGAGCTCTGCGCCCCCAGGCGCATCGTGCCGCCGAGGTCGGAGCCGGCGTCGCGTTTTTGCACGCTGCCGTCGCGGTCCTGCCACTCCTCGATGAGCGCGATCACCGGATGCGCGCAGTCGGGATCGAACTCGGTGCTGTTGGCACCGTCGAGTCCGGCCACGTGGCGCGCGTACTCGATGGTGGCGACCTGCATGCCCAGGCAGATGCCGAGGTAGGGCACGCCGTTCTCGCGCGCGTAGCGCGCGGCGACGATCTTGCCCTCGATGCCGCGCTTGCCGAAGCCGCCGGGCACCAGGATGGCGTCGAAGGGCGCCAGCGCCGACGCGCTGTCGGCGTCCAGCGTCTCGGCGTCGACGTACTCGATCTCGACCCGGGCGTGGTTGTGGATGCCGGCGTGGCGCAGCGCCTCGTTGAGCGACTTGTAGCTGTCGGACAGGTCGGTGTACTTGCCGCACATCGCGATGCGCACGGTGGCCTGCGGGTGCTCGACCTCGTGCACCAGCCGGTCCCAGCGCCTCAAGTCGGCCGGCCGTGTGAGCAGCTGCAGCTTCATGCAGATCAGCTCGTCCAGGCCCTGCTCGTGCAGCAGACGCGGCACCTTGTAGATGGTGTCGACGTCGGGCATGCTGATCACGCCGTGCAACGGCACGTTGGTGAAGAGGCTGATCTTGGCGCGCTCTTCGTCGGGAATCGTGCGGTCGGCGCGGGCCAGCAGCACGTCGGGCTGGATGCCGATCTCGCGCAGCTTCTGCACCGTGTGCTGCGTCGGCTTGGTCTTCAACTCGCCGGCGGCGGCGATGAAGGGCACGTAGGTCAGGTGCACGAAGGCGAAGTTGGTGGCGCCCAGCTTGAGACTCATCTGCCGCACCGCCTCGAGGAAGGGCAGGCTCTCGATGTCGCCGACGGTGCCGCCGATCTCGATGATCGCCACGTCGACGGCGATGGCGTTGGCGCCGCGCAGCACGAACTCCTGGATCTCGTTGGTGACGTGCGGGATCACCTGCACCGTCTTGCCCAGGTAGTCGCCGCGGCGCTCCTTCTCGAGCACGCTCTTGTAGATCTGGCCGGTGGTGAAGTTGTTGCTGCGCCTCATCCGCGTCGTGATGAAGCGCTCGTAGTGGCCGAGGTCGAGGTCGGTTTCGGCGCCGTCGTCGGTGACGAACACCTCGCCATGCTGGAACGGGCTCATCGTGCCCGGATCGACGTTCAGATACGGGTCGAGCTTGATGAGCGTGACCCTGAGTCCGCGCGACTCCA
>JAGWTJ010000244.1 GCA_028869005.1 Burkholderiales bacterium | reverse complement strand
AGCGAGGACGGGCTGGCCGACGCCTGCGATTTCTGAGCGCCCCCAGGGTCGGGCTGCGCCCAGCCCGCCCCCCGCGGGGGATCGAGCAAAGTGGCAAAGCCACATTTGCTCGAGAGACTCGCTGCGGCCGGTCTGGCCCGGCGTGCCGCGTCAGCCGGCGCTCAGCTCGGCGATGAAGTCGTAGGCGTCGCCGCGGTAGTACGACTGCGAGACCTCCACCGTGCGCCCGTCGCGCAGGTAGCCCACGCGCTCGACCAGCAGCCCGGCGTCGCCGGGCTTGGCCTCCAGGAGCCGCGCCCTCTCCTCGTCGAGCCGCAGCGCGCGCAGGCGCTGCAAGGCGCGCACCGGCCGGTTGCCGGCGCGCTCGAGCGCCTCGTAGAGCGAGTCGCCCACGGCGGCCGCCGAGGGCAGGGCGAAGCCGGCGATGGTGCCGTACTCGAGCGCCATCGGCTCGTCGTCGGCAAAGCGCAGCCGGGTGAAGCGGTAGACGCGCGCGCCGGGGCTCAGGCCCAGGCGCAGGGACTCCTCGGGCGTGACCTGGCCGACCTGGCGCCGCAGCCACTGGCTCGACGGGACGCGACCGCGCGAGCGCATGTCTTCGGAGAACGAGGTCAGCTTGGCGAAGTACTTCTCGATGCGCGTGCCGACGAAGTTGCCCGAGCCCTGGCGCCGCACGAGCAGCCCAGCGTCGGCCAGCCCGTCGAGCGCCTTGCGCACCGTGATGCGCGAGATGCCGAGGTCGTTGGCCAGCTGGCGCTCGGACGGCAGCGCGTCGTCCGGCCCGAGCGCGCCCTGCTCGATGGCGTCTCGCAGCGCGCGCTGCAGTTGCAGATACAGCGGCTGGCTGCTCTGCGAATCGAGCTGGGACAGGAAATCTTTGAGTCGCGGCACGGCGGGCGGAGCGCGGATGCGGATCGAGCCAGCCGCAATAGTACCTGTTCCATACCAAATCTCGTATCCGGAGCCCTTGCCGAAACTGCGGCCACCGACGCGCCGTCTCCGGCTCTTTCCAGAACACAAGCGTGCGCCAAGGGAAACCCTCGAGGCCGAAAGCTCCGCGCACCTGTCGAATTGGTAGCAGATCGTGAATCAGTGGTAGTACAGTGGCACTATGGCGTCGAGAGACCTCCGCCTGATTCGTCACCCTTCACCGCAAACAAGAGAGAATCGCATGAAGCACCGCCCGAGCCCGTCGCGGCCGCTGTGCTTGCCATGGCCGGAGCCTGCGGCGTCGCCCACGCGCAGCAGTCGACCACCGAGCCCGCCCAGGTCATCGAGATCAGCGGCATCCGCGCCTCGATGCAGAGTTCGCTCGAGCAAGAGCGCGAGGCCGACACGCACGTCGCGGTCATCACGGCCGAGGACGTGGGCAAGATGCCCGACAAGAACGTGGCCGACTCGCTGCAGCGCGTTCCCGGCCGCCGTAATCGAGGTGCGCCCAGGCCGCGTGCGACGCGGCCCGCGCGAGCCCGGCGCCGCGGCGGCTGCCTCCGCAAACGCAGGGGCGTGCAGGGCGCGCGCCCTGCAACGCCTTGCGCGGCACCGGGATGCGGTTGTCGGCGGTCTTGCCGACCAGATCGTGGCGTGAGGCGAGCGCAGTCGATGCGTTTCGGATCCTGTCTGCTCCGGGTCGATTCGGACCGGCACGTGCCGCTCAGCCTGGCCGCGCGGCCCAACGTTCGGCCGACGTGCCGTGGCATTGCGCGTGGCCGCAGCCGTTCGGCCCTCTCGCTGTGGTGCAATCTCGCCACCGCGGCCAGCCGCACCGGCGGGCGTCGAGTGTGTGGGCCGCCGGGCGGCGTCTGCGGTCGGCACAGAGCGGCGAGATTCGATACCGAGTTACCCAAGGACACGTCCCCAGATGCTGCGCTACGAAACCATTCCCGTCACCCCGTTCGAGCAGAACTGTTCCATCGTCTGGTGCGACCGCACGATGAAGGGCGCGGTCATCGACCCCGGCGGCGAAGTCGAGCGCCTCATCGCCGAAGCCAGGCGCCTGGGCGTGACGCTCGAGCAGATCCTGCTCACGCACGCCCACATCGATCACGCCGGCGGCGCCGCCGCTCTGTCCGCGGCACTCGCGCTGCCCATCGTCGGGCCGCACCCGGGCGACCAGTTCTGGATCGACGGCTTGCCGATGCAGGCGCGCCAGTTCGGCTTCCCGGCAGTCGAACGCTTCACGCCGACGCGCTGGCTGGCCGACGGCGACGAGGTCATGGTGGGCGAAAGCCGCCTCGCCGTGCGGCATTGCCCGGGCCATACGCCGGGACACGTCGTCTTCCACAACGCCGAAGCCAAGCGCGCCTTCGTCGGCGACGTGCTGTTCGCCGGCAGCATCGGCCGCACCGACTTTCCGGGCGGCGACTACGACACGCTGATTGCCAGCATTCGCGAGCGGCTGTGGCCGATGGGCGACGACACGGTGTTCATCCCCGGCCACGGGCCCGAGAGCACCTTCGGTCGCGAGCGGCGCACGAATCCCTTCGTCGGCGACGCCTGAGCGGCGCCGGCGTGCGCGGCCTCAGAGCGCGAGCGTGCCGCGCCGGATCTGGTCGCGCTCGAGGCTCTCGAACAGCGCCTTGAAGTTGCCCTCGCCGAAGCCTTCGTCCTTCTTCCTCTGGATGAACTCGAAGAACACCGGGCCGAGCAGCGGCTGGCTGAAGATCTGCAGCAGCAGGCGCGGCTCGCCGCCCCGGGTGCTGCCGTCGAGCAGGATGCCGCGCGCGCGCAGCTCGGCCACGGGCTGGCCGTGGCCGGGCAGGCGTTCCTCGAGCATCTCGTAGTAGACGTCGTTGGGCGCCGTCATCAAGGGCACACCGGCCATCTGCAGCGCGTCGACGCTGGCGAGCAGGTCGTCGGCGAGCAGCGCGATGTGCTGGATGCCCTCGCCGCTGAACTGCATCAGGAACTCCTCGATCTGGCCGCCGCCACCCTTGCCCGCCTCCTCGTTGAGCGGGATGCGGATGAGGCCGTCGGGCGCCGTCATCGCGCGGCTGGTGAGGCCGGTGTATTCGCCCTGGATGTCGAAGTAGCGGATCTCGCGGAAGTTGAAGATGCGCTCGTAGAACGCGCCCCAGTACGCCATGCGGCCGCGGTACACGTTGTGCGTCAGGTGGTCGATGACGCGCAGGCCGTGGCCGCGCGGATGGCGCTCGGTGCCGGGCAGCCACTGGAAGTCGATGTCGTAGATGCTCTTGCCGTCATCGAAACGGTCGATGAGGTAGAGCGGCGCGCCGCCGATGCCCTTGATCGCCGGCAGCCGCAGCTCCATCGGGCCGGTGGGGACGTCGATCGGCTGCGCGCCGAGCTCGAGCGCGCGCGCATAGGCCTTGTGCGAGTCGCGCACGCGAAAGGCCATCGCGCAGGCGCTGGCGCCATGCTCGGCGGCGAAGAAGCCGGCCAGGCTCTTCGGCTCGCGGTTGACGATGAAGTTGATGTCGCCCTGGCGGTACAGCCGCACGTCCTTGCTGCGGTGGCGCGCGACGAGCGTGAAGCCCATCTTCTCGAACAGCGGCTCGAGCACGCCGGCCGTAGGCGAAGCGAACTCGACGAACTCGAACCCCATCAGCCCCATGGGGTTGTCGAACAGATCAGCCATGACGGGCCTCCTTGCGGGTGGGTGCGGTGGCGCGCCGGCCGCCATGTCGGCGAGATTGTGGGCCCCATCGGCGGCGCGTGCAGCGCGATGGGGAACAATGCCCGCCACCCCGATCACGCCAGCCCCTCGCCCACCCCATGAGCCCCAGCCCCCGCCCCACCCTCACCCGCCGCCTGCTCGAGGCGCTCGCCGCGCGCGGCGCCACCGAGATCTTCGGCATCCCCGGCGACTTCGCGCTGCCGCTGTTCCGCGAGTTCGAGCGCTCGCCGCTGTTGCCGGTGCACACGCTGTCGCACGAGCCCGGCGTGGGCTTCGCCGCCGACGCCGCGGCGCGTTCGCGCGGCGGCCTCGGCGTGGCCGCCGTGACCTACGGCGCCGGCGCCTTCAACCTCGTCAACTCGATCGCCGGCGCCTACGCCGAGCGCGTGCCGGTGGTCGTGCTGTCGGGCGCGCCGGCGGCGCACGAGGCGGCCAGCGGCTATCTGCTGCACCAC
This sequence comes from Burkholderiales bacterium, assembly GCA_028869005.1. GTDB lineage: Bacteria > Pseudomonadota > Gammaproteobacteria > Burkholderiales > Burkholderiaceae_C > Rubrivivax. The sequence continues at coordinate 1,014 of JAGWTJ010000244.1, read as the reverse complement.
CAGGTCAAGACGCTCGACTCGCAGTGGCGCGTGTACGAGGAGCTGACGGTCGATCGCGCGCGCCTGGACGACGCGGCGGCGGCGCCGGCGCAGATCGCGCGCGTGCTCGACGCCGCGCTCGAGCACTCGCGCCCGGTGTACCTCGAGATCCCGCGCGACATGCCGGCCGCGCCCTGCGGCCCGGTGCCGGCGCGCGCCACGCGCAGCGTCGACGCCGAGCGGCTCGCCGCCTGCGCCGACGAACTGCTGGCGCGGCTGCGCGGCGCCAAGCGCCCGGTGCTGCTGGTGGGCGTCGAGGTGCGCCGCTACGGGGTCGAGTCGCTGGTGGCCGAACTGGCGCGGCGCCTGGCGATTCCGGTGGTGCTCAACCTCATGGGCCAGGGCTTGCTGGCCGAACACGAGGTGCCGATGGCCGGCACCTACCTCGGCCTGGCCGGCGATCCCGAGGTGGCACAGCTGGTCGAGGATTCCGACGGCCTGCTGCTGCTCGGCGTGATCGTCTCCGACACCGACTTCGCGGTCTCCGCGCGGCGCATCGACATCCGCCATGCGATCCATGTCTTCGACGGCGACGTGGCGATGGGCCACCACGTCTACCACGGGCTGCCGATGGCCGCGCTGGTGCAGGCGCTGCTCGATCGCGTACCGGCGCGCGCCAAGGCCAAGACGAAGCGCGCGCGCGCGGCAGCGCCTGCGTCGATGCAGATGTCCGCGGCGCCGTCCACCCTCGCAGCCGCAGGCGACGACGCGCCGCTCGCACCGCACGACATCGCGCTGGCCATCGACGGCCTGATGGCCGAGCATGGCGCCCTGCCGCTGGCCTGCGACATCGGCGACTGCCTGTTCACCGCGATGGAGATCCGCCGCACGCCGCTGATCGCGCCGGGCTACTACGCCGGCATGGGCTACGGCGTGCCGGCGGCGCTCGGGCTGCAGGCGTCCACCGGCGAGCGCCCGATCGTGCTGGTGGGCGACGGCGCGTTCCAGATGACCGGCTGGGAGCTCGGCAACGCG
>JAGWTJ010000243.1 GCA_028869005.1 Burkholderiales bacterium | reverse complement strand
CGCGCGCTTGAAGAGACGGTCCGCCCAGCCGACCGGGCCGGGCTTGGCGGCATCGAACAGGCGGAACAGCGCGAACGCCGCGAGCTGCATCCGGAACCCGGCGGGCATGACGAGCCACAGGATGATCCAGAACGCGATGATCTCGTCCCACACCACGGGCGCGGGATCGGCGAGGTCCAGGTGGCGCGCGGTCACGGTGCAGGCCCACAGCCCGACGACGAGGGCGACGACGATCACCAGCGCCCACTGCGCCTTGTCGAGCCAGCGCTCGAGCACGACGTAGACGAGCCAGGCCCACAACGTGCCGAAGGTGCCGGGCGCACGCGGCGCCAGGCCGCTGCCGAAACCGAGCGCGATCCAGTGCGCCGGATGGCGCCACATGAAGCTCGCGCTGGCGCGCCCGGCGGCCATCGCGGTCAGGCGAAGTGGTCGTAGCCGTGCCAGCGCAGCGGCAGCGCCGCGCCCTGCGCGTCGACGATGCGCACGCCGGCTTCGGCCTCGATGCGGCCGATGCGCGTCACGCCGACGCCACCGGCACGCGCCGCGGCCAGCACGGCGTCGTGGCGAGCGGCGGGCGCGGTGAACAGCAGCTCGTAGTCGTCACCGCCGGCCAGCACGCACTCCTGCTGCAGCCGCTGCGGCTGGCGCGCCAGCACGACGCTGCGCGGCATGGCAGCGAGCTCGACGCGGGCGCCGACGCCCGAGCGGCGCAGGATGTGCCCGAGGTCGCCGACGAAGCCGTCGCTCACGTCGATCGCCGCACTCGCCACGCCGCGCAAGGCCATGCCCAGGGCCACGCGCGGCTGCGGGCATTCCATCGCGCGCCGCACGGATTCGAAGTCCTCGCCGGCCAGCGTCACGCTGCCGCGGAAGCCCTCGAGCGCGAGGCGCGCGTCGCCGAGCGTGCCGCTCACCCACAGCTCGTCGCCGGCGCGCGCGCCGCTGCGCAGCAGCGCCGACCCCGCCGGCACCTGGCCGAACACAGTCACGCACAGGTTCAGCGGCCCCGCCGTGGTGTCGCCGCCGACGAGATCGATGCCGTGCCGCTCGGCCAGCGCGAACAGGCCCTCGGCGAAGCCGGCGAGGAAGACCGGATCGACGCGCGGCATCGCCAGCGCGAGCGTGAAGGCCAGCGGCTCGGCGCCGCAGGCCGCCAGATCGGACAGGTTGACGGCGAGCGCCTTGTGCCCGAGGCGCTCCGGCCGCACGCTGGACAGAAAGTGCCGGCCCTCGACCAGCATGTCGGTCGACACCGCGAGCTGCATGCCCGCGGCCGGCGCCAGCAGCGCGCAATCGTCGCCATTGCCCAGCGCCACGCCGGCACGCCGCGGCGCGCGCGCGAAGAAGCGCTCGATCAGGGCGAACTCGCCCAGTGTTGCGGACGCCTCGGGCGGCGCGTCCGCCCCGGCGCAGCCTGGGGCCGCGGGCGAGGGCGGAGTCGTTGCGGTGGTCATGCGGGGTCCTGGTCGGTGTATTGTGGTCGCGCCGCCGGGCGCCGACTGCGCGCACTGCGGCGCGGGGCGCCTGGCCGTTGCGCGCGTCTCGTGCGCCGTCCCGATGCGCGCGCCTTTTTTAGAATCGCCACCCCAACCACCCCAGCCGGAGACCCCGCGATGCGCAGCGAAGAAGACAAGGCCGCCGATCTGCGTCGCGCCGCGCTCATCTATCACGAGCATCCGGTGCCGGGCAAGCTGGCCGTCAACGCCACCAAGCAGATGGTCAGCCAGCGTGACCTCGCGCTCGCCTATTCGCCGGGGGTGGCGGCGGCCTGCGAGGAGATCGTCGCCGACCCGGCCAATGCGTTTCGCTACACGGCGCGCGGCAACCTCGTGGCCGTCGTCAGCAACGGCACCGCGGTGCTCGGCCTGGGCGACATCGGGCCGCTCGCCGCCAAGCCGGTGATGGAAGGCAAGGCGGTGCTGTTCAAGAAGTTCGCCGGCATCGACGTCTTCGACATCGAGCTCGACGCGAAGGACCCCGAGCGCCTGGTCGACGTCATCGCCGCACTCGAGCCGACTTTCGGCGGCATCAACCTCGAGGACATCAAGGCGCCGGAGTGCTTCCTGGTCGAGCGCCGGCTGCGCGAGCGCATGAAGATCCCGGTCTTCCACGACGACCAGCACGGCACCGCCATCGTCGTCGCCGCGGCGCTGCTCAACGCGCTGGCGGTGACCGGCAAGCCGATCGAGCGCATCAAGCTCGTCGCCAGCGGCGCCGGTGCCGCCGCGCTGTCGTGCCTGCGGCTGCTCGTCAAGCTCGGCGTGGCGCGCGAGAACATCTGGGTCACCGATCTGGCCGGCGTCGTCTGGCGCGGCCGCACCGAGCTGATGGACGAGGACAAGGCGCAGTTCGCGCAGGCCACGCCGCTGCGCACGCTGGCCGAAGTGATCGCCGGCGCCGACGTCTTCCTCGGTCTGTCGGCCGGCGGCGTGCTCAAGGGTGAGATGGTGGCGCGCATGGCGGCGCGGCCGATCATCTTCGCGCTGGCCAACCCGACGCCGGAGATCCTGCCCGAAGAGGTCAAGGCGGTGCGCGACGACGCGCTGATCGCCACCGGGCGCACCGACTACCCGAACCAGGTCAACAACGTCCTGTGCTTCCCGTACATCTTCCGCGGCGCGCTCGACTGCGGCGCGACGACCATCAACGACGCGATGGAGATCGCGTCCGTGCGCGCCATCGCCGAACTGGCACGCGCCGAGCAAAGCGAGGTGGTGGCGGCGGCCTACGCCGGCGAGAGCCTGGCCTTCGGGCCCGAATACCTCATCCCCAAGCCGTTCGATCCACGCCTGATGATCAAGATCGCGCCGGCGGTGGCGCGCGCGGCGGCCGAGTCGGGCGTGGCGCTGCGGCCGATCACCGACTGGGAGGCCTACGGCGAGAAGCTGCAGAGCTTCGTCTACGCCTCGGGCCAGACGATGCGTCCCATCTTCACGCTGGCCAAGCGCGCCAAGGCGCGCCGCGTCGCCTACGCCGAGGGTGAGGAGGAGCGCGTGCTGCGCGCTGCGCAGGTGGTGGTCGACGAAGGCCTGGCGCGGCCGACCCTGATCGGCCGACCGGCCGTCATCGTCAAGCGCATCGAGCGCTTCGGGCTGCGGCTGCACGAGGGCGCCGACTACGACGTCGTCAACGTCGAGAACGACCCGCGCTACCGCGACTTCTACAGCACCTACCACCGCATGACCGAGCGCAAGGGCGTCACGGTGCAGATGGCCAAGATCGACATGCGCCGGCGCCTGACGCTGATCGGCTGCATGCTGCTGCACCACGGCGACGTCGACGGCATGCTGTGCGGCACCTGGGGCACGACGCACGACCACCTGCACTACATCGACCAGGTCATCGGCAAGCGCGCAGGCGGCAGCCAGCGCACGCACCAGGACGTGAGCGTCTATGCCTGCATGAACGGCCTGATGCTGCCGGGGCGCCAGGTGTTCCTCGTCGACACCCACGTCAACGCCGACCCGAGCGCCGAGGAGCTGTGCGAGATCACGGTGATGGCGGCCGAGGAGATGCGCCGCTTCGGCATCGCGCCCAAGGCGGCGCTGCTGTCGCACAGCAACTTCGGCACCAGCAACGAGCCGAGCGCGGTGAAGATGCGGCGCACGCTGGCACTGCTGCGCGAGCACGCGCCCTGGCTCGACGTCGACGGCGAGATGCACGGCGACGTCGCGCTCGATGCTGCGCTGCGGCGCAAGGCGATGCCGCGCAGCACGCTGCAGGGTGACGCCAACCTGCTCGTGCTGCCCGGCATCGACGCCGCCAACATCGCCTACAACCTGCTCAAGACCGCCGCCGGCGGCGGCATCGCCATCGGCCCGGTACTGCTCGGCGCGGCGCGCCCGGTGCACATCCTGACGCCCTCGGCGACCGTGCGGCGCATCGTCAACCTGACCGCACTCACCGTCGCCGACGCCGACGCAGGGCGCGCGGCCCTCGCCACCGCCTAGCAGCGCGCTCGTAGGCGGCTGCGCGCCCGCCTGACTCGGGGTGGCAGGGACTCGGATCTGTATCCACCGTGCTGACACGACATGTGTGCGCACACTAATTTAAGCATCCAATAGCCCCGGCGCCGATCCCGGCCTTGAGTTTTCGAGGTGGTTCAACTACCATACGCGCTGTTTTTTTCAGGGTAAACCCGTGGCTCTTTCCGGCCAAGCCCCGACGGGCGGCCAGTTGCGCAGCGCCGAGGTGCGCAGGGCAGAGGTGCGCAGGGCAGTTCAGAAGCTGGGTCTGGCCGTTGCGCTGACGCTGGCGGTCGGAGCGGGAACCTCCGCGGTCCATGCCAGGCCTCCTGCCGGTTCGACGTCGGCGCAGACGCAGGCGGTAACGCTGGCCACCCTGCCCGACGAAGCGCAACGGACCTACCGGCTGATTCAGGCGGGCGGGCCGTTTCCCTACCCGAAGGACGGCATCGTGTTCGGCAACCGCGAGCGCCAGTTGCCTGCCAGAGCCCGTGGCTACTACCACGAATACACCGTGAAGACCCCAGGATCGCACAACCGCGGCGCGCGCCGCATCGTCTGCGGCGGCGCGCCGCCGGCGACGCCCAAGGCCTGCTACTACACCGCCGACCATTACACGAGCTTCCGCCACATCGTCGAATGACGAAGCGGCACGAGGCCTATCCCGCATCACCGATCTTCCAGACTTCAAGAACCCAGGGGGAACGCGACCGTGCAGTTGCAGACCATCCGACCCAACATCGTCCAGGCCATCCGCGCCTACCGCGTCGCCGACCTGATGCAGGCGGCCGCCGAGGCCGGCCAGCACTTCCTCTACGCCAACCTCGGCGGCGCGCAGACCAAGCAGGAACTGCTCGAGCGCATCGCCGACGCGTTCACGTTCCCGCCGCACTTCGGCAAGAACCTCGACGCACTGTTCGACTGCATGACCGACCTGGTCAACAAGTCGGGCCAGCAGCCGGGCTTCGTCGTCGTGCTCGAGCAGTTGCCCGACAACCCGCGCTTCGACCGCGAGGCGCGCGAACAGTTGCTCGAGGTCTTCCGCGACGCCGCGGACTTCTGGGGCGAGCGACGAATACCGTTCCGATGTTTCTATTCTTTTCGGTAGCCCGCTCCCAGGAAAACGGGTCATGGGAGCGGGCGACGGAAGTGGCCCAG
>JAGWTJ010000242.1 GCA_028869005.1 Burkholderiales bacterium | reverse complement strand
GGCGGCCGCGCTGCCGGTCTACCTGCGCGACAAGGTCGCGCTCACCACCGCCGAGCGCGACGCGGCGAAGGCCGTTCGCGTCGCGGGCGCCGCGCCGTGAACGCGGTGCCGGCGACCGCGGCGCCGCGGCTGCGCCCGATGACGCTGCACGATGTCGATGCCGTCGGCGCGATCGAGGCGAGCGCCTACGGCTTTGCGTGGACGCGCGGCAACTTCATCGACTCGCTCGCCGCATCGCATCTGGCCGAGGTGCTCGAGGACGAGCGCGTGATCGGCTACTTCGTCGCGCTGCCCGGGGTCGACGAGATGCACCTGCTCAACATCACGATCGCGCCGCACCGGCAGGGGCAGGGTCACGGCACGCGGCTGCTCGATGCCGTGGCCGCGCACGCCAGCGTGCGCGGCCTGCCCAGGCTGTGGCTCGAGGTGCGCGCGAGCAACGAGCGGGCGATGGCGCTGTACGTGCGACGCGGCTTCGTCGTCGTCGGCCGCCGGCGCGGCTATTACCCGGCGGCCGAGGGACGCGAGGACGCGATCCTGATGAGCCGCAGCGTCGCTGCGCCGAGCGCGTGATGGCCTGGTCCGAGCGCCAACTGGCGATGCTGCGCGCGATGGGCGTGCGGCTGTTCGTGCCGACGGCGCCTGCGCCGGCGCCGCCGGAACGGCCAGTGCGGCCCGCGACGGCGCCCGCGCAGGCGCTGCCGACGATGCCGGCGGACATGGCGCAAGGCGAGGCGCCGCACGTGTTGCCCGCCGACGCGCCGCTCGCGTTGCCCGTTGCCACGCCGCACGCGTTGCCCGCTGCCGTCGCCGGACTCGATTGGTCCGCGCTGCGCGAGGCCGTCGCCGCCTGTCGCGCCTGCCGCCTCTGCGAAAGCCGCAAGCAGACGGTGTTCGGCGTCGGCCACGAGCATGCGCGCTGGATGGTGATCGGCGAGGCGCCGGGCGCGCAGGAAGACGTGCAGGGCGAGCCCTTCGTCGGGGCCGCCGGCCAGTTGCTCGACGCCATGCTGCGCGCGCTCGACCTGTCGCGCGCCGCCGACGGTGATCCGGCGCGGCGCGTCTTCATCGCCAACACGCTCAAGTGCCGCCCGCCCGGCAACCGCAATCCGCAGCCCGACGAACTCGCCGCCTGCGAGCCCTTCCTGTCGCGCCAGATCGAGCTCGTGCAGCCGCGCATCATCCTCGCGATGGGGCGCTTCGCCGTGCAGTCGCTGTTGCGCACGAACGAGGCCATCGGCCGCCTGCGCGGCCGCGTGCACCGCTACCAGGGCGTGCCACTGGTCGTCACGTACCACCCGGCCTATCTGCTGCGCAACCTCACCGACAAGGCGCGCGCCTGGGAAGACCTGTGCCTGGCGGCGCAGGTGGTCGAGCAGGACCGAACCGACGCTGCGGCAGGCTGAGGCGCGGGCGCGCGGACTGTCCCGCGTGAACGGCGCTCGCTGCGCGGACTGCGCCGCGTGTACGGCACTCGCCGTGTCGCCTGCGCCCGGCCTTCAGCCCTTCTTGGCCGCCTTCTTCGGCCGCTGCCAGCCGGTAAGCGTCACCTGTTTGGCGCGCGCCACCGTGAGCTGCGCCGGTGGCGCGTCCTTGGCGATGGTCGAGCCGCCGCCGATGGTGGCGCCCGCGCCGATGGTGACCGGCGCCACCAGCACGCAGTTGCTGCCGATGTGCGCGTCGGCGCCGATCACCGTGCGGTGCTTGTTCGCGCCGTCGTAGTTGGCGGTGATGCTGCCGGCGCCGTAGTTGACGCGCTCGCCGACCGTGGCGTCGCCGAGGTAGGCGAGGTGGTTGGCCTTGGCACCCGCAGCCAACGTGCTGTTCTTGACCTCGACGAAGTTGCCGATGTGCACGTCGCGGCCGAGTTCGGCGCCGGGGCGCAGTCGCGCGAACGGACCCACCAGCGCGCCGGGGCCGACCGTGGCGCCTTCGATATGCGTGAACGGATGGATCACCGCACCGGCGCCGACGGTCGCATCGCGGATCACGCAATGGGCGCCGATGCGCACGTCGTCGCCGAGCTGCACCGCGCCTTCGAAGATGCAGTTGACGTCGATCTCGACGTCGCTGCCGCACTCGAGCGTGCCGCGCAGATCGAAGCGCGCCGGATCGGCCAGGCGCACGCCAGCCTCCATCAGTGCTTCGGCGCGGCGGCGCTGCAGCCGGCGCTCGAGCTCGGCCAGCTGTGCCGGGCTGTTCACGCCCAGCACCTCGGTCTCGTCGCTCGCGCGGCTGGCCACCACCGGCACGCCTTCGGCCACCGCCATCGCGACGATGTCGGTGAGGTAGTACTCGCGCTGCACGTTGTCGTTCTTCAGGGCCATCACCCAGCGCGCGAGCAGCGCGGTGGGCGCGGCCATGATGCCGGTGTAGACCTCGCGCAGTTGCCGCTCGGCCGCGCTCGCATCCTTGTGCTCGACGATGGCGCGCACCGCGTCGCCGTCGCGCACGATGCGGCCGTAGCCGCTCGGATCGGCCAGCTCGACGGTGAGCAGCGCCAGGCGCGTGCCGCCGCACGCCGTCACCAGCGCGGCGGCCGTCTCGGTGCGGATGAGCGGCACGTCGCCATTGAGCACGAGCGTGGTCGCGTTGTCCGCGTCCAGCGCCGGCACCGCCTGCTGCACCGCGTGGCCGGTGCCCAGCTGCGGCTGCTGTCGCACGCAGACGGCGCCGCTGCCGGCGACGCTCGCCTCGACCGCGTCGGCGCCGTGGCCGGTGACGATCACCGTACGCTGCGCGCCCAGCGGCGCCGCGGCCGCGAGGACATGCTGCAATAGCGTCGTTGCGGCCAGCCGGTGCAGCACCTTGGGGTGTGCGGACTTCATGCGCGTGCCCTTGCCGGCAGCCATGATCACGACGTTGATTGCCATGCAGGGGTCTCGCAGCGTGTCTGGTGAATTGCGAAGGCGGATTATCGGCATGCTGCTGGTCGCCGCCGCGCTGGCGCTCGCCGGCTGCAGTGCAGTTCGCCTCACCTACAACCACGGAGCGCAACTGGCGTGGTGGTGGCTCGACGACTACCTGGATTTCCCGCGCGAGCAGTCCGTCGCCGCGCGCGCCGCCATCGATCGCTGGTTCGACTGGCATCGCGCCACGCAACTGTCGGGCTACGCCGCGCTGCTGGAGGCCACGCAGGCCCAGGCGCTCGAGCCGACGAACGCGGCCGCGATGTGCCGGCTGTGGGCGCAGGCCAGAGAGCGGCTCGACCCGGCGCTCGATCGCGCGCTGGTGCTCGGCGCCGACCTCGTGCCCGGCCTGAGCGACGCGCAGCTGCGCCACCTCGAGCGGCGCTACGTCAAGAACATCGACCACCTGCGCGAGGACTATCTGCAGCCCGATCCGGCAAAGCGGCAGGCCGCGGCGCTAAAGCGTGCGCTCGATCGCGCCGAGCAGGTCTACGGCCGGCTCGGCGAGGCGCAGCGCAAGGTGCTTGCCGACGGCGTGGCGGCCTCGCCGTTCGACCCGCAGGCGTGGATCCGCGAGCGCCAGGCGCGCCAGCGCGACACCGTCGCCACGCTGCGCCGGCTGGTCGAAGACAAGGCCGACCTCGACGCGCGCGTCGCCGCCTTGCGCGCTCTGGCCGAGCGCAGCGAGAGCTCGCCCGACCCCGCCTACCGCGCTGCCCAGCATCGCCTGACCGACTACAACTGCGCCCTCGTCGCGCGCCTGCACAACGCGACCACGGCAGCGCAGCGCCGGCATGCGCGCCAGACGCTCGAAGGCTGGGAGGGCGACCTGCGCGCGCTGATGGCGACAGCGGCGCGCAGCGGGCCTGCGGCGGCTCATGGCTCCTGAGCCGGCGTGCCTGCGGGCGATATTCGAGCGCGCGTCGGCGCCGCTCAGCGTGCCGCCTCGCCCGGCGTCACCACGACGCGGCGCGGATTGACGCCGGTCTTCGGGAAGTCCATCAGCGCGGCCTCGAACATCGCGCTCAGCGTCTCCCCGTCGCCTGTGGTGCCGCCTTCGTTGCTGGCGCGCGCCTCGAACAGCGGCTTGCCGCTGGCGCGGTCGCGGATCAGCAGTGCGGCTTCACGCTCGTAGCGCGAGGCCTCGTAGCGCGCGCCGAATGCCCAGGGCGAACCGATCCACGGTCCGCGCCGCCAGTAGCCGTAGCCGCCGGGCCACCACAGCGGGTCGCCCCAGGGGCTGTAGTCGGTGCGCGTCAGGCGCACGCCCACTTGCACCAGCACGTCGGGCGGCTGGCCGGCGGCGGCCGGCACGAAGCCGGCCTTGGCCAGCGCCGGGCGCACCGCGGCCTCGGCGGCGTCGGCCTCGGCCGGCTGCGCCTGCTGCGAGGGCAGGCGGTCGAAGGCGTAGGTGCCGGGCTTGCGGTCGGCGGGCCAGTCGCCGAAGGTGGATACCTCGCTCGCCACGCTGCGCAGCGCCGCGCAGCCGGCGAGCAGCGCGAGCGCGGCCGCCGAGGCGGCCAGCAGCAGGCGGCGTGCGCGCAAACCGAAGGCGGCAGTCATGCGTCGTCCTCCTCGTGCGGTTCGTGCAGGTCGCGCGGGTCGCGCGTCAGCGTGATCGGCGCCTCGGCGCCCGGCGGCGCGCAGGGATCTTCGTCGAACGCGATGTCGCCCATCGCGTCGGGCACGCCGCTGGGCTCGAGCGCGGTGAAGGGATAGAGCCTGCGGTCCATCAGGTGCGAAGGTACCGCGTGCGAGAGCGCGCGCAGCATGTTGTCACTGCGTCCCGGGTACTGCCGCTCCCATTCGCGCAGCATCTTCTTGACTTGCACGCGCTGCAGGTTCTCCTGGCTGCCGCACAGGCTGCACGGGATGATGGGGAAGGCGCGATGCGCGGCCCAGCGCTCGAGGTCGGTCTCGGCGACGTAGGCCAGCGGCCGGATCACGACGTGGCGGCCGTCGTCGCTCACCAGCTTGGGCGGCATGCCCTTCAGGCGTCCGCCGAAGAACATGTTCATCAACATCGTCACGACGATGTCGTCGCGGTGGTGGCCGAGCGCGATCTTGGTGGCGCCGAGTTCGCTCGCCACACGGTACAGGATGCCGCGGCGCAGGCGCGAGCACAGGCTGCACATCGTCTGGCCCTCGGGCACCAGGCGCTTGACGATGGCATAGGTGTCCTGGTTCTCGATGTGGAAGGGCACGCCGCGGCCGGC
>JAGWTJ010000241.1 GCA_028869005.1 Burkholderiales bacterium | reverse complement strand
CCGGCGCCGACCACCCACAGCCAAGTCGGCAAGCCGGGCGCCCGCGCTGCCGGCACCGGCGGCGCAGCGGCCTCGCCTTCGCTGCGCAGCCTGGCCTCGAAGGCATCGAAGAAGTCGCCGGCCACCTTGGCTGCCGCCGCGTCGACGAGGCGCGAGCCCACCTGGGCGATCTTGCCACCGACCTGCGCCTGGGCGCTATATCCGAGCCGGGTCTGCCCTGCGCCTTCAGGGGCAAGCGTGACCTGCGCCGAACCCTTGCCGAAACCGGCGACGCCGCCCTGGCCCTCGAAGTGGATCGTGTAGCGCGTCGGCGCGACGATGTCGGTGAGCGTCAGGTTGCCGCGAAAGCGCGCATTGACCGGTCCGATGCGCACCGCCAGCACCGCGGTAAAGGCGTTGTCGCCGGCGGCCTCGAGCTGCTCGCAGCCGGCGATGCAGGCCTTGAGGATCACGGGGTCGTTGAGCGCCGCCCAGGTGCGCTCGGCGGCTGCGGGGATGAGTCGTTCGCCTTTCAGTTCCATCTCTCGGGTCCCACGCGCCGACGCGGCGCAGCCAAGGCCCGGCCCAGGTCGGCCAGGCTCGCCAGATTGTGAACGGGCAGGAAACGGTCGACCTGCGGCAGCAGCGCACGGATGCCCGCCGCGCGCGGCTCGAAGCCCGAAAAGCGCAGCAGCGGGTTGAGCCAGACGATCTCGTGCGCGAGCAGCCGCAGGTGTGCTGCGGCCCGGTCGAGATCGCCGTGCTCGTCGCGATCGAGTCCATCGCTCACCAGCAGCAGCGCCGCGTTGCCGGCCAGCACACGCCGTGCCCAGACGCGGTTGAACTCCTCGAGCGACGACGCGATGCGCGTGCCGCCGTTCCAGTCGGCGACCTGCGCGGCGGCGGCGGCCATCGCGGCATCGGGGTCGTGCACGCGCAGCGCGCGCGTGATGTGGGTGAGGCGCGTGCCGAAGGTGAAGACCTGCAGCCGGTAGCGGCGCTGGATCAGGCCGTGCGCGTAGTACAGGAACATGCGCGCGTAGCGCTCCATCGAGCCCGAGATGTCGAGCAGCACCACCGCCGCCGGCAATTCTTCGCTTGGCTGCATGTACTGCGGCACCAGCGTGTGCGGTGCGCGCGCCATGCGGCGCAGCGTGGCGCGCAGGTCCATGCGGCCGCGCGCGGCCGGCTGGCGGCGGCGGCGCTGCACCGGCGCGAACGGCGGCGGCAGCCGCTCGACCAGCGCCCTGACGGCCTCGAACTCGGCGCTGGTCATGGTCTCGAAGTCGGCATGCTGCAGCCGTTCGCGGTCGGACCAGGTAAAGCTCGCCTCGAAGCGTGTCTGCTCTTCACCCGCCGCATCGGGCTTGGGCGCGTCGTGACGCGGCTTGGTCGCGGCGAGCGCCTCGGCGACGCGGTTGGCGCGCTTGGGCGGCTCCTTCTGGCCGTGCCGCTCGACCCGGGGCAGCAGCAGGTACATCATGCGTTCGAGCAGCTTGGGGTCGCGCCAGAAAGCCTCGAAGGCGGCGTCGAACACCGCCTGCTGGTCGTGGTGGTCGAGCATGACCGCGCCGAGCGCGGCGTGCACGTCGTCGCGCCGCGCCAGTCCCACCGCCTCCACCGCGCGGACGGCGGCGAGCACGCGGTCGGGGCCGACGCCGATGCCGGCACGGCGCAGCACGCGTGCGAACTGGGTGAGGTTGCGGACGATCACGACCGCGCCCGTCGCCGCTACAGCAGCGCCTTGGCGCGCAGCTCGTCGAGCAGCGGGCCGATCGCGCCGCCCTGCACCTTCGCGATGTCGTCCTGGTACTTGAGCAGCACGCCCAGCGTGTCGTCGACCGCGTCGGGGTCGAGGTCGATCGTGTTCAGCGCCACCAGCGCGTTCGTCCAGTCGATGGTCTCGGCCACGCCCGGCGACTTGAACAGATCCATGCCGCGCATACGCTGCACGAACTCGACCACCTGGCGCGACAGCCGCTCACCGGCACCCGGCGCCTTGAGCGCGACGATCTGCAGCTCGCGTTCGATCGTCGGGTACTCGACCCAGTGATACAGGCAGCGGCGCTTCAACGCGTCGTGGATCTCGCGCGTGCGGTTGCTGGTGATGAGCGTGATCGGCGGCGCCTCGGCCTTGACCACGCCCAGCTCGGGGATGGTGAGCTGGTTCTCGGCCAGCACTTCGAGCAAGAAGGCGTCGAACGGCTCGTCGGCGCGGTCGAGCTCGTCGATCAGCAGCACCGGCGAGCGCGGCTGCGTCAGCGCCTTGAGCAGTGCACGCTCGATCAGCATCGAACGGTCGTACAGGCTGCGCGCCAGGCGGTCGTGGTCGACTTCGTGTGCCGCTTCGGCCAGACGGATCTCGAGCATCTGGCGCGCCACGTTCCACTCGTAGGCGGTCTGCGCGACGTCCAGGCCCTCGTAGCACTGCAGGCGCAGCAGCTCGGTGCCGAGCGCCGCCGCCAGCGCCTTGGCCAGCTCGGTCTTGCCGACGCCGGGCTGGCCTTCGAGGAAGAGCGGGCGCTGCAGCTCGAGCGCGAGGAAGATCGAGGTCGCCAGGCGCCGGTCGCAGATGTAGCTCTGCGCGGCGAGCAGCGTGATGACCTCGTCGACGGAAGCGACGTGTTTTCGTCGCTCGCCGTCGACATCCGTCATCGTCGAACCCCCACGCCCGTGCTCAGCCGCCGTTGGCCGCGGCCACGGCGCGCGCAGCCATCACCGACACCATCGCGGCGCGGTATTCGGCCGAGGCGTGCAGATCGGCGTTCATGCCGTCGGCCGACACCTTGACCGCCTGCGCGGCGGCGGGCGTGAAGCTCTTGCTCAGCGCCGCTTCGAGCGCGGCGTCGCGGTACGCCGCCGCCTTGGCGCCGGTGACGGCCGCTCGCACGCCGCCCGCGCCCTGGCTGACGAACACGCCCACCAGCGCGAAGCGCGACGCCGGCTGCCGGAACTTCATGTAGCCGGCCTTGGCCGGCCGCGGGAACTGCACCGCGGTGATGAGTTCGCCCGGCTCCAGCGCCGTCTCGTACAGGCCCTTGAAGAAGCCGTCGGCGGCGATGGTGCGCTTGTTTGTATGCACCGTGGCACCCAGACCGAGCAGCGCGGCCGGGTAGTCGGCGGCCGGATCGGCGTTGGCCACCGAGCCGCCGATCGTTCCCATGTTGCGCACCTGCGCGTCGCCGATGCCGCCGGCCAGCGCCGCCAGTGCCGGAATGGCCTGGCGCACCGCGGCCGAGGCGGCGACTTCGGCGTGCGTGGTCATGGCGCCGATGGTGACGCCCGCGGCATCGGCCTTGATGCCGCGCAGCGACACGATGGCGCCCAGGTCCACCAGGTTCTCGGCCGAGGCCAGGCGCAGCTTCATCGACTGCACCAGGCTCTGGCCGCCGGCCAGGTAGCGCGAATCACCGCTCAGCGCAGCGGCGGCCGCCGCGACGTCGGCGGGACGGAGGTAGTTGAAGGCATACATGATCCGTTCCTCGCTTTGCGTTCAGGCCAGTCCGTTGGCAACGCGCCAGACGCGCTCGGGCGTCGCCGGCATCGCGATGTCGCGCACGCCGAGGGCGTCGGTGAGCGCGTTGATGAAGGCCGGCGGCGAGCCGATCGCACCGGCCTCGCCGCAGCCCTTGACGCCCAGCGGGTTGTGCGTGCAGGGCGTGACCGTGTGGTCGACCTTGAAGCTGGGCAGGTCGTCGGCGCGCGGCATCGCGTAGTCGAGGTAGCTGCCGGTGAGCAGCTGGCCCGAGTCGGGATCGTAGACGCAGCCTTCGAGCATCGCCTGCCCGAGGCCCTGCGCGATGCCGCCGTGCACCTGGCCCTCGACGATCATCGGGTTGACGAGATTGCCGAAGTCGTCGACCGCGGTGAAGCGCTCGACGCGCGTGACGCCGGTGGCCGGATCGACCTCGACCTCGCAGACGTAGCTGCCCGACGGATAGGTGAAGTTGGTCGGGTCGTAGAAGGCGCTTTCGTCGAGCCCCGGCTCGAGCTTGTCGAGCGGGTAGTTGTGCGGCACGTAGGCCGTCAGCGCGATCTGGCCGAAGGCGAGCTTCTTGTCGGTGCCGCGCACCTTGAACTCGCCGCCCTCGAACTCGATGTCGCCGTCGGCGGCTTCGAGCAGGTGGGCGGCGATCTTCTTGCCCTTGGCGATGATCTTGTCGACCGCCTTGACGATCGCCGTGCCGCCCACCGCCAGCGAGCGGCTGCCGTAGGTGCCCATGCCGAACGGCACGCGGCCGGTGTCGCCGTGCACGATCTCGACGCTTTCCACCGGGATGCCCAGGCGCCCCGCCACCACCTGCGCGAACGTCGTCTCGTGGCCCTGGCCGTGGCTGTGCGAGCCGGTGAAGACGGTGACGGTGCCGGTCGGATGCACGCGTACCTCGCCGGCTTCGAACAGGCCGGCCCGTGCGCCGAGCGCGCCGGCGATGTTCGACGGCGCCAGGCCGCAGGCCTCGATGTAGCAGCTGTAGCCGAGGCCGCGCTTCATGCCCTTGGCCGCCGACGCCGCCTTGCGCGCCGCGAAACCGGCGACGTCGGCCAGCTCGATCACCTTGTCCAGGTGCGCCGCGTAGTTGCCGGTGTCGTAGGTCAGGCCCACCGGTGTCGCGTACGGGAAGGTGGTGATGAAGTTGCGGCGCCGGAGCGCGGCCGGATCCATCTTCAGGTCGCGCGCGGCCTGTTCGACGATGCGCTCGATGACGTAGCTCGCCTCGGGCCGGCCGGCGCCGCGGTAGGCGTCCACCGGCGCGGTGTTGGTGAACACCGCCTTGACCTCGGCGTAGATGGCCGGCGTCTTGTACTGGCCCGCGAGCAGCGTCGCGTACAGGATGGTCGGCACCGACGACGCGAAGGTGGAGAGGTAGGCGCCGAGGTTGGCGATGGTCTTGACGCGCATCGCCAGGAAGTTGCCCTGCGCGTCCAGCGCCAGCTCGACCTTGGTGGCGTGGTCGCGGCCGTGCGCGTCGGCCATGAACGACTCACTGCGCTCGGCCGTCCACTTGATCGGCCGACCGACCTTCTTGCTCGCCCACACGAGCGCCGTCTCCTCGGCGTAGAGGAAGATCTTGGAGCCGAAGCCGCCGCCCACGTCGGGCGCGACGACGCGCAGCTTGTGCTCGGGAATGCCGAGCACGAAGGCGCAC
>JAGWTJ010000240.1 GCA_028869005.1 Burkholderiales bacterium | reverse complement strand
ACGAGGTCGCCGCGCAGGCTCGGGATGATGCAGAAGGTGCAGCGGTGGTTGCAGCCCTCGCTGATCTTCAGGTACGCGTAGTGCCGCGGCGTGAGCTTGATGCCGGCCGGCGGCACCAGATCGACGAACGGGTCGTGCGGCTTCGGGCAGTGCCGGTGCACCGCGTCCATCACCTCCTGCGTGGCCTGCGGGCCGGTGACGGCGAGCACCTTGGGGTGCACATCCTGCACCAAGGTGCCGCCGTGCGCGCCGGCGCGCCGGCCGAGGCAGCCGGTGACGATGACGCGGCCGTTGTCGGCCAGCGCCTCGCCGATGGCGTCCAGGCTCTCCTGCACCGCCTCGTCGATGAAGCCGCAGGTGTTGACGATCACCAGATCGGCGCCGTCGAAGGTCTTGCTCGTCGCGTAGCCCTCGGCGGTGAGCTGCGTGAGGATGAGTTCGGAGTCGGTCAGCGCCTTCGGGCACCCGAGCGAGACGAATCCGATCTTGGGCGCGGCGGCTGGGGCCGCGGCTGAATCGACGGACATCCGGTGGATTGTGGGCGATGCCCGCGCGCGCCGCAGGCGGGCAGAACGCGACGCGGCTACTTCTTGCCCGGCGGGAAGCCCGGCATGCCGGGGAACACCGCGCCGCGCTGCATCTGCTCGAACAGCGCGCGGCCCTGCTCGGCGTAGCTCGACATCAGGTTCTGCAGCATCGGCGCCTGGCCGCTCAGGAACTGCGTCCAGGCCTCGGGCGTCAGCGAACGCGGGTCGTACAGGCCCTTGCTCTGCTCGAGCAGGCGGCCCTGCATCTCGGCGAACGCCGCCAGGTTCTTCTCCAGCAGCGAGCCCATCAGGCCCTGCATCGCATGGCCGTAGAAACGGATGATCTGCGCCAGCATCTGCGTGCTGAACATCGGCACGCCGCCCGACTCCTCCTCGAGGATGATCTGCAGCAGGATGCTGCGCGTCAGGTCTTCGCCGCTCTTGGCGTCGCGCACCTCGAAGTCCTCGCCGGCCAGCACCATCTTCTTGACGTTGGCCAGCGTGATGTAGCTGCTGGTCAGCGTGTCGTACAGGCGCCGGTTCGGGTACTTCTTGAGGCTGCGCAGCGCGGGTTCGGTGGACGCCTGCGCGTCGGGCGGCGCAGGCGCATCGGCTCGGCGTTTGGAAGGCATGGGCTCGGTCCCTCGCTCGCTGGTCGCTCGCTGGTCGATCGCTCGGCGCCGCGGCGTCGAGTCCAAAGAGGCGGCTGCGAGGCCGCCGGCGGTGCGCGATTATCCCCCGCCGGACGATTGCCCCCCGCGTGCCACGAACTCCGGGTTCTCGTGGCCAGGCCGGCCGTAGCGCAGCGCGCCGCCCGCGAGATCGCACACCGAGCCCCCGGCCGCGGCCAGCACGGCGTGGCCGGCCGCGGTGTCCCACTCCATCGTGCGCCCGAAGCGCGGGTACACGTCGGCCTCGCCGCAGGCGATCAGGCCGAACTTGAGCGACGAGCCTGCCAGCACGCGCGCGCGCACGCCCTCGTGCGCCAGCCAGACTTCGGTGCGGCCGGCCTCGCCGTGGTGTCGACTGAGCGTCGCCACCGGTCCGTCCGCCGGCACCGCGCGCACGTGGATGCGGCGTCGCGCCTCGCCGCCCGTCTCGGCCCAGGCGCCCTGCCCCGCCAGCCCCAGCCAGCAGCGGTCGAGCGCGGGCGCCAGCACGACGCCGAGCGTCGGCACGCCCTGCTCGACCAACGCGATGTTGACCGTGTACTCGCCGCTGCCGGCGATGAATTCGCGTGTGCCGTCGAGTGCGTCGACGAGCCACCAGCGTGCGCCCACCGCCGGCCTCTCGCCGCGTGCGAAGGCCTCTTCGGCGACCACCGGCCAGGACGGTGCGAGGCGCGCCAGCCCGGCGAGCACGACCGCCTCGGCGCACCGATCGGCATCGCTCACCGGCGAGCCGTCGGCCTTGTGCTGCACGCCGAGCGCCCCGCGCGTCACGGCCAGGATCTCGTGGCCGGCAAGGCGTGCCAGTTGCACGATGTCCTCGAGCAGCGCCATGCGATCGTTCATGGCGCCGATATTGCCAGCATTGCGCGTAGAGGTCGGGGGCGACGGACGGCGGCAAGCCGCGAGACCTGCGGCGAAAGCCGCGTCGCGTGGGTCCGATCCGTTGCCCCGCCGCGCGACCCACGAGCACGCTTGACCGCAGTCAACGGGTCGTGCCGCACTCGCGCTAGCCTGCGCCTGTCGCCGTCGCACGGACGGCCTCGCCAGCACGGGAGAAACAAATGGACGCGAGTCGCCGTTCGAACAGCCGACGCAACCGTCTCAGCCGTCGCAGCGCGCTCGCCGCGACGGCGACGGCGGCGGCGGCGCTCGCGGCCCTGCTGGTGTCCGTCGGCTGCAGCGTCGAAGTGCAGAACCGCCAGCCGGCGCAGCAACTCGCGCGCGACTCGGCGCCGCCGGGCTCGGTGTATACAGGTTGGCGCATCTATCAAGGCCACTGCGCGAGTTGCCACGGCACCGATGCCGGCGGCAGCGCGTCGGCCCCGGATCTGATGGCTCGCGTCTCCGGCATGGGCCCGCGCCAGTTCGTCGACGTGGTCCTGTTGCGCTACCGCTGGATCGTTGCGGGCGAGGGCGACACGAGCACCGCACGCGAGACACTGGTCGAGGAGATCGTGGCGCGCCACGCGGGCGCCGTGACGATGCCGGCCTGGCGCGACGAGCCGAACGTCAACGCGCATGTCATCGATCTGTACGCGTACCTCGCGGCGCGCGCCGACGGCAGCCAGGGGCCGGGGCGCCCGCCCCGTTGATTGACAGCCACGAAAAAGCCGGCAAGTCCGCAGTGCGGGACTTGCCGGCTGTCGAACCTGGTAGGCGCGAGAGGACTCGAACCTCCGACCCCCACCATGTCAAGGTGGTGCTCTAACCAGCTGAGCTACGCGCCTGCGAGGGGCGGGAGTCTACACGAAGCGACGCGCCGATCCGGGCGCGTCGCTCTCGATCGGGTCCTCTACTTGCGCCTGGCGTTGCGAACGCCCGCGACCCGGCGCACCTGGGCGAGTACGGCTGCAAGGCGGCCCGCGTCGGGGATTTCGACGGTGAAGGTCATCCAGGCGGTCGAGCGATCCCTGGCGCTTTGCGACTGCACGCCGATGACGTTGACCCGATCCTTGGCGAAGACTTCCGAGATGTCGCGCAGTAGTCCGGCCCGATCGCTCGCCTCGACGATGACGTCCACCGGGTAGACGGCGACCGCCCCGGCGCCGCCCTGGCCCTGGCCCTGACCCCATTGCACCTCGATGACGCGATCGGGCTGCGTCTGGCTCATGTGGTGGAAGTTGCTGCAGTCGCGCCGGTGGATGGCCACGCCCTTGCCGCGCGTGACGTAGCCGCCGATGGCGTCCGGCGGCGCCGGCCGGCAGCAGCGCGCCAGCGTCGTCAGCAGCGAGTCGACGCCGACCACCAGCACGCTGCCGCGCATGCCCTGGCTGCGCGGCCGCTGCAATGCGATGCGGTCGGCATCCGGCGCCGGTTCGGCCGGTTTGAGCAGGTTCTCGATGTGGCGCAGCGAGAACTCGTCCTTGCCCACCACCTCGAACAAACCCTCGGCGCTCTTGAAACCGAGTTGCTCGGCCAGCGCATCGAGCTTGAGTGCGGTGCGGCCTTCGCGCTGCAGCAGCTTGTCGACCGCCTCGCGTCCGCGCGCGATGGTCTCCTGCAACTGACGGGCGTTGAACCAGGCGCGCACCTTGGCGCGCGCGCGCGGGCTGCTCAGGTAACCGAGCTCGGGATTGAGCCAGTCGAGTGACGGGCCACCCTCCTTCGCAGCCACGATCTCCACCGTCTGGCCCGAGCGCAGCGCGGTGTCGAGCGGCACCAGCGCACCGTCGACGCGGGCGCCGCGGCAGCGGTGCCCGAGCTCGGTGTGCAGCGTGTAGGCAAAGTCGACCGGCGTGCCGCCGGCCGGCAGCTCGACGATGCGCGCCTCGGGCGTGAAGACGTAGATGCGGTCGTCGAACGGCTGTCCCGCCGCGTCCAGGGTCGGAGCTTTCGGCCCGCGCTCGCCTTCGGCGAGGTCGCGCTGCCAGGCGAGCAGTTCGCGCATCACCGCCTTGCGCGCGTCGGCGATGCGCTCTTCGAAGCCGCCCGCACCCGCAGCGCCGGCGCTGCGCAGGCCGCTCGTGCCGGCATAGCCGCGCGCGCCCGCCTCCTTGTACATCCAATGCGCGGCCACGCCGTGCTCGGCGTGCTCGTGCATCGCGCGCGTGCGCAGCTGCACCTCGAGCGCACGACCCTCGTCGTCGCGCACCACGGTGTGCAGGCTCTGGTAGCCGTTGGGCTTGGGGCGCGCGATGTAGTCGTCGAACTCGCCTTCGACCATCGGCCAGCGTTCGTGCACGCGCGCCAGCGCCGCATAGCAGGCCGCCACGTCGTCGACGATGACGCGTAGCGCGCGCGCGTCGAACACGCGCGCGAAGTCGAGCCCCTTGCCCTGCATCTTCTTCCAGATGCTGTACAGGTGCTTGGGCCGGCCGCTGACCTCGGCCGCGATGCCGGCGCCGGCGAGCAGCGCGGCAAGTTGCGCGCGCGCGGCGGCGACGCTGCGCTCGCGTCCGGCGCGCGTCTCGTCGACCAGGCGTGCGACGCGGCGGTACTCGTCCGGCTGCAGGAAGCGGAACGCCAGATCCTCGAGCTCCCACTTGATCTGCCAGATGCCGAGGCGATTGGCCAGCGGCGCGAACACCTGCATTGCTTCCTGCGCCAGCGCCGGCGGGCACGGCGTGCGCGTCGCCGCTTGCCAGCGCAGCGTCTGCAGCCGCGAAGCCAGGCGCAGCAGCACGACGCGCAGGTCACGCGAGAACGCGAGCAGCATCTTGCGCACGCGTTCGGTCTGCAGCGCATGCCCCGGCTCGTCGAGGACGGCGCCGCGCGCGGCGCGCTGCATCTGCATGAGCTGGCGCGTCAGCGTCACCAGGCTGGCGTGGCTGTCGCCGAAGGCCTTGCGCACGACCTCCTCGGGGCGCTGCAGGTAGTCGCCGGCATAGACCAGGTAGGCCGCGGCGCGCAGCGACGGCGCGGCGCCGATCGTGGCCAGCACCTGCGCCACGCCGTCGGCATGCGCGAGCGCGCCCTCGCCGCTGTCGAGCATCTCGCCGGTCAGCAGCGGCTCGGC